>JAJYHV010000008.1 GCA_021790515.1 Pseudomonadota bacterium
TCTTCGTCAGTCATCCAGTGTTTGTCGAGGCGGGAAAGTCCGAACTGTAGTCCCATGTTGCGTGCCAGGGTTTTGTCAGTCTGCTCTTCGCAACGGCTGACATAAATGGCCATATTGGTTTGACGACAACGTGCAAGAATGGCTTCCCGTTCGGTTGGGGTCAACTGACGTGGATTGCCGACTTCGACAACCAGATCTTCGATGCGCGTGGGATATTTTTTCAGTCTGCTTTCACGCCATGCCTGATAGGCAGCGTCATCATTCAGGTCAAATGGGTTATTCATGGAGGGTGCCTCGATTCGGTCTTGTCGTTATGCAGTTTTTGGAAACAGTCCATCCATGACTTTTTCAACCGTACCGACCATATCTGGTGCCGACAACTCCATGACCTGATCGATGATCCATGCCCGATCGCGTTCATCCATAATTTCACAGATGCGGTTGCCCAAATAACGCAGCACGGAAAAATCGGGTTGGGTGGCAGGAAAATCGAAGCTGGCGTAATCAGCGCAGCGCCGGTTCACCAGATCGATAAAATCAGCCTGATAGGGATGTCCGTGATCATTGACCACTTCATGAATGTTTTCTTCAAGAATTTCCGCCAACCGGACAGCCAGCGCCTGCACCAACGTCTGGCGATCTGCGTCGTTCATGCGCAGGAATGCCATGCGATCGCTCAAATGCAGCATGAAAACAGACAATTCAGCGAGCAGGCCAAATCCGCGCTGGGGTGTTTCGATGCTGAAATTCGCCTTGGACAGATCGGTAACCGTCTTGTCGGCCTGCTTCCAGATCGTGCTGGCGACGACACCCGCCTGTTGCCTTGAATCTTTCGGACCTTCTACCTGTTTGAACCATGTTGTTTTGATGCGTATTGCCATTCAATTTGCCCTGCATTTCTTGAAGACGCGGGCGTCGCAATCGACGCCCGCAGGTGCTTGTCAATAACCACCCTTGCCGAATGGCTTGGTCAAGCCGGCAACGCGAACAGCCTGACGGGCTGGCTGGTTGGGAAACAGTGCGTAGAGCTTTTGTTTCCAATCTGTTCCAGGGTAATTTTCTTCGAGTTCTTTGACCATATTGCGGAAGTTCGGTGTTTGACCGTCTTCACGAAACTTGTCACGCAGGTAACGCACGACAAACCAATGATCATCGGTCAGATTGATGTTTTCGGCGGCAGCGATCACTGGAACGATGTCATCGTCGAAAATCGGCTCCAGCAAAAAATCTTCCTCACCGGTTTCCAGTTCCTGGCCGTTGTAAATATAACCCATTGCTTTCCTCCTGTTGATGATGAACCACGATTAAACCAATCAAACCGAATTGATTGAGCCGACAGCAACAATCGATTTGTGCGGAATAAAGATGCCACACCCAAGTTTGCGATGCAGTCCCAACCCTTGTTGCTGCAACGCGAGCGAATGTTCCAGTGGCAAACTGTGCAGCAACAGACTGTAGCCGGCAACCATCTCTTTGCCATCGAAAATGCTTTGCTGCTTGCCGCAAATAAAACGGCTATCGATACCTTTTTCGGTCAACAGTTGCAGCACTTCACGCGAAAAATCTTTTTCGTCCGCATGTCCCGTTACCACACAATGGGCATACAGCGGAGAATAACGGCTCAGCGACTTGATTTTTCCCTCGCCAAGGGTCAACGATTGTTGCCCTATGTGGATGGTCTGCCCTGCGAGTTTGGGCAATTCGTTCAAACGCCACGCCGGGCAACGCACAACCAGCTTGGTGCGATGATTCAATACCAGTTCGTCTTGCCCGTTCATGGCACCGCGTATGGCATGGATGCCCAGCATCGCTTCGTCCTCAATCCAGGGAAGCAAACGCGTCAACTCGCAAAACAGCGGATACGCGTGATCGACCGGCACCGTGCTACCGTGCAAGGTCAAATACACATCAGACACCGCAGAAGCGTCAACTTCTCTAGCCTCCGCCGGATTATCGTTATACCAGCTTATTTTTATTCTCCCGCACCGGATTCTGTGCCGGATTGCTCGCTTTGTGCGAGCGTATCCGCCCATTCCAGCATAGCTCTGCCCCAAGTTCGGGCGGTAGTTTCATCGATATCGAAAATCGTAAAACGCTTGATCTCACGAATTCTCAATCTCAAAGTCGTATAGTTCGCCATATGCCTGACATGCTGTAACTCGATTTCCTGACGATAAGGCGATGCCAGAAATTTTTGCAGGGTGCGAATTTCAATTTCGTCCAATTTTTACCCGATCTTAAAACGATCTTGAAATAACAGAGTATCTTAAATCATAGGGAAGCGCTGATTCATTCCCACACGGTCGCGACGGTGGCTTGGCGGGATGAAATGCAAGGCGCGACGCGCAGTCAAGGGTTATTCTCCCTTGGGTCAGTACCCAAGAAACAGCCTTGACCAGCGGCGCAACGCGGCAGTTCGCCCGCCAAACCCCATCCCGCCGTGCATGTTTTGCACGTTTTCAACGTGGCGGTTGCAGCCAACGCATACTATGACATACCCATAGTATCGGCTAGCTAGTGTCTCACTGTCGGCCGCGCATGAAACTAACCCAAATGGTGTAGGTGCATACTACCAAAAGGTATGGATAACAACCACCCAACGAGACTATAGAACTATGGATTTTAAAGCGAGTAAGATTCATGAACTTTTGATGACATTGTGTCGAAAGTTTTGTGTAACGGCGAAATAAATAAACCATATTCAAGATCGCCAGCCAAATGCACGGGTTACGGGCGCAAAACGCAGTGCCCGTGCAGGCAACAAAACATCCGTTTCGACACAGTACCCGAGACTTTGTGGACAACCCGGTAATGCCGGTGGATGATAAGGAGTCACTATGACTAAAAAAATGCACGACACGCCTTTGCTGGACCAGCTTGAGAGCGGTCCCTGGCCCAGTTTCGTAACCGGACTGAAGCGGTTGGCCAAAGACAATGACATGATGGTTGACCTCATGGGTCAACTGGAAACGTCATACAAAAATCGCAAGGGGTACTGGAAAGGCGGTACCGTTGGCGTATTCGGCTACGGTGGCGGCGTCATTCCCCGTTTTAGCGAATTGAAGAACGAGCACGGCGAACCACTGTTTCCTGCTGCAGCCGAGTTCCACACCCTGCGCATCCAACCGCCTGCCGGCATGCATTACAACACCGATATCTTGCGTAAATTCTGCGATTTATGGGAAAAACACGGCTCCGGCCTGATCGCGCTGCATGGTCAAAGCGGCGACATCATGTTTCAGGGGGTTTCGACCGAGAACGTACAACCGGCCTTCGACGAACTCAATGAGATGGGATTCGACATGGGTGGAGCGGGACCTGCCTTACGCACATCGATGTCCTGCGTGGGTTCGGCACGTTGCGAAATGTCCAATTACGACGAGGCCCGCGCACTGCGCACCATCATCAACGCCAACATCGATGACATGCACCGCCCTGCGCTGCCGTACAAGTTCAAATTCAAGTTTTCCGGTTGTGGCAACGACTGCGTCAATTCCATTCAACGCTCGGACATGGCTGTCATCGGAACCTGGCGCGACAACATACGCGTCAACGAAAAACTGGCCAAAGAATACATCGCCAATCACGGCATGGAAAAACTGGTCAACGACGTCATCAACCGTTGTCCGACAAAAGCGCTGTCCTTGAAAGCCAAAGGAAATGTTTCCAAGGCGGACGGTTTTTCCAGTGTTGCGGTCAACGACACGCAATGCATGGAAATCGACAACCATAACTGCGTGCATTGCATGCACTGCCTGAACGTCATGCCTGGCGCACTCTTGCCCGGCAAAGACAAAGGCGTAACGGTTTTGGTGGGCGGCAAAAGTGTGCTGAAAATTGGCGCCACCATGGGCACGGTCATTGTTCCATTCATGAAGCTCGAATCGGATGAAGATTTTGAAGATCTGGGCGCGCTAGCGCGCGACATCATCGATTTCTTCGCTGACAACGCTCTGGAACACGAACGAACCGGTGAAATGATCGATCGCATCGGCTTGGTCAATTTCCTGGAAGGAATTGGTCGTCCAGTCGATGCGAATATGGTCATCGAACCGCGCAGCAATCCTTACGTTCGGACCGACGACTGGGATGAAGAAGTAGCAAAGGCGAAAAAAGCTGCCGCTTGACAGCCATTTTCAAGTGCAAGTCAGACCGTTGCATGACCATATAATTACAGTAGTCATGCAACGATCTCAAAAACAAGTTTTCTGTATGGAGAATAAATGATATGGCTGAATTGCGTGCACCCATAGAGAGCGGTGTACCGGATGCGATGCAGTATATGCATCCGGTGATGGCTAAGAATTATGGCAAATGGGAATACCATAACCACCCGAAAGCAGGGGTTTTGTACCATCGCGCCGAAAGTGGCGATGAAATCTGGACGGTCAAGGCCGGTACCCAGCGGCAAATGGACGTTTACACCATTCGCACACTGTGTGATATCGCCGACAATTTTGCCGATGGTCACGTGCGCTTTACCGCACGCAGCAACATCGAATATATGGTTGACGATCAGAACAAGGTCGAACCCCTGATAAGGGAACTGAACAAACATGGCTTTCCGGTCGGCGGCACTGCCAATTCGGTTTCCATGATTGCGCATACGCAGGGTTTCCTGCATTGCGATATTCCCGGCACCGACGCTTCCGGTGTGGTCAAGGCGCTGATGGACGAGTTATACGATGAATTCATCAAGTGTGAAATGCCAAACCGAGTCAAAATGTCGACTTCCTGCTGCGAAATCAACTGCGGCGGCATGGCCGACATTGCCATCATCATGCAGCACACCAAACCACCCAAAATCAATCACGATCTGGTGGCCAACGTGTGTGAGCGCCCTACCGTCGTTGCACGTTGTCCGGTTGCGGCCATTCGCCCGGCGCTGGTCAACGGCAAGCCTTCGCTGGAAGTCGATGAGAAGAAATGTGTGTGCTGCGGCGCTTGCTACCCTCCCTGCCCACCCATGCAAATCAACGATCCAGAGCATTCCAAGATTGCCATCTGGGTGGGCGGCAAAAATTCGAATGCACGATCACGCCCGACATTCCACAAACTCGTGGCATCCGGTTTGCCGAACAACGCACCACGTTGGCCGGAAGTAGCCGAAGTCGTGCGCAAAATCCTGTCGGTTTACAAGCTGGATGCCCAACCTTGGGAACGTATGGCCGACTGGATTGATCGTATTGGTTGGCCGCGTTTTTTTGAAAAAACCGGTCTGCCGTTCACCAAGTATCACATTGACGATTGGCGCGGTTCGCGGGTCACGTTGAACGCTTCTGCCCATATTCGTTTCTGATGCCATTGTTATAATTGGTTATTCCGCCGGAGCGCACGACCGGCTCCAGCGGATGCCATGAAAAAGGGTTGAACGCATGAAGTTTGGAATTATGATTAACGAAGGGCCTTATACCCATCAGGCTTCGGACACGGCATACCAGTTCGTCCAGGCCGCGATCAAAAAAGGACACGAAATCTACCGTGTATTTTTCTACCACGACGGAGTCAACAACGCTACTCGCTTGACCGAACCACCGCAGGATGACCGCAATGTCGTCGCGCTCTGGTCCAAACTGGCGGAAGAACACGGAATTGATCTGGTTGTTTGTGTGGCTGCGGCTTTGCGTCGCGGGATTAACGATGACAATCTGGCATCCGGATTTCGGATTTCTGGTCTTGGCCAATTGGTCGAAGCCGGTATTCAGGCAGATCGGTTAGTGGTATTCGGTGATTGAACAAAAGGAAATGGCGATGAACGAAACAACAGGCGGCGTTGACGAGGGGGATCCGGGTCTTGTCAAAAAATTCATGTTCGTCAATCGAAAAGCGCCTTATGGCACGATTTACGCGCTGGAAGGGCTAGAGGTCGTGCTAATCAGCGCTGCCTTCGATCAGGACGTGAGCATGGTATTCATGGACGACGGGGTGTACCAACTCGTCAAAGGACAACACACCAAAGCGATTGGCATGAAAAACTTCTCGCCAACTTATCGGGCGCTGGAAGGATATGACATCGAAAAACTGTATGTCGAACAGAAATCGATGGAAGCGCGCGGCTTGACAGAAGCTGATTTACTGGTTCCGGTGGAAACGTTGTCTTCCGCTGACATGGCCGGACTGATGCGCTCTCAGGATGTTGTCATTGATTTTTAAGGGGGAAATGCAATGTTGCATATCGTAAACAAATCCCCATTCGAGAGCACGACGCTGGAAAGTTGCCTGCGCATCGCCACGAATGGCCAGGGCGACGTACTGTTGCTGATCGAAGATGGCGTTTATGCAGTAACCAAGAACAGCGTAGCCGGAAACATGCTTCATGAAGCCATGAAAGATGTCAAGGTATGCGTGTTGTGGCCTGATGCTGAAGCTCGCGGCATCCAGGATCGTGTACTGGAAGGTGTGAAAATGGTGGATTACGCAGGTTTTGTCGATCTGGTGGCCGAAAGCGACAACGTACAGTCCTGGTTGTAATTGCCCGGAGTCTAAATTTTAATCAGAAAGGTTACATATCATGGCATTGGAAGTGAACGGCAAGACATACGAAACGGATGAAGAAGGTTATTTGATCAATCTGGGCGACTGGGATGAAGATATCGCCAAGGTTCTGGCTGTCGAGGAAAAAATTGACATGACCGAAAACCATTGGGAAGTCATCAATTTTTTGCGTGAATATTACAATGATTTCCAGATTGCCCCGGCAGTTCGCGTATTGACCAAAGCCATCGGCAAGAAGCTTGGCCCTGAAAAAGGTAGCAGCAAATACCTGTATGAACTGTTCCCATACGGCCCGGCCAAACAAGCGTGCAAAATCGCTGGATTACCAAAGCCTACCGGCTGCATCTGATCGGTTTCCGTCTTTGATCGGACAAGATGACGGCCCGGGTCGGGCCGTCAACCGGAGCCCGACCGGTTGTTGAAAACGTCGTTTGCACCTTGAAAGTGTTTGGAGGTCTGGAATGAGTTTTCAACAATCTGTCAATCGCCTGTTAGTTTTAACCTGAAGGCCAAGCGTAACATGTCATCACTAACGATTTTTTATGCAATTTTGTTTTACCTGGCGACAGTTGTGCTGGTCGGCGGAGTGGCTTTCAAGATTTACGTCTATAGCCGCACACCATCTCCCTTGCGCATACCAACCATGCCCGCGCCCATGACGCAGTCCGGCATGGTTGCCCGAATGGCGCGCGAAGTCGTGCTGTTCCAGAGCCTTTTTAAATCAAATAAGTGGATATGGATATTCGGATGGATGTTTCATTTCGGCTTGCTGCTGGTATTGCTGCGCCATCTGCGCTACTTTACCCAACCCGTATGGTCTTGGGTTGTGCTGATACAACCTTTCGGCCGCTATGCTGCATTTGCCATGCTGGCTGGTCTGCTGGGTCTGTGGGCACGCCGCTTTCTGGTTGATCGGGTACGCTACATTTCCACCCCTTCCGATCATCTGATGCTCGCCTTGCTGGTCGCTATTGGCGCTTCCGGTTCGGCCATGAGTTTTCTGGTTCATACCGATATCATCAGTCTGAAAGCATTCATGCTGGGCCTGATGACCTTCGACTGGCAACCGCTGCCAGCCGATCCACTGCTGCTGATACATCTGGCACTGGTTGCGCTGCTCATGATCATATTCCCCGTCAGCAAACTGCTGCACGCACCTGGCGTATTCTTCAGCCCTACCCGCAATCAGATTGACGACTCCCGGGAAGCGCGCCACGTTGCGCCCTGGGCTGCCCAACTCGACAAATAATAGGGGATTACGGTGGCCGTATCAAAATTTGAAGTGCCTGAATTAAAAGGCTATACAGTGATTCCGCTGGTGCGCATGGATGCAGCGGCGGGCATCAAGTCCTTTCCTGCCAACGCGCCGATTCAGGAAGCCATTGGCTTCCCTGGCGAATTGCCGGAAAACTGGCAGGAAATAGCCATCGCCAAGATGGGAGAACTGCTGGGTAAATACCGCTCGCTTCAAGTGTTCATGGATGCCTGCGTGCATTGCGGTGCCTGTACCGACAAATGCCATTACTATATCGGCACTGCAGACCCTAAAAACATGCCGGTTGCCCGACAGGATCTGATGCGTCGGGTATATCGCCGTTATTTTACTTTTGCCGGCAAATATTTCCCGCAACTGGTTGGCGCAAAAGATCTGACCCGTGACGTTCTTGACGAATGGTATCAGTATTATTACCAATGTTCGGAATGCCGCCGCTGCTCGGTATACTGCCCTTATGGCATCGATACGGCAGAGATCACCATGGCTGGACGCGAGATTCTCGACAGTGTCGGCCTCGGCCAGAAATATACCAATGAAATTCTGGGTAAGGTGCATCGCATCGGCAACAACCTTGGCTTGCCTGGTCCAGCTCTCATGGACACCCTGTCCGGCCTCGAAGAGGACGTCGAAGCCGACACTGGCGTTGCCGTAAAATTTCCGATCGATGTCAAAGGCGCGGAAGTATTGCTCATCACGCCTTCGGCCGACTTTTTCTCCGAGCCGCACGTCGAGAGCCTGATTGGTTACGCCAAAGTGTTTCATGCCGCCGGCATCAGTTGGACCCTGTCTTCCATGGCATCGGAAGCCGGAAACTTCGGTATGTTCATTGGCAGTTACGACCAGCTAAAAAAAGTGGCGCTGCGCATCCGTCAGGCGGCGCTGGAGCTTGGCGTCAAACGTATTGTGGTGGGTGAATGCGGCCATGCCTGGCGCGTGGCCTACAGCTTCTGGAACACATTGATCGGCGTTGGCGCCGGGGGTCAGGACGAATACGCACGGATGCTGCAAAAGCAGCTCGATTCCAACTACCCGCAACCGGCACACATTTGCGAAGTCACTTACGATCTGCTCCAACGCGGCGCCATTCGGGTGGACAAAGAAGCCAACGATCACCGTATCATCACATTCCATGACTCATGCAATGTGGCGCGCGGATCCGGTATGGGCGGAATTCCCGGCGGGCAGTTCATCATCCCGCGCGAAATCATCAAATCTGTAGCAAATCATTTTTACGACATGGCGCCCGAAACCATCCGCGAAGGCACCTATTGTTGCGGTGGAGGCGGCGGATTGCTGACCGACGATCTGATGGAACTGCGCGTAAAAGGCGCACAACCCCGCATGGATGCGTTACAGGCTGTCGTGGAAAATCACGGCGTCAATTTTATGGCTACCATTTGCGCCATTTGCAAGGCGCAATTCACCAAAGTCGTTCCTTATTACGGCTTTGAAATGGGCATGATTGGCGGCGTTCATCAGTTGGTCAGTTCAGCCATCATACTGGACCCAAACAAGTAGTAGCTTAGAGAACTCATTTCAGGAGAGCAGCGATGTCAAGCACATCCGAAAATATCGATAAAAACCTCACATTTCGTCGTTATGAAGATGGCGATACCAAATGGGATCAATGGCAGGAAAAGATTTTCGATGCCTCGCATTCCCCAATGTGTCCCGAATATGTGCTGTCCACCCCTCCCTGCCAAGGCAGCTGCCCCGCTGGCGAAGACATTCGCAGCTATCTGAATATCGTGCGTGGCGTAGAAAAACCGCCCGCGGGCATTAGCTGGCAAGAGTATGCATTTCGCCGTCTGACCGAAGCCAACCCCTTTCCTGCCGTCATGGGTCGTGTTTGCCCTGCCCCCTGCGAATCGGGCTGTAACCGCAATCAGGTGGATGATTTTGTCGGTATCAATTCCGTCGAACATTTCCTCGGTGACTGGGCGCTGGCCAACAAAATGGGTTACTCCAGCAAGGCGGAAAGCACCGGCAAGAGCGTTGCCGTGCTGGGCGGCGGCCCTGCCGGCCTTGCCTGCGCCTACCAATTGGCGCTCAAGGGTCATTCGGTAACGATTTTTGACGAACATGAGCTGCTGGGCGGCATGATGCGCTATGGCATTCCCAGCTTCCGCACGCCACGTGAAGTGCTGGACGGCGAAATCCAGCGCATTCTGGACCTGGGCATTAAAACCCGTATGAATACCCATGTTGGTAAAGACATTTCCTTGGCCGAACTGGAAAATCAGTACGACGCCATTTTCATGTCCATGGGCGCCCAAAGCGGCCGTCCATTGCCGGTTCCCGGGGCAGAAGCGCCCAACTGCGTGACCGCGATGGCTTTTCTGCGCGCGTTCAACGACGGACGCTTGCAGCATGTCGGTAACCGCGTTGTGGTCATCGGTGGTGGTGACACCTCGATTGACGTGGCGACGGTTGCGCGCCGTCTGGGCAAAGTCACCAACAAGCACGAAACTGACCATCCGGAACACGTCATTGCCAATAATGCTTCACACGATGTCGCCAAAATCTCCGCCCGCGAAGGAGCCGAAGTGGTGCTGGTTTCGCGTGCCAGCATCAGCAAGATGCATGCAAACAAACACGAAATCGAACAGGCTCAAGCCGAGGGCATCGAGATCATTTGCGGCATTACCCCGGTTGAAGTCGTACGGGATGCCAATGGTCGCGCAACCGCCCTGCGTGTTGCCGAATTTGAAATCGTGAAGGGTGAAACCGTCATCAAACCCGGAACCGAACGCGATCTGCCAGCCGACCTGATTGTGTCAGCCATCGGCCAAAGCGTTGACTTCACTGGTCTGGAAGAATTCAACAACAACCGGGGCCTGATCAAGCCAGACAGCCATTATCGCTTCCCGGGCAAAAAACATATTTTTGTCGGCGGCGACGTCATCAAACCTCATTTGCTGACCACCGCAATCGGCCATGCTTCCATCGCTGCCGACGGCATTCACGACTATCTGTCCGGCTTGACGGAACTGGAAAAACGTCCGAAAGTTGACAAGCACCGTTTCGACTTGCAACGCAAGCTACTCGAAAAAGGGCTGCAAGTTGTGGAATACGACCACACACAGACCTGGGGTACCGATCGAAGCAATTTTGCCGTGCATAATTTCGAAGATCGTTCCGCCAAATACGTGATTCAATCCACAGAACTGTTCTTGGGACACTTTACCTTTCAGGATCGAAACAAACGCGAAACCATCACACTCAATGCCGATCAGGCCTTGGGTAACTTTAACGAACGTCTGATCGCACTGGTAGAGGCAAAAGTAGTTGCCGAGGCCAAACGTTGCATGAGCTGCGGTTTGTGTTTTGAATGCGATAACTGCGTGGTGTACTGCCCGCAGGCGGCCGTATTCAAAGTCAAACGTGACAAATCGACCATCGGTCGCTATGTGGACACCGATTACAGCAAGTGCATCGGTTGCCATATCTGCGCAGACGTCTGCCCGACGGGTTACATCAAAATGGGTATGGGCGAGTAAGGCCGGAACATGAAAAATTTACTGTCCAAGGGGTGGATCAAACTGGCTGCCGCGGGCACTCTTCTGCTGGTTGGCGTTTTGTCGCTAGCCTATGCAGAAGACAATACTCAGGATACATCGCGGGTTCCCATGCCCAACGTGACGGCAGTTCGAGGCAAACAGTGCGTAGAGCCCACTGAATTCATGCGCAAGAATCACATGAAATTACTGATACATCACCGGATATCGGCGGTACACCATGGTGACAATCAGCTTGCCGACAAATACAGTATCATCAACTGCGTGAATTGCCATGCCAGCACGCGCGACAACAGCGTGACCGGTCCCGGTGATTTTTGTCAAAGTTGTCATGCGTATGCCGCGGTAAAAATAACTTGCTTCGAATGTCATTCCAGCAAGCCTTCCGGCACCCCGCCTTCGTTTCACCCGCTGATATCGCTTGGCAGCGGTGACAAGGCTACGCGCGCAACCATGATGCGTTATCAGGCATATCACGGAACGTTGCCGAACCTGCAAACCGGGTTCAGCGTCAAGGACTTGGCAGGAGTGATGCGATGAAAGATTTTGATACCTACCGTCGCCGCTTTGTGACCAGTGTTCTGGGCATTGCGGCAACCACGGCGCTTCCCGTTGGGGTAATGTTCTGGCAAACAGCGCAAGGCAAGGAAGTGGATGATTCGCCGGCATCGTCCAAAATACGTTGGGGAATGCTGGTCGACACCACCAAATGCGCGACCGGTTGTAATGCCTGCGTGAGCGCGTGCAACAAGGAAAACGGTATTTCGGGTGAAGTGACCGACACCAGTCCGCAATGGATTCGCAAAGTCAATGTAACCAACCCCGAAAATGGCTACAGCTTCACATTGCCCATGATGTGCCAGCACTGCGAGGAACCGCCTTGCGTAGACGTCTGCCCTACCGGCGCTTCATTCAAACGCGCCGATGGCATCGTGCTTGTTGACCGGCATATCTGCATCGGCTGCCGTTATTGCATGATGGCCTGTCCCTACAAGGCGCGCTCGTTCATCCATCAACCGGTCGAAGACCAATTGGCGGAAGTACCAAGAGGCCAGGGCTGTGTGGAATCTTGCACCTTTTGCGTGCAGCGCATCGACGCTGGCCAGCAAACAACGGCCTGTCAGGATGCCTGCAATGCCGAAGGTCATCAGGCCATCTTCTTCGGCGATCTGAAAGATCCGGAAAGCAGCATTTCGAAGCAACTCGCCACTTATGGGGCCAAGGAAGTGCTGCCAGATCTGAATCTGCACACCGGTGTGCGCTATCAGGGTATTTAAAACATGCAAATCACTTTTCGTGAACTGGAAGGAAGCAACAAGTCGTTTTACGGCTTGCTGGGCGGATTGGGCTTGTTGGCTGTGATTGGTCTGTTTGCCGCCTGGCAAATGGAACATTACGGCCACATCATCACTGGCATGACCAATCAGATAGTATGGGGCATGCCGCATGTGTTCGCGGTATTTCTGATCGTTGCGGCGTCGGGCGTGCTGAACGTGGCGTCCATCGCCACGGTATTCGGCAAAAAGTTCTACAAACCGCTGGCGCCGCTTTCCGCACTGCTGGCGATTGCCTTGCTGGCAGGCGGATTGATGGTGCTGATGTTGGATCTGGGGCGCTCCGATCGGTTGATTGTGGCCATGACGCATTTCAACTTCAAATCGGTGTTTGCCTGGAACGTGTTTCTGTACAGCGGTTTTTTCACGCTGGCCGCCGCCTACATCTGGTCCATGATGGATCGAAACATGGTACCTTACAACAAGACGATTGGTTACGCAGCGTTTTTCTGGCGCTTGTCGCTCACGACAGGTACCGGTTCCATTTTCGGTTTCCTGGTTGCCAGACAAGCCTATGACTCTGCCTTGCTGGCGCCGATGTTCATCATTATGTCCTTCAGCTATGGCCTGGCCATTTACCTATTGGTGCTGATGGCAGCCTACGGTTGCAGCAAGCGTCCGCTGGGCGATGCAGTGATTCGACGTTTGAAAAACCTGCTGGGCGTGTTCATTGGCGCGACACTGTATTTTGTGCTGGTGTACCACATGACCAACATCTATTTCACTAAACAGCACGGTCTGGAACGGTTCATTCTGTTGAACGGCGGCGTTTATCCGCTTCTGTTCTGGTTGGGACAGGTGTTCGTCGGCGCAGTTTTGCCATTATTCCTGCTGTACGCGCCAATCACGCGCCAATCACGCAAAGCGGTTGCTCTGGCATGCCTCTTGGTGGTTCTGGGTGGTCTGGCACAGATGTATGTCACTATCATTGGCGGACAAGCATATCCGCTCCCCCTGTTCCCGGGCATGACGGTCAGCAGCAGCTTTTTTGATGGCGTGGTGCATCCATACAGCCCAAGTCTGGTTGAAACCATGCTCGGAATCGGCGGCATGGCCGTTGCTGGCGTGATTGTCGTCATCGCTCTTCGTGTGCTGCGTTTTCTGCCGGAAAGCCTGGACGATTCGGTTGTCGATCCGCACCATTGATGGGTTGTGGCATAATGGACTCTGATGGTGCGCACGCATACGGTTATCCCGCCAAACCAGAATCCGAATCGAAAATGATTGTCCTGCATGGTCAATGCCCGCCAGGCAGGATCTTCTTTTCTGACCGTCGGCCCTAACAATCTTTGTCTTATCGAACAAGCCCGGAGCACCCCTCATGAATAAAGAACATCCGTTTGCGCAGTACATCCGTATGCTTGGAAAAGGCAAAAGTGGTTCACGCTCGCTGACCATGGATGAAGCAAAACAAGCCATGTCCATGATTTTGAAAGATGAAGTTGAACCAATGCAACTGGGTGCCTTTCTCATGCTGATGCGCCTCAAAGAAGAAACACCGGAAGAACTGGCCGGATTCGTCATGGCCGCACGCGACTCCCTGTCGCTACCCGAAGGTATGCCAACGGTACAGGTGGACTGGTCGTCTTATGCCGGAAAACGCCGTCAATTGCCTTGGTTCGTGCTTTCTGCCTTGCTCCTGTCCAGCCACGACATTTCGGTATTCATGCATGCCACCTCGGCAGACGATGGTCGCATCTATACGCCACAAGTCCTGCAATCGATGGGCATCGCGTCCTGCCGCAACCTGACTGAAGCGGCAACCCGAATTCAAACACAGCACTTTGCTTTCATGGCGCTCGAACACCTAAGCCCCAGTCTGCAATACCTGATGACCCTGCGTCCGATTCTTGGCCTGCGTTCTCCGGTCAATACGCTGGTACGCATGATCAACCCCATGCACGCGCCGCTTGCCATTCAGGGGATATTCCATCCGGGGTACCGCGATCTGCACCAGTTGGCGGCGCTTGACCTCAAACAACCTCATCTGGTCGTGCTCAAGGGCGAAGGTGGTGAAAGCGAACGCGATCCCGATTCGGCATGTCTGGTCAAGAGCGTCCATGATGGGCAATTATCCGAAGAAGAATGGCCCGCCATGTTCGCCAACCGACATGTCAAAGACGAGTGCATGGATACAAGCCGTCTGACGGCCTTGTGGAAAGGCGAAATCGAAGACGAATACGCGCTGGCAGCCGTCACCGGCACGGCAGCCATCGTACTCAAGGCCATGGGTAAGGCCGATAACCGGAAATCCGCACAAACGCTGGCAATGGACATGTGGCGGCAACGCCCTGCCATGTGGCCCGGTGTCCATTGAGAAAATTCGGCATGTCGCGTTTTCTGATCTCCGCTGCGCACAAATCGTCAGGCAAAACCACATTGAGCATCGGCCTTTGTGCCGCCTTGCATGCCAAAGGACTCGCGGTGCAGGCGTACAAGAAGGGGCCGGATTTCATTGATCCGATGTGGCTGGCCCAGGCAAGCGGCCGCCCCTGCTACAATCTCGATTTTTACATGATGTCGCGAGACGAAATGCTTGATGCGTACCGTCGCCACATCGAATCAGCCGACGTCGGAATCATCGAAGGCAACAAAGGGCTTTACGATGGACTCGATCTTGACGGGAGCAACAGCAACGCAGCGCTCGCGCAACTGCTGAATGTACCGGTTATCCTGATTGTCGATGCGCGCGGCATGACCCGCGGCGTAGCGCCACTCATTCTGGGTTACCAGGCCTTTGATCGCAATATCCGCATCGCTGGAGTCATTCTGAACCGGTTGGGCGGTTTGCGTCACGAAAGCAAGCTGCGCGCCGTCATCGAACATTACACCGATATACCAGTTCTGGGTGCCGTTCAAAATGACGATGCCTTGCAAATCGTCGAACGCCATCTCGGCCTGATGCCAAACAACGAATCGCTTGCCGCAGAGCGAAAAATTCGCACCATCGCAGCACGAGTGGCCGAACAGGTTGATCTTGACCGTTTGTTGCAAAGAACGGTTGCGCAACCCGAGGCAACCACGGCATGCACGGCGACCACGGCATGCAAAACGGAACCGGACTCTGTGCGCCACCATTTCCGTATCGGCCTGATGCGTGATCGCGCATTCGGATTTTATTACGCCGACGATCTGGAAGCACTGAATAGTGGCGGCGCCAGAATCATTCCTGTCGATGCGCTGCAAGATACCCGCTTGCCGGAATTGGACGGCCTCATCATCGGCGGTGGTTTCCCGGAATTGTTTCTCAAAGAGCTGGAAGCAAATACCGGTTTGCGCGACAATATTCGCCAGGCAATCAAAAATGGTCTGCCGGTTTATGCCGAATGCGGCGGCCTCATGTATCTGTCGCGCAGCATTCGCTGGAACGAGGAGACTCATCAAATGGTCGGCGCAATCCCCGGCGATATCGTCATGCATGCAAAACCGGTCGGGCGCGGTTACGTCCGTCTGCGCGAAACCGGTCTGGCGCCATGGAATTTTGAAAAGCGTGAAGAAACCATTGGCGAAACGGAAATCTGCGCGCACGAATTTCACTATTCCGACATGGAAAATCTGTCGCCAGAAACAAAGTTTGCCTATTCCGTAACCCGCGGACACGGGCTGGATGGTCAACATGATGGTATCGTTTACCGCAACCTGCTCGCATCGTATACACATTTGCGCGCCACCCAAAATTTCAATTGGGTGCAGCGTTTTCTTGCATTGGTCGCCCGGCACGCGTCAACCGGAAAGACATCCAGACAGGCTGCCGCCTGATACTGGCCAATTTTGGCGTTGTTTGTTTGATCAGGAGATTGACATGATTACCCTAACCCCTATTGCCGCGCAACACATTCGGGCGTCCGCAGAAAAAGGTGATATTGAAGACCTGATGCTCCGTCTGGCGGCCCGGATTGCCGAAGATGGATCGATTGAATATGCCATGGGGTTCGACGATCGTGGTGCGCAAGACATTGTTGTCACCTGTGAAGGCATCGATCTGCTGATTTATGAAAATCAACGCGAATTGCTCGAAGGCGCCACACTGGATTTCGTCGAAACGCCCACCCCAAGTTTTGTGTTCCGCAATCCGAACGCGCCGCACAACAATTGCGGCGGAGGCACTTGCGGTGGTGGCAAAGGCGGTTGCAGCAGCAGTTCCGGCAGTTCTTGCGCATGATTCCCTACTTCAAAACCACCCTGACGCAAACAAATGCCATCATCACCGGCATGTTTGCCGGGACTCATTAACCTCCGATTTTGCTCATATCATGAATTTTCTTCCCCTGTTTATGAATATCCGAGGCCAGCGCTGCCTCGTGGTTGGTGGTGACGAAACCGCCGCGCGCAAGACCGGAATGCTGCTGGATTGTGGCGCGCTGGTTACCGTCGTCGCACCGGAACTCACTTCGCATTTTTCCGATTTGCTCGAACAGCAAAAAATCAACCATTGCCGGACAGCTTTTGAACCACAGTTGCTCGACGAAATCGCGCTGGTCATTTGCGCCAGTGGCGACGATGCGCTGGATCGCGCTGTTTCGCAAGCAGCGAACGTACGCCATCTACCGGTCAATGTTGTGGATAAACCGGAATTATGCAGCTTCATCCTGCCAGCGATCATCGACCGCTCGCCTTTGATAATTGCCGTTTCCAGCGGCGGCACAACACCGGTACTGGCGCGGATACTGCGTGCACGCCTTGAAACATTGATTCCGTCCAGTTACGGCCGTCTGGCCGATCTGGCCGCACGATTCCGCGAACAGGTCAAACAAAAATTCTCGCACCCACCCAAACGGCGCATATTTTGGGAAGAAGTATTGCAAGGTCAGGTAGCCGAACTGGTTTATGCCGGAAACGAGGCTGGAGCAGAAATCGAACTCAGGCGCCAACTGGAACAAGCGACTGATGAACCCCCGCGCGGCGAAGTCTATCTGGTAGGGGCCGGCCCAGGCAATCCGGATCTGTTGACGTTCAGGGCATTGCGCCTCATGCAGCAGGCCGATGTCGTGGTCTATGATCATCTGGTGGTCGATGCCGTGCTGAACATGTGCCGACGCGATGCAGAACGTATCTACGTCGGCAAAGAACGCGCAAACCACACAATGCGACAGGAAAGCATCAATCAGTTGCTGGTCGATCTGGCCAAATCCGGCAAACGAGTACTGCGTCTCAAAGGCGGAGATCCCTTCATCTTTGGTCGTGGTGGTGAGGAAATCGAACTGCTGGCAGAAAACCGGGTTCCATTTCAGGTTGTTCCAGGCATTACCGCCGCTTCTGGTGTGGCCTCTTATGCAGGAATTCCGCTGACACATCGGGATTACGCGCAATCCTGCGTTTTCGTGACCGGCCATCTCAAGGATGACAGCGTCAATCTGGACTGGAATTCCCTCGCCCGCCCGAATCAGACCGTGGTTATTTACATGGGTCTCCTTGGTTTGCCGGTATTGTGCCGGGAACTGATTGCACACGGCCTGCCTGCCGATACCCCAACTGCTATCATTCAACAAGGCACCACGATGAACCAGCGCGTACTGCTAGGCACTTTGGAAACACTTCCTACGCTGGCGGGACAAGCCAATTTCACGCCGCCGACGCTCATCATTGTTGGCCATGTGGTGAAACTACACGAAAAATTGGCCTGGTTCCGCACCGAGATGGCGCATTCGTCATAACCCGTAATATGCTGGAATGGCGGCCACACAGCCGCCATTCCAGGTCATTGCCCATCTTCTCGCGTACCAACAGCACACCGACAGCCTACAAATTGTCGTTACCCAACTGTCGTTCGAGCTTCTGTTCAACAGCGAAGATTGCCGCTTCGACACGGGATGTAATATTCAATTTGGAAAAAATGTTATGCACGTGCAGTTTGACCGTGACATGGCTGATGCCAAGGTTGCGCGCAATCACTTTGTTGCTCTCGCCCTTGGCCAACCAACCGAACACTTGCTGTTCACGCGGGGTCAACAGCTCCAGAACCGAGACTTTCTTCTCCTCCTTGGTATAAAGCAAATTGACCAACTTGGTCGTCATGCTCGAAGCAACCACCGCTTCACCCTGATGCGCGCGCTGAATGGCGTCGACCACTTCGCTGGGCTCCATATTCTTCAACAAATATCCGCGCGCACCAGCCCGCAAGGCATTGGCCATATCACCCTCGTCATCGCTGACGGTCAGGATCATCGTGGGAAATTTCAAACCCTCCTGATTAAATTGCGTCAGCAAACTGATGCCACCGTCCGTGCCGGGTATATGCAAATCCATGATGACTACATCCGGTTGCTGGTTGCGCAGCAGATAGCGCGCCTCATCTGGCGTTCCAGCGACACCGACGACGTTGATGATGCCCGACAGTTCAAGCAATTCGGCCAACCCCTTACGAAACAGCGTATGGTCATCAACGATGACAACCCGAATCTTGTCGCTCATGAGCCTAGGCCTTTGTGCGCAGATCGACTGGGAAATTTCAGAACCAGTTGCGTTCCACCACCCAACCGATTGCTGAGTTCCACACTGCCCATCAATTGCGCTGCCCGCCCATGCATGATGTTAATGCCGAAATGCATGCCAGGTCCGGAAGGCACGCCAGAATCCAGTCCGACACCATCATCAATGACGCTGAACTGATAGTTATCCCCAATTTGCCGGATATCCAGCAAGATATTGCGCGCATGCGCATGTTTGTAGATATTGGCCAATGCTTCCTGAACGATATGGAAAACCTGGACTTCCTGATTCGGAGTCAGATTCAGGGTCTGTATCTGATTGATAAAATTAATCTGGGCATCGGTTTTCTTGCGGGTGCCATCCAGAAGATCCTGCAAAGCCGGCAACAATCCGCGCGGATCCATCCAATGATGAAATTGGGTAAGCAACCCGCGCAACTGTGAAAAGGCGGATTTCAGCGCATCTTCGAGATCACCAAGATATTTTTCCGTAGACGGCGCATTCCCGCAATTGACCGCAGTCCGCAACATTTCCATGCGAATATTCATGTAAGCCAATGTTTGGGCAACAGAATCATGAATTTCATTCCACAAAACCTGCCGTTCGTTCATCAAACTGATACGCATATTCTCTTGTGTCAGGCGCACATTTTCCAGTGCAATGCCCAGATGTTCGCCAATAGACGAAAACAGTTGTCGCACCTCTACCGGAATGGGCGGCGCACCTGCAGACATGAACAGGTTATAAACACCCAGAATTTTGCCTTTATGCACAAGAGGAACCGCCACAAAACTGGTGCACTGATTGACGAAAAATGTCGATCCGGATTTGTCGCGACAGGCGTGAACGGCCTTTTCGGCATTCTGTGCCGAAAAGTCGGTGACAGCCCGACCACAAACCCCGCAACCCAAAGGCACAACCTGCTCACATTCGAGCAAGTCATCCGGTAGTCCAATCGCCCCGATCAGACGCAGGCTCTTGCCATCGGCAGTCAGCACACGGACCGCACCGGCACTGGCGCCGGCCAACCGAATCATCGTAGACAAAAAACGTTCCAGCAGTTGTTCAATATCGACATTGGTGCTCAGTGACGCCGTAATTTCAGACAAGGCCAGCAACGCGGGCAACTTGTATTGCCCTTCATTAACCTGCCGTTCGCTGGCATCAGTAGCCAATGTGATGCTTTCCTGCATGATTTTTCTCATACCACAACATGCCCAGGTTCAGAATATACCATGTGAATATACCATGTGAATATGCCATGTGAATATGCTATGGCAACCAACTGTCCGGACACAACCAGCAAATTGGCCACGATGAAAACACTGGCCGCAATCTGCCAACCTGAATTATGCACGCCGAAATTCCATTTTGCTGGAAATTCACACCGTTGCCTCGCCTCATGTATCATTAGGAAAGCACAATCATCACACAAAAGTCTCAATGAAATATTTACCGCTATTTCTAGACATACGCCAACAACCCTGTTTGCTGGTCGGTGGCGGACAGGTAGCCAAACGCCGGCTCGAATGGCTGCGCAATGCAAAGGCAACAGTTACCGTTGTCGCACCGGAACTGCACCCGGATATTCTGGCGCAAGTGGATGACCGCTCGGTTTTCTGGGTCAGGGACATTTTTCGCCCGGAACAAATGAAGGGCTGTACGCTGGTAATTTGCGCCACCAATGATGCAGCGGTCAATCGCGCTGCCGCTCAGGCAGCACATGAGCGCCAGTTGCCAGTCAATGTGGTGGATGATCCGGAACAAGGCAACATCATTGTGCCTGCCGTCATCGAGCGTGATCCGGTAGTCGTCGCCATCATTTCGGGTGGCGCCAGCCCCGTTCTGGTACGTTGGCTGCGCAACCGTATCGAATCCCTGCTGTCTTCAGTAGCGAATTTACTGTCCGATTCAAACGCCGACACGCTTGTGCCACACTCCGGCACCCTGTTTCTGATTGGAACCGGGACCGGCGACGCCGATTTGTTGACCTTGCGTGCCTTGGCCTGCCTGCAACAGGCAGATCTGGTTTTCTGCGACGGCAACATCGCAGCCGAGATAAGCAATCTTGCCCGAATTGATACCGAACAGATTTCGATAATCATCGGACATGAGATTCAAACCGACACGATCCCGCTTGTCATCGAACGCTTGCATCAAGGGAAAAAAATTGCCTGGCTGGTTGCCGGCGACGCCTTCTCCTATGGGAATGGCACGGAACTTATTGAATCATTGTCAAAATTCGGACTGAAATACGAAATAATTCCAGGCGTGACAACACAATTGGCCGGCAATTCACTCTAAAAAACCGCGAAAAGTTGCACCCGATCCAAAAAAGCGCTGATTAACTCCCGCATAGGCGCTCCTGGAGTACCCGGATTCATACCATATTGGTGCGCTCGACAGGAATCGAACCTGTGACCCTCGGCTTCGGAAACCGATACTCTATCCAACTGAGCTACGAGCGCGAAAAATCATGACATGGTTTTAATTGTACCATAATACCAATCAAAGCCCGAAGCCCCTGCCAGCAAGATGGCAGTACGATGCTGCACGCGCAAGGCTGAATGAATTCAATGCAATCGCCATGCGCCATACACCAATTTGAAAGACAAATACGGTAAACTACGCAGCCGAAGAACAGAAATTCATTATTTTGAAATCAATGCAATATGGCGCCTTATACAAGATATCGCACGTAACGTGGCTATTTTTCGATGGCAACAAAAGCCATGCCGTGCGTCACGATGCGTCACTGGTGCCGCTGACGGCAGGTTCCGGCAAACACCTGATGCATCGCCCGATGGCATATGCTGCTGACATAACAAATATTTTCAACGAAAACTGACTATCCCATGCGTGCCATTTTCCTGTCAAGCCATTTCCTGTATGTCGGCACGCTGGTATTTTTGCTGTTCGCCTGGACACCTTGCCGGGCGCAGGCGTTCGGCCTGAATGGACAATGGTACGCAGCGCCGAACAATTGTACTTTGTCATCCACCCCGCGCTGCACCGGAATAGAACCTGTCAATCGTCTCGACCGGACGGGTGGACGTTTTTTCTGGCAAGGTGAATTCACGCTGGTTCAACCGACCGATCTCGTGCTGGATTTCAAAAACTCCAGCACCATCGGTCTGTTCCATGAACGGATTTTCGATGCCCGGGGACACGTCATCGCGCAAGCAGAAGGTGGCATCCAAAGCGCTGCGCCCAATCCGTTCTTTCTGCGGCATGGACGTGAATTTACGCTCCAACCGGGACATTACAGGCTGACTATCGATCTTGTTTCTCCATTTTTGCTGGCGCAACCCATGCCTTATCTGGATACCTTGCGCCATTATCAGCAGGCAATCAAACCCGGCGACGCATTGACATTGCTCAGCATGGGTGTTTTGCTCGGTCTGATGTTTTATTACATCATACTGTCTGCTATTCGGCGCAACGCAACAGACGGAACATATGCTTTATTCATTCTTGGCAATCTGCTCTACAACGGCACAGCCTTATTGGTATTTCGTGAACTGTTTGACTGGCATTGGTTTTATCTGGTCAGCTTCCCCATTCTGTTCTCCAATGCCATCTACATTTTATTCGTTTTACGACTACTGAATATCACGCACGAAACCAACCCTTGGCTACACCGTGTGGGAATAATGCTGCTTGGATTGTTCGCGGGTTTTGTACTGCTTGCGTTGTGGAAGCCGCATTGGTCACTGGAAATTGACCGCATCGGAGTCGGCCTGTTCTTGAGTTATGGCCTGTCTGCCGGCATCGTACGCTCTCGGCAAGGCCACTTTTCCGCGCCCGCCTACCTCATCGCCGTGCTGATCTTTTTTGCCTTGGGCGTACTATCCATCTCACTTAACAAGTTGACCGGCACGAACACCATATACATTGAACATTTGGGTTTGCTGGCTGTAACGGTGGAAGTACTGTTGCTCGCCTTGGTGTTGGCGAGGCAATTTTCGCAACTACGCACACAGTTTGAACGCGCATCCATCCATGCCACACAAGACATGCTGACTGGCCTGAAGAATCGTCGTGGATTTTTCGAAACCGGCATCGCGGAAGTTGAACGTTCCAAGCGCAACAAACACCCGTTATCGATTATTTTTCTGGATCTGGATAATTTCAAGCAACTAAATGATTCACGTGGTCATGATATCGGCGATGCCGCTCTTCGGGCAACAGCCAACGCACTGCGCGCCAACCTGCGCGCCAACGATCTGCTGGCACGGCTGGGTGGAGATGAATTTGCCATTTTACTGCCAGAAGTCAGCCATGATATTGCCGCCGAAGCGGGGCAAAAAATCTGCGTCGCAGTCAATGCCGCATTGAGAGATTTTCTGCCCGTCACCGCCAGTATTGGCGTCATCCGGTTTACCCACGTAACACAGACATTCTCCGCCATCATGAAAATAGCGGACGAACTGATGTATGAAGTAAAAAGAAATGGCAAAAACGATGTGTATTTTCGTCAGATTGACTAAAATCGTCCGTGTTGTTGATAAAATACATAAAACCAGCCTGTCAACAAAACGACATCGTCCGCAAGGTTAGAATCGATGGGCAAAATGGTCAAGCAATCAAAAAAATGATACAGTGCAGGGGACGTTTCATGCGCGCTGCCGTTCCGCCCATACAATGCATCAATGACCATGACACCAAAAAATCAATTTGTTATTAAACTATTACGCTGGCTGGAATCCATCGGTCTTTCCATCATCACCATTGCCACGATGATTGCGATTGGCTCAGAAGCGTGGATCATGCTCAGTGAGCGCCGGGTAGACTTGCACAATATCCTGTCAATCTTCATTTATCTGGAGATTCTGACCATGGTTGGACTATATTCGCAGAGTGGAAAACTGCCGGTACGTTACCCGATTTATATCGCCATGGTGGCCATTGCCCGCTACATGATTACGCAAGTTGAAAATCCACATACTGAAATTCTGATCTGGCTTGCATTGGCCATTCTCATCCTTGCGTTGGCAGTTCTGGCAATTCGTTACGGACACGTCAAATATCCCTACAATGAACGCCCGAATGACGATCGATGATACCCGCTTCTGTTCTTGCCCCGCCATGCCGTCCACACACTATCTGTTTGTGTTGTGATTCCGGCGCGATTTGCGACTGGATGACCGCGCAGCGTTATTTCATACTCTGACGACAACCTCTCATTGTGCCACAGCACGCGCACAAACCCTGTGGCGATGTCGAACTGTGACAACGTCGGTGCGCCAACCTCCGCCGAGAGACAACAAACAGTAAATAAATCCGATTAAATACAGAATATTACGGAAGATCTTGCGACCGGTACTGCTCTGCCAGGCGCGTGTAATGCTGAGCAGAATAATACAGCCACGCAATCTCATCGGCAGTCAAAGGTCGTATCTGTTTGACAGGACGGCCAAAATAGAGATACCCGCCTTTCAGTGTCTGCCCTTCCTGCACCAGACTGCCTGCCCCCAACAACACTTCCGGTTCAATGAAAGTCTTGTCCATAATGATACTGCCCATGCCAATGACACAGGCGTGGCCGATGTGGCAACCGTGCAGGATACAACCATGCCCTACGGTCACGTCATTACCAACAATCAGATGCGCGCCATCCGGATCAGACAGCGTGGGGTGCGACACATGCAACACGCTGTTGTCCTGGATATTGCTACGCTCACCAATCTGAATGGTGTTGACATCGCCACGCAACACCGCGCCACACCAGACTGAGCTATTGCGTTCGATACTGACCCGACCAATCACTTGCGCACTGGCGTGCAACCATACTGTGTCCGCAATTCGTGGCACGTGCCCCATAAACACCTGTACATGAGCATGAAAATCCATATATCGCAATCCGTGCTTATCCGGGTCGAAAGCGGTATTATAGGACAATTACGAAAACTTAAAAGCAAATGACCATGATGAATAACAACTCCGCGTTTATCTCAAATCCGTTACTCGACTTTTCCGGACTGCCTGCATTTGATCGCATCAGCACCGAGCATATCACTCCCGCTATCGATACCCTGCTGGCAGATGCCCGTCAATTAATCGAACAACTCGACACCATCCAGCAGGCGCCAACCTGGCAGAATCTGGTCTTGCCGCTCACAGAGGTCAACGAAAAGCTGTCCCGAGCGTGGGGGGTGGTCGGGCACCTCAATGCCGTCATGAATAACCCGACGCTACGTGAAACCTACAATGCCAATCTGCCTAAAATCACTGAATACTTCAGCGAGATAGCGCAACATCCCGGTTTATTCAAAGCTTTCAAACAGATGCGCAACAGCACGACTTTTGCCACGCTCTCTGTAGCCCGGAAAAAAGTGATTGAAAATGAACTGCGTGACTTTCATCTGGGCGGCGCGGAACTGACCGGCGAAGAACAGACCCGCTTTCGCGAACTGCAATCGGAATTGGCGCAACTATCCTCACGCTTCGAAGAAAACCTGCTCGACGCTACAAATGCCTTTGCGTTATACGTCGAAGAAAAAGAACAATTGGCCGGACTGCCGGAAGACTTGTTGTTCGCAGCACAGGAAGCCGCCAAAAAAGATGACCGGCAAGGCTGGAAATTCACGCTGCATGCACCATCCTGGATACCGTTCATGCAATATGTCAGAAATCGCGGCCTGCGTGAACAGATGTACCGCGCTTATGTCACGCGCGCCTCGGAATTTGGCGCGCCGGAATTCGATAACACCGCGTTGATGGAGCAAATAGTCGTTCTACGGCAGGAATTGGCAGGACTGCTCGGTTACACCCATTATGCCGATGTATCACTGGTCAGCAAAATGGCTGAGACTCCACAACAAATCGAAAATTTCCTGCGCGAACTGGCGCAGCGCGCACGCCCGTTCGCTGAACAGGATTATGCGGAATTACGCCAGTTTGCTCACGAAAAGCTCGATATTCCGGAATTGAACGCTTGGGATATTGCCTTCGCCAGTGAACAATTGCGCGAATCACGTTACCGGTTTTCCGAGCAGGAAGTGCGGCAATATTTTCCGGAATCCCAAGTGCTGGCGGGATTATTCAATCTGGTCAACAAACTCTATGGTATACAGGTTCGCCCGTCTTCAACTGCCGTATGGCATACGGATGTGCGTTTTTATGAAATCGTGGATGCGTCAAATCGCCTGTTGGGGCAGTTTTATCTGGATATGTATGCCCGCGAACACAAACGAGGCGGTGCGTGGATGGATGATGTCGTGACGCGCCGCAACAAAGATGGTCACATCCAGATTCCGGTTGCCTATCTGACCTGTAATTTTTCAGCGCCATCCGGCAGCAAAGAAGCGCTGTTTACCCACGACGAAGTCATCACCCTGTTTCATGAATTCGGCCATGGCCTGCATCATCTGCTCACCCAGGTCGATGAACTCGCCGTATCCGGCATCCACGGCGTGGAATGGGATGCCGTAGAACTCCCCTCACAGTTCATGGAAAACTTTTGCTGGGAATGGGATGTTCTGACACAGATGACCCGCCACATTGACACCGGTGCAATTTTGCCACGCCACCTGTTTGACAGCATGGTAGCAGCAAAAAATTTCCAGAGTGGCCTGTTCACGCTGCGTCAGGTCGAATTTGCCCTGTTTGATTTGCTGTTGCACACAGGCTTCCGACAAGCCGGCGAGAGCATTCAGCAACTACTCGGACAAGTGCGCCAGCAAATCGCCGTCATTGTTCCGCCGGAATACAACCGGTTCGCACAAAGTTTCTCACATATTTTTGCCGGCGGCTATGCGGCAGGTTACTATAGTTACAAATGGGCGGAAGTCCTGTCAGCAGATGTTTACAGTCTGTTTGAAGAACAGGGTATAATCTCGTCCGATGTCGGCCAACATTTCTGGCAAGAAATTTTGGCCGTAGGTGGCACCAGACCGGCTCGCGAATCGTTCATCGCGTTCAGACAACGCGAACCACGCATTGACGCGCTGCTTCGCCACCACGGCATGACGGATGGCACCGCTGGACGAACGGCAACTTAAAACCCGAAAGTTTCATAAATTCGCGCGACGATCGCGCAGGATTGTGTTTTACAGGGGGCTTTTGCGAAAACGTGGCGTAGTGATTCATACGCCCAATTGCGAAAAAACGTCATACGGAACAGAAGGCAAGCGAGGGCGCGTTTTAATTTGTAAAAAATTCGGGCTAATACAATCAATAAAATAACAATGAAACAGTAAGGGAGAGAACATGCAATTCAGGTTATTTTTTCTCGTTTGCGGTATGACAGCTACCCACGTCATGGCAGCCGACGTGTATCGCTGGACGGATAATAACGGCGTGGTCAACTACAGCGATCAGGCTCCCATAGAAAAAACTGCCAACGTTCAGGAAAAAAATCTGGCCATCAATGTCATTGATGAACAGGGTTCATACACGATGAACAATGTCAGCAAACAATATCCGGTTACCCTGTATTCCACCGAATGCGGCCCTATTTGCGATGACGCACGCGACCTCCTGAAACAGCGCGGCATCCCCTTCACATATAAAGATCCCATGACCGACAAAGCGGCAGCAAAAGCCATCGGCCAAGGAAAAACCGGCAACTTTCGCCTGCCACTGCTGAAAATCGGCAAAAAGACCCTGAAAGGCTTCAGCGCGCAACAGTGGACGGCTGCGCTTGATGAGGCAGGATATCCAAAACACGCGTCACCAAACGATATGCGCCACCCGCCCACACCACCCGCCCCGCTGCCACCACCACCGCCGCCAAACCCGTTCTTTACCCGTTAAACCATGCGGTTGGCCAGCTGGAACGTCAATTCGCTCAAGGTGAGATTGCCGCACGTCCTCGAATGGCTGGCGGCACAGCAACCGGATGTGCTCTGCTTGCAGGAAACCAAACTGGAAGACCAGCACTTTCCGCTGGCTGCTCTGGAGGAAGCAGGTTATCAGGCAATCTACGCCGGACAAAAAACCTATAACGGCGTGGCCATCCTGAGCCGCCATCCCATCACGGAAATCGTGCGTGGCATACCCGACTGGGCAGATGAACAGCAACGCGCACTTTCCGCCACGATACAAGGCATCCGCATCATATGTGTTTATGTGCCGAATGGACAGGACGTGGATTCTGACAAGTACCAATACAAATTGCGCTGGCTCTCCGCTCTGCATGACTGGCTAGGCCACGAACTGTCGCAACACCAGCATCTCGCTGTTTTGGGTGACTTCAATATCGCCCCTTACGACACTGACGTTTACGATGCCGCCGAACTGGGGCAAGGGATCCTGGTTTCTCCTGCCGAACGTGCGGCTTTTTCCGCCCTGCTGGAATTAGGGCTGGAAGACAGTTTTTCAACCCACACCAACCCTGGGCAAAACTTCACCTGGTGGGACTACCGCGCGGGCGCTTTTCGCCGTAACCGTGGCTTACGTATCGACCACATCCTGTTAAGCACGGCACTGGCCAAAAACAGTTCGGACTGGCAAGTGGACACCAACCCGCGCAAACAGGAACGTCCATCCGACCACGCACCAGTCATGGTGTCCACCAACTGATCGCGCCTGTCCATTACTCCTCAACGCATATTATTGGTGCTCCGTTTTCCCCCACGTATCCTTGGGAAGCGCTGATTAACTCCTCCACGAGCCGCGTTGCAGACCAAATCGCGATGATCGCGAGTCGAACGACGAAGGTCGTAGCCGAGACTACGATGCCAAGGAGGTCGGCGAAGCGAGCGCGCGATTTGGTTGCAACCTATGGGACGGGGTTTGGCGGGCGAACTGCCGTGTTGCGCCGCTTGTCAAGGAGAATAACCCTTGACTGCCCGTCGCGCCTTGCATTTCATCCCGCCAAGCCACCGTCGCGACCGTGTGGGAATTAATCAGCGCTTATATGGACGCCTCCCGTTTTGCAAGAGATATTGCGTGTTTGGAAAAACTTGAATCGGTTGCAGTCTTATATCCGGCTTTATTGCAGACGGTTTTTCTGTCTGCGAGCCCTGATGGA
>JAJYHV010000062.1 GCA_021790515.1 Pseudomonadota bacterium
ACCAGAAACCGCGTCTGCGGCGTTGTAAAACTTGCCAATGGAATGACCATTCGCTGCGTTTTACGCCTTGCATCCATCGTTTTCTGGTTGCAACGGGCATGGCAAATCAAGTCCGACAGGCTCCTAGGTATTTACCTGAGCCATTGTTTTATATGGTGGGCGATACTGGGTTCGAACCAGTGACCCCTGCCGTGTGAAGGCAGTGCTCTACCGCTGAGCTAACCGCCCATAAAAGAAGTCCGGCATTAGACCATAAAAACCGGTTTTTATCAATGCCGGATTGATATCGGGCGCATCCAGCGCCCACATCAGACTCGTGTCAGGCATTATGCAGCACCAGCAAGTGTTCCAACACCAATCGTACGCGTGCCATGGTCGCATCCAGCGTGGTTTGCACTTCGAATGGATCGATGGCATTTTTACTGCTGCCTCGACCTGCCGCATAGTTGGATACCACGCCAATAGCGGCGTAACACAACCCTTGTTCACGGGCAAGCGCTGCTTCTGGCATACCTGTCATTCCCACCATGGTCGCACCATCTCGTTCCAGGCGATTGATTTCGGCTGCAGTTTCCAGTCGTGGCCCTTGCACACAGGCATAAACGCCATGGTCGACACAAGATTCGTCGGCACAATTACTTGCGCGAATGATGAGCTCTCGCAGTTCGCCACAATAAGGTTCGGTAAAATCGATATGCACCACTGGAGGTTGCGCATCGCCGTTGAAATAGGTGCTTTTTCTGCCATGGGTATAATCAATAATCTGGTCGGGAACCACCAGCACACCCGGCACAAGATCAGGATGGATGCCGCCCACGCTGGCCACTGAAACGACATGGGTAACGCCAAACTCCTTCAGTGCCCATATATTGGCGAGATAATTGACCTGATGTGGCGGGATGGTGTGTCCATAACCATGTCGCGCCAGAAAAACGACCCGATGGCCGCCAATCTCGCCAAAAGTCAGCGCACCGGAAGGTTCGCCGTATGGGGTGCGCGCTACCCGTCGATGCGTGATGACCAGGTTTTCCAGTTGCGTCAATCCCGTCCCACCAATAATAGCCAGCATGGCAATTTCCTAACAATCCTGATATTCGGTCTTAATATTCGGTCTTAATATTCGGTCGATGAATCTGGTATTGCAGAACGGACTGCATAAATGGCCGGCAAATTACGCCAGACGCCATAAATATCCATCCCGCAACCAAAAACATAACGGTTGGGCACAGTGATGCCCACAAAATCCGCTTGTAGCGGCTTCACAATGTTCAGTTGTTTTTCCACCAATACCGCGCAGGTCACATGTTTTGCGCCAGCGTCGCGCAAGTAATGTGCAATGGCTGCCAAGGTATGGCCTTCGTCCAGGATATCATCCAGCACCAGCACATGCCGTCCTTTGAGCGATTCACGCGGCGTTGCCAGCCAGTCAATCTTGCCGCCTCGTGTTTCCTGACGGTAGCGACTGGCATGAATATAATCGCAGGTAAGCGGGAAATCCAGCAAAGGCAATAACCGACCGGCAAACCACATGCCACCATTCATAACGGTCAACACCAGCGGAAATTTATCCGCCAGCATATGATTGATCCTTCTTGCCATGAAGCCGATGGCTTGTGCGACGTCTTCTGCGCTACGCAACAACTCTGCTTCGTGCAAAAGCTGCCGTGCCCGTTCGAGGCTCATGCCATTGTTCTTGACATTACTCATGGCGTTGACGCCGCGTTTCATATAAACAAATTCCTGCCGTCACAGCAACATTCATGCTGGTCACCGTGCCATACATGGGAATACGCACCAATTCATCACAGTGTTCGCGGGTCAATCGTCGCATACCGCTACCTTCCGAACCCAAGACCCAGGCCACCGATCCACTCGCGTCCACAGCCATGATTTCACGCTCGGCCGTATCATCGGTACCAATAATACGCACGCCATAATCGGTCAACTCGCGCAAGGTACGTGCCAGATTGGTCACTGTCAGATAGGGGACGGTTTCTGCTGCCCCGCAGGCCACCTTACTGACCACCGGTGTGAGCCCCACGGCTCGATCTTTGGGAGCAATCAGCGCGTTAGCCCCCATCGCGTCCGCAATACGCAAACAGGCACCCAGATTATGCGGGTCCTGCACGCCATCGAGCACCAGCAACAGCAACGAACCGGTCAAATTCTCCAGCACTTCGTCGATATGGCGCGGCGCAGCCAGCATGGTAACCTTGGCTGCAATCCCCTGATGGCGCCCGCCACCGGCCATACCCTCCAGGCGACGAGACTCCAGCGTCACCACTTTCAACCCCAATTGCTTCGCCGTTTCCAACACATCACGCATGCGTGGATCTTTGCGCTCAGCATCAACATACAACTCTTCGACGCTGGCAGGATGGTTGCGCAACCGCGCCACCACGGCGTGAAACCCATAAATCAAAATTCCAGCCATTACTTAACGTTTCTTTCTTTTCTTGGCGACTGTTTTATCGCGGGATACAGCCTCTTTTCCTGGCTTGCCACTTTTCACCGGTGCCGATTTTACGGCAGACGCCACCGTTTTAACAGAGGATGCTGTTTTTTTTCGTGCGCCACGTGCTGGCGCAACCGTCTGTTCATCGGCATGACGCGCACCCTTTCGAGACGTCGAAGCAGATTCATCCAGCTGAAAATCAATCTGGCTGGTATCCAGACTCACCTTGACCACCTTGACGCGCAAGCGATCGCCCAAACGATAACGCACGCCAGTTCGTTCACCCAGCATTTGATGGCGCGACTTGTCAAAATGAAAATAATCGCTACCCAGCTCGGAAATATGCAGCAACCCTTCCACAAACAAGCCATCCAATGTAATAAACAAGCCAAAACCCGTCACCGACACGATACTGCCATCAAACGACTCGCCAACATGATCCTGCATGTAATAGCATTTCAGCCATGACTCCACGTCACGCGTAGCCTCGTCTGCCCGTCGTTCTGTCATCGAGCAGTGCGCGCCCAATGCCGGCCAGTTGCCGGGACTGAATTTCTCCCCGGCCAGCACGGCCTTGATAGCACGATGCACCAGCAAATCGGGATACCGTCGGATCGGCGAAGTGAAGTGGGTATAGTGCTCATAAGCCAGGCCGAAATGCCCGACATTATCCGGACTGTAAACCGCCTGTTGCAAAGAACGCAACATCACGGTCTGCAGCAAATGCGCATCCGGTCGCGGTTTTATCTGCTGTAACAAACGTGCATAATCTTTGGCTTGCGGCGTATCACCACCAGCCAACCCAAGCCCGAATTCGGACAGAAATTCGCGCAGGGCAATCAGCTTTTCAGCGGTTGGACCTTCATGAACCCGATATAACGTCGGCTGCCGGTTTTTCTTCAGAAAAGCCGAGGCGCAGACATTCGCCGCCAGCATGCATTCTTCAATAATCCGGTGCGCATCGTTGCGTTGCACTGGCACAATACGTTCGATTTTGCGCTCATCATTGAACACCATCTGCGTTTCAATGGTTTCAAAATCGATTGCTCCACGGCGCTCCCGCGCTTTCAGCAACACCTTGAACAAGGCATATAAATGCTCCAATTGCGGCAGATGATCGCGCAACGCGCCCGCATCTTCCGGTTGTTGCAATGCTGCCCAGACCTGGTTATATGTCAACCGGGCATGCGAATGCATCACCGCCGGATAAAACCGATACCGACCAATCGCCCCCATCTTGCCAATCTGCATATCACATACCATGCACAGACGATCCACTTCCGGATTGAGCGAACACAGGCCGTTGGACAACGCCTCCGGCAGCATGGGGATGACTCTGCGTGGGAAATACACCGAATTTCCACGATTGAACGCCTCTTTATCCAGCGCATCAGCCGTCTGAACATAATATGACACATCGGCAATCGCTACCACCAACCGATAACCACTACCTTCCTCTACACAATACACCGCATCATCAAAATCACGTGCTGTTTCACCATCTATCGTCACCAGCGGCAAATGCCGGATATCCTCGCGTCCAGCAAAATCCTCTGCCAACACCGTAGACGGCAATCTGGCCGCCAACTGCTCCACCTCCGGCGAAAATTGCCACGGCAACGCATGCTTGCGCAACGCTATTTCAATCTCCATACCCGGGTCGGTATACCGCCCCAGCACCTCAACCACACGCCCCACCGGTTTGCTGTAACGCTGTACCGAACCAATCAGCTCGACATTCACCACTTCGCCCGCCTGCGCCATCCCCTCATTACCGGGCGGAATCAGGATATCCTGCGTAATACGCCGATTCTCCGGCGCTACCAGCATGATGCCGTGCTCTACCAGCAGACGCCCGACCACGTGCGTTTGCGTCCGTTCCAACACCTCGACAATCTTGCCTTCACGGCGACCGCGCCGGTCAACCCCGATTTCCCGTCCCATGACGCTATCACCATGCATCGCCTTCTGCATCTCGCGTGGTGACAAAAACAACGAACTACTGCCGTCATCCGGCTCCAAAAAACCGAAACCATCCGGATGCCCTTCCACCCGCCCCTTGATCAAATCGAGCTTTTCCACCACGCACAAATCACCGCGCCGGTTTTGAATCAACTCCCCATCGCGTTCCATCGCACGCAACCGTCGCGAAAACAAAACCGACTCTTCTTCATTAATCTCCAGCATCACCGTCAATTCTTCAGCCGATAATGGCGCGCCGTGCTGACGCAGGATGTCCATCACATACTCCCGACTCGGCAACGGGTGCTCGTAACGTTCGCGTTCCCGCTCAAGAAATGGATCCTGCATGCGCAATCCTGCGCGCTTTTTTCTGGAATTCACCGCGTGAATCATTGACAACCACCTTTATTAATTTATAATGCGACTCTTGCCGCATGGACAGTATATCAGTATATCACTGATACGCTCGTCCCTCGTAAATGCCCAGATGGCGGAATTGGTAGACGCGCATGGTTCAGGTCCATGTGCCGCAAGGTGTGGAGGTTCGAGTCCTCTTCTGGGCACCAGCACATGTTTACAGCAGTCCATACATGTCTATATAACTCTAAAAAAACATGAAGTTACGATAATTCATGTATCCGCACGTCCATATCTGTACATAGACATCTTTCATTCCGTGGGGCATCCTTCAGGGTATCGTTAATTTGCGACGTTTTCGATACCCCAAACATGCTGTCAGACACCAGATTACGGGCGTTGAAGCCCAAAGAAAAGGCATACCGCGTCACTATAATTCTGAAAGGTGAATATCGTGGACTTCCGGTTTAAACCGCCCCGAAATGCGATTCCGGCAAATTCCATACGCAGCCATTGTGCCACTGATCCGGCCAGGTGAAGCGGCGGCGATGAAGGAATGCTTCTCCCACGACCAGACTCAATAAGGAACCAGCGCCTATGCGATGGAACAAATCTGCATCCACATTCAAACAACAATTTGGCGCCTCCGGTTCGGCACCGGGTTAGAAGCGGAAATTTCAAGGCGTTCAGCGAGCCATACTTTGATAATAGACTGCCGTGTAACGCCAAGTTTTTCTGCCTCTCGATCGAGAGAATCAATCATCCATATAGGGAAATCCACATTGACGCGCCTTTGATTCAGCAATGTACGTTTTGCTTTGGATAAGTCCAAAGATGCGGTAACGTCAGCACCAGCATCAAACTGATTGTCAAAAGTTTCAGCTTTCATATAGTGTTACCTCCTCGGTTCGTGATCGACGAACAGAAATAAGCCGGATATTATTACCTCTGTAAGTGAGAATGGCTGACCAGTGCTTCCCGTTGATCAGTCCGATTACCAGAAAACGCGGCTCATCTTCTGTCTTTGCGGGAATTTCCAGCAACATCGGATCATTCCACAACAACTGAGCATCAATAAAATTGATACCGTGTTTGGAAAGGTTCACCTGACTTTTGGACTCATCAAATTCAAAAGTATGCATGGTATGAAAAATATACCATTATTGAATTTATTTCAAGTGCGAAATTGAGCTTGACAGGCGATCACTCGGGCTTCAACCACTCGTTCAACCACGACACAATCCTCAGCAACGCTTCGGGTCTGCCCTCGTCAAACCCTGTCATCGCAACACCACGCAGTAGCCGTTCGTGCCGCTCTTGTGCGCTGGCGGATACACCGTCCAGCGTGTCTGACGCTGGAATCGGCAGATATACCAGCAACAGCTTGATGATTGCGTTTTATAATGCCAGCGATGCACAGAAAAAGGCGCTTATCGAACGTTTGAGTATGGCAACAACGGCTAAGGAAGCGCTGATTTACTCCGCCATGAGTCGCGTTGCGGGTCAAATTGGGAGGATCGCGTCGCGCCTTGCATTTCATCACGCCAGGCCACCGTCGCGACCGTGTGGGAATTAATCAGCGCTTATATGGACGCCTCCCGTTTTGCAAGAGATATTGCGTGTTTGGAAAAACTTGAATCGGTTGCAGTCTTATATCCGGCTTTATTGCAGACGGTTTTTCTGTCTGCGAGCCCTGATGGA
>JAJYHV010000018.1 GCA_021790515.1 Pseudomonadota bacterium
GCAAGCATGATTTACTTGTAATATGATTTGTTTGCAACATGATTTTACTGATAAAAGGTGTTGGTGATGTTGACTAAACTGAATGTATACCATTCGTCGCTTGATGCGTCAGTGTTGGCAAAGGCACGGCATGTGCTGATGGTGTTGCCAAAATCGGATGACTTGCCGGACGTTAAAACGGTTCCTGGAGGCGAGCGTTTGCCGTCCGTGCTGGCGCGAAGGACGATGACAATTGCAGATTTGTTGAAATCGCCCGTGGTGACGGAAAGCGAAACCGGAGTGATGACGTGTTGGCTGATGCTGGACGAGTCGGTCAGCCGTTTTGCCCAGATGGATTTATTGCGGCGCGGTTGGGGCTTGCTGCTGGACGAACAGCCGGAAAAATTAGCGTTGGGGGCAGTGGGCGGAGCGGATTTTTGTGCGCAATCGCTGGCGTTAGCGGCTTATGTGGCCGGGGTGAATGCAGTAACGTTGCCATCATGGAAAACGGGAAAACCAGCGCGGAAAGTGAAAACCTTGTATGTGTACGGCACATCAGAGCGCGCATTGCATGATGCATGGGCAGTGGCAGGTGGCAACGTGTTGGCGCGAAACTTGATTGCAACGCCTGGCAATCTGCTGACACCTGGCATATATCGTGCGCGAATTGAGGGGTTGGCAACACAATATGGCTGGCAAATGGAAACCTATGATCAGAAAGCCTTGCGCAAACTCAAGGCAGGTGCTTTTCTGGCCGTGGCACAGGGCAGCATGGACAAAGATGCCGCCATTGTGCGTCTGCGGCGACATGTTGGCGCAAAAAGTACAGTGGCGTTGGTGGGGAAGGGCATCTGCTTCGACACCGGCGGCCATAATCTGAAGTCGGCAAAATACATGCAGGGCATGCATGAAGATATGGCTGGTTCTGCCGTGGCATTGGGCATTCTACAGGCAGCAACGGAACTGGATTTACCAGTGAATCTGGATGTCTGGCTGGCAATTGCACAGAATCACTTGAGCCCGGAGGCTTATAAACCGGGAGACGTGGTGACGGCAATGAATGGTACCACCATCGAAATCGTGCACACCGATGCAGAAGGGCGTATGGCGCTGGCAGATACCCTGGCGCTTGCCGCACGGCAGAAACCCGATATCATGGTGGATTTTGCCACGTTGACCGGTAGCATGGTGACCTCGCTGGGCACCCGTTATAGCGGCGTGTTTGGCAATCGACCAGCGGAAGTGGGCAAAGCAATCGCAGCAGGGGTGGTCTCTGGTGAACGTCTGTGCGCATTTCCGATGGATGACGATTATGCACCGGCACTGGATTCCCATGTGGCAGATATCAAACAATGTTTGTTGGAAGGCGAGGCGGACCACATCCTCGCCAGTTGTTTTCTGCAACGGTTTGTGTCAGATATTCCATGGCTACATCTGGATTTGTCAGCAGCGAATTGCGCTAAAGGGTTAGGCGCAGTGTCCAGTGACGTCACCGGATTTGGTGTGGCTTGGGGTGTTCAGTGGTTGTCGGATGCCATCATACCAATATAAGCCTGCAATGCGATCGGTATCCGATGTGGTGCATGAATACGCAAGCGTTTGTAAATGCTGGTTTCCCCTGAAAGGACCGTGACGTGGGATAATGGAACGTCAAAGGCATCAGCCAGAAACCTTACCATCGCCTGCGTGGCACGACCGTTTTCGGCTGGCGTTGCAACGCTGATTTTTAAACGGTCGCCCCTCGGCTTGCCAAAAGCAGTGCGAGACGCACCGGGAGAACCGGAGATATTCAAAATAATGTCTTCGCCATCACGGGTAAAAAAAGAGGGGATTTGCGCGGGCATATTTAACCTGGATTTTTCATGAAAAGGGCACAAATTGTTGTAACTGTTTGATATAATTGCAGTCACCAAACCAGTAATCTGTAAACACCAACAACCATCTGCCCATGTTAGATTCTACTCCAACTTAGCTTCGTTTTGCGCCCTCCGCCGGTTTTTCCAGAACGCGGAGCCTACCATTATTTCCGCGAATGTTCATGGCGGCAATGGCCGGGATGAGAGTAAGATTAAAACGATGCATGTTCCTGTCGTGAATCAGCGCTTCTTTAAGGTTATGTTGGGAGAAAAAATGAATACGCTGGAAATCGGTATCGAAGGGATGACTTGTGCGTCTTGTGTGGCACACGTAGAAAAAGCTTTGCGCGAATTACCCGGCGTGCGGGAGGCGACGGTCAATCTCGCCACTGAGCGGGCTCAGGTTCGCTATGATCCTGAGGTGGTGGTTCCGCAACGCATGGCGGATGCGATTAGCGAAGTCGGCTATACGCCGGTGGTGAGCGAAATGGAATTTGCCGTGGAGGGGATGACTTGCGCGTCTTGCGTGGCGCATGTGGAAAAGGCCATTCGTGATTTGCCCGGAGTGACGGACGCCACCGTCAACCTCGCTACCGAACGGGTGCAGGTGCATTATTTTCCCGCGAGTACGAATTTTGCCGATTTTGCGGCGGCTGTGGTCGATGCCGGCTATCAGGCGCGCCAACCTGGCGATCAGGGTGAAGATGAAGCAGCAGCGAAGCAACGCTCACTCACCACGCAACGTCGCGGGGTCTGGTTGGCGGCGATGCTGACTCTGCCGGTGGTCGTCCTGTCGATGGGGGTGCTGATATTTCCGGGATGGAATACTTGGCTTGTCGTAGCGAGTCCTTTTCCGCATTTTTGGGATTGGGTGCAGGCTGTATTGACTACGGCGGTGCTGTTCGGTCCTGGCTTGCGTTTCTTTCGCCCAGGGTTCATCGCTTATCGTCGTCTGGCGCCGGACATGAATTCCCTGGTGTCTACCGGCACCGGCGCAGCTTGGCTGTACAGTATGCTGGTGCTGCTGGTGCCGAATCTGTTTCCTGCCACAGCACGGCACGTCTATTTTGATTCCGCGGCGGTGGTCATTGTCGCCGTTCTGCTCGGCAAATACATGGAGTCACTTGCCAAAGGCCAAGGTTCAGCAGCGATTCAGAAGCTGATAGGCCTGCAGGCCAAGGAGGCGCGGATACAGCGTAGCGATGGCGCAGAGGAATCTGTGCCGCTGGCGTCGGTGCGGCCGGGCGATCTCGTGGCGATTCGCCCAGGCGAGCAACTGGCGGTGGACGGTATTGTCCGGCAAGGTATATCGCACGTGAATCAGGCCATGCTGACCGGTGAGCCGGTGGCGGTGAAGCGGCAAGTCGGCGACGCCGTGGTCGGCGGCACCATCAATCAGGAGGGGCGGTTGTTGGTGGAGGCGACCTCGGTGGGTAAGGACGCCGTTCTGGGGAAGATTATTCAATTGGTCGAACGCGCGCAAACCGGCAAGCTGCCGATCCAGCGACTGGCCGACCAGGCAGTTCAGGTATTTACGCCCATTGTACTCGCCATAGCCTTGTTGAGTTTCTTGCTCTGGCTGGCTTTTGGGCCGACGCCAGCGATCACCACCGCGTTGATTTCCGCCGTCGCTGTGCTGGTGGTAGCCTGCCCCTGCGCCATGGGGCTTGCCACTCCCGCTGCAATCATGGTCGGTACCGGTCGGGCGGCAGAGATGGGTGTTTTGTTTCGCAAGGGCGAGGCGTTGGAAAGCTTGTCGCATGTCGATACGGTGCTGTTCGATAAAACCGGCACCTTGACCGAAGGACGACCCGCCCTGGTGGATTTGCTGGCAGATACGCCGCAGGAAGCATTGCAACTGGCGGCGAGTCTGGAAAACAACTCCGAGCATCCGCTTGCCCTCGCTGTGCTTGCGGCAGCCCAGGCGCAAGGCGTCGTGGCGGGGCCGGTTGCAGATTTTAGCGCTATCTCCGGCTTCGGCATCCAGGGGGTGGTTAACGGGCGTCGCGTGCTGTTGGGCGCACGTCGCTTGCTTGAACAGGCCGGCATCGACATCGGGCATTGGGCCGCCCAGGCGCAAAGCCTGGAAGCGGAGGGCAAGACGGTAGTGTTTCTGGCGGCGGATCAGCAACCGCTGGCGCTGTTTGCCATTGCCGATCCCGTCAAGCCCGATGCCGCTGCTGTCGTGGCGGCGATGAAAGCTTTGGGTTTGAAGGTTGCCATGGTCACTGGCGATGGGCAACTCACTGCCGGGTCGGTCGCGCGAGCACTGGGTATCGATGAAGTGCACGCCGAAGTACTGCCGGCCGACAAGGCTGGCGTGGTGACAGCATTGCAGCAGGCCGGCCGGCGCGTCGCTTTTGTCGGTGATGGTATCAACGATGCCCCGGCACTCGCCCAAGCGGACGTCGGCATCGCTCTTGCTTCCGGCACCGATATCGCTATCGAGGCGGCAGACGTTACATTGATGCGTGGCGAACTCGGTGGCGTGCCGACCGCCCTCGTCACTGCGCGTAAAACCATGTCGAATATTCGCGGCAATCTGTTCTGGGCTTTTTTTTACAACATCCTGCTGATTCCGGTGGCCGCCGGTGTACTGATCCCGTTTTACGGCATCTATCTCAATCCCATGCTGGCAGGCGTCGCGATGGGCACGTCCTCCATCTTCGTGCTGGGCAACAGCATGCGGCTAAAATGGCTAAAGCCATGGGAGACAGCGGGATAGAACTCCGGGTAAGGTGTAGAATGATACAACCATTGATGGATTTTTAGACTGGAAATTTAATTCAAAGCGGAGATCGATATGCACGAAACAATTTTGCAAGTCAGCGGCATGACTTGTGGGCACTGCGTCATGCGCGTGACCAAAGCGTTGCAGAAAATACCGGGGATAGAGAGCGCTCAAGTGGATTTGGCCAAAGGCGAAGCGGTTGTGCGCGGCAATGTTCAGGCCGAGGCATTGGTCGCAGCAGTCAAGACTGCGGGATACGGAGCCGAAGTAAAAAGCTGATTGGCGCGGCACACAGCGCCCCTGAAAATCCGCTTGAGGAGCATCGCATGCAACAACCCATCATCGTCTATACCGCCCCGGGCTGCCCGGATTGCGCGGCAGTCAAGCAATTTTTGCAGACACGGGATTTATCTTTTGAAGAACGCGACGTTACCCACCCCGAGATGGCGCAACAGGCAAAAACTCTTTATGGAGTCAGGGTTGCGCCTATTACGGTGGTAGGCGATACCTTCTTTTATGGTACTTTTGAGAGCCAACGGCCAAAGTTGGAAGCAGTGTTAACAACATGGAACGAATGGTAATCCCCCCAGCAAAAAGTTGGGATTGGAAGTAGAATTTTCTCGATACGATGTGGTTTTACATGAAGTATTCTTTACTCTCCCTGATTCGGGGCTGTTTCCTTTGGTAGCTAATGCCACAATCCAACCGCATTGATTCGTCCGCGTGTAACTGATTGATTTGTAATGTCATAAATCAAGGTCTTTGCGGACTTTGAGGCATTCTCCAAGGGTGATGTCGGAGAGAATAATGGATGGGATAGAGTGGATAGTGGCCAGAAATCGGTTGATAGGCTGACTGGCGAAGTCCGCAAGCCCGCGACACGCGGGAATTGAACCTGCGTCCCGAAAAACCGCATCAGCCTTAGATATTAGTCAGAAAGCTTACGGTGCGATTTCTGTAAATACCCCCAATAATACCCCCAGCATGATTGGATGGCCTTGGACGCTGAGCGGCATTCTGGAATCCTGCAAAAGTAAAATCAGCGCAGTTCGTGCCCGGCAAATACAAAGCGATTTGCTATGCCAATTCAACCGTATGAGCTTCAATGCCCACCTTCAGGCGCGCACGGACAGCGCCAAAAATAGCAGCGAGGTTATCCATGCTTGGATTACCTTTGGGCGATAACATGCGATGCAGGCTTTTGCTGGGTTTGTCAGTCAACACGGCCAACTGCTCAAATCCAACTGTGGCATTCACGAGGTCGCGAAGGATGAGGCGCGCCGTTTCTGGCTCGCCGCTCAGGAATAAAGTTGCCGCTTCATCAAGCAGCGCTTTCGCAAACTCAGGATCGCGTTCAACGCGCTCAATGATTGTTTGTTTGAAATTACGAGTTAGTGCCATGTGATCACCTCTTTGTCTTTTCAGTTTTGCTGGCGACAGCCTTTGCCTTCTTTCGCACTTTGTATTCGTGGTGCAATACCTTCGCCTTATCAATATCCTTTTGTTGGCCGCGCTTGGTGCCGCCGCCGAACAGGATGATGAGCGCGTCATCATCTTTGGCAAGGTAAACACGGTAACCTGGCCCCCAGTCGATGACGTATTCACCAATGCCGTCAAACCATTTCACGCTGGAGGTATTTCCAAGTTCCAAGCGCAATTTTGCAGTAACAATTTTGGCGGCAGCCTGTGGATCAAGGTTGTCAAACCATGCCTTATATGGGTTCGAGCCATCTGGGCAAATATATTCTTCAACCTTGATTTTCATGATCGAATGGTAACGTATAAGTGACCAATATTCAAGCGCAGG
>JAJYHV010000052.1 GCA_021790515.1 Pseudomonadota bacterium
CGCTTTCGTGATCCACCCAATACAGTTGGAAAACGCGCTTTGCAATATCCAACCCATATGTTGTAAAATTCATTTCAGCCCCTCCGTCCGTTCGTGGAAAAATCTCATTATCCCCACTTTGGCACCTAGATGCCGTCAGGTCCGCGAGGGGCTACCTCAATTATTAGTGCTTGCCCCTGCTCCCCGTGGAGGAGGGAGGCGTCCATCCCATCTTCCCAAGGAAGCTCTGAATTAATTCCCGTGTGCGGTATAATCAGCGCTTCTTGGTGAAGCAGTGGAGTCGTCATGCAGGAAATTCTGGTGTTGTATTACAGTCGACATGGGGCAACCCGTGCGCTGGCGCAGGTGATTGCCCACGGTATTGAATCAGTACCGGGTGCTGCGGCACGGGTAAGAACGGTGCCTGGCGTCGTGACCGAAACCACGGTGGCGGCACCGGCAGTACCGGATGAGGGTGCGCCGTATGTGAGTCATGACGATTTGCATGAATGTGTCGGTCTGGCGCTGGGTAGTCCCACCCGTTTCGGCAACATGGCGGCGGCGATGAAATATTTTTGGGATGGTACGTCGGGTGAGTGGATGAAGGGTACGCTTGCCGGCAAGCCGGCGGCGGTATTCACATCGACGGCAAGTCTGCATGGCGGGCAGGAAACGACACTGCTGTCAATGATGTTGCCGTTGCTGCATCACGGCATGGTGCTGGTCGGTATTCCATTTACCGAAGCAGCATTGACGGCAACTCGTACTGGCGGAACGCCTTATGGGGCAAGTCATTTTGCCGGACAGGAAGCACAACCGGTCATCAGTGAGGACGAGCGTCAATTGGCGTTTGTGTCGGGTAAACGTCTGGCTTCTGTGGCGCTGAAATTGTGCGCCTGAGCCAGTTTTTGAAGTTGAATAATAGGGTAACGATCCGGATGGTCAGGAATTGCGTATGAAAACCTGGTTACAAAACATTTGCATTGTCAGCCTGATTGCGCTGATTATCCTGACTTTGGCTTGGGAAGGTTGGCTGGCACCACTCAAACCAGGCGGTTCTGCGATGATTTTGAAGGCAGTGCCCTTGTTATTTCCCTTGTTTGGGGTATTACACGGCCGGCGTTATAGTTATCAATGGTCATCGTTGATGATTCTGCTGTATTTTGCCGAGGGTGTGGTGCGGGCATGGTCGGATCATGGCTTGTCTCGCTGGCTGGCAGGTGGGGAAATCGTACTGACGTCGGTATATTTTGTGGCGGCGATTTTTTATGCGCGACTATCAGCGCGCACAATTTGAAGATTTGAAGATGGTTGGATAATATGCTGGACATGCAACTGGTTCGTAATGATTTGGATACGGTGGCGCAACGCTTGGCGACACGAGGTTTTATGCTGGACACGCAGGCGTTGGCGCAACTGGAAGCGGAACGCAAGCGCTTGCAAACGCATACCCAGCAGTTGCAGGCGCAGCGTAACAGCAGTGCCAAGACGATTGGCGCGGCAAAGGCCAGAGGAGAGGATGTCGCCCCCTTGTTGGCTGAAGTGGCTGAGTTGGGGTCATCTCTGACTGCGGCAGAAAGTGCGTTGGCGACTTTACAGGAAAAATTGCAGGCATTGTTGTGGCAGATGCCTAATTTGCCGCATGCGTCGGTGCCAGTGGGTGCATCTGAAGAAGACAATATCGAGGTATCTCGGGTTGGGACGCCGCGCGCGATGGATTTTATTGTACGCGATCATGTGGATGTCGGTCAGCCTTTGGGGCTGGATTTTGAGGCTGCCGCCAAATTGTCGGGTGCACGGTTTACCGTGTTGCGTGGGCAACTGGCGCGGTTGCATCGGGCATTGGCGCAGTTCATGCTGGATACGCATACCTTGCAACACGGTTATACCGAATTATATGTGCCATATCTGGTCAACGATGCGTCGCTGTATGGCACAGGGCAGTTGCCGAAATTTGAGGAAGATCAGTTTTACGTACAGCGCGCTGGCATGGAACGTTTGTGCCTGATTCCTACCGCAGAAGTTCCGGTGACCAATCTGGTGCGCGATGAAATCGTGTTGCGTGAACATCTGCCACTCAAATTTGTGGCGCATACGCCTTGTTTTCGTTCTGAAGCAGGCGCTTATGGTCGCGATGTGCGCGGAATGATACGTCAGCATCAGTTCGATAAGGTCGAATTGGTGCAGATGGTGGAACCGCAGGACAGTTATGATGCGCTGGAGCAATTGACCGGGCACGCCGAAGCGATTTTGCAGGCGCTGGAATTGCCCTATCGTAAAATGGCGCTTTGTACCCGTGATATGGGGTTTTCGTCCGCCAAAACTTACGATCTGGAAGTGTGGTTGCCGGCACAGCAGGCATACCGGGAAATTTCATCATGTAGTAATTTTGAGGCGTTTCAGGCACGCCGTATGCAGGCGCGTTTTCGCAATGCGCAAGGTAAAACCGAGTTGTTGCATACGCTGAACGGGTCGGGCCTGGCCGTTGGGCGCACACTGGTTGCGGTGCTGGAAAATTATCAGCAAGCCGATGGCAGCGTCACCATTCCGGATGTGCTGCGCCCTTACATGACCGGATTGACTCAAATCACGACGAGCAACTGAGTGATAATTCCTGCGCCCAGTCGGGCGGCAGGTCTGCGTAACGTTCAAGTGTCGGGTGTTCGTCGAAGGGATGATGCAGGAGGGTGAGCAAACGGTCGATTTCTGTCGTGTCACCTTCATCACGAACGATTCGGATGGCATTTTCGGCCAGATAATTGCGTAGAATGAATTTTGGGTTGACCTGACGCATGGCAGTTCGACGATCCGGGTGTGGGTGACGGGCAAGCAGTGCGCGGTAATCTGTTGCCCAGGTATCAAAATCAGCACGGTTGATGAACAGGTCGCGCAGAGCCGCGTTGTTGGAATCGGTATCCGAATCGAAATCGCACAGGCGACGCAGAAAGATGGTGTAGTCAATCTGGTTGCGGTGTAGTAGTTCCAGCATGGACAGAATGACACTGACATTTTCTTTTTGTGCCGGAAGGCCGAGCTTGGCGCTCATGAGGTTGATGTAGGCGCTGGCAAATTGGCGCGGATAATCCTGCAAGGCGTCGCGTGCGTCGGCTTCGCCCGTTAATGGTGAGAGTGCCTGTGCCAGACGTGACAAATTCCAGCCAGCGATGTCAGGTTGCTGATCAAACGCGTAACGTCCCATTTCATCAGAATGGTTACATACAAAACCTGGCTCATAGCGATCGAGAAAACCGAAAGGGCCGTAGTCCAGCGTCAGTCCTAGCACTGACATGTTATCCGTATTCATGACGCCGTGGGTAAAGCCGACCGCTTGCCATTGCGCCATCAACACGGCAGTGCGGCGACTGATTTCCTGTAATAGAACGGTATAAGGGGCGGACGCGGAGGCAAATTCCGGGTAATGGTGCGCGATGACGTAGTCTGCCAAGGCGCGTAATTGGTTTGTTTGCTTGCGGTGATAGAATAATTCGAAATGACCGAAGCGGATGAATCCGGGCGCAATCCGGATGATGACAGCAGCGGTTTCGGTGCCTTCGCGGAATACGGGTAATGGACTGTCAACAAGAGACAGTGCGCGTGTGGTCGGGATGCCCAGTCCGTGCATGGCCTCTGAACACAGATATTCACGCAGACTGGAGCGCACGACGGCGCGCCCGTCACCAGAGCGGGAAAAAGGTGTGCGCCCGCTGCCTTTGAATTGCAGTTCCTGCTTGCCTTGCGTGGCGTGGTTGGTGACGCCGATGGAGAGGGCGCGACCGTCGCCCAGCTGAGGAACGTAATATCCAAACTGATGCCCGGCGTATATTGTTGCAATCGGTCGCGCCGTGGCGGGAAGACGATTGCCAGATAGAAATTCAACGGTGTCCGGATGGTTGGCGATGCCATCGGGCAGGCCGATAAGGTCGGCTGCCCGGGTGTTAAAATGCAGCAATCGTGGTGAAGGCAGGCCTTCGGGCGGCGTCAGGGTAAAAAAGTCTTCGCCCAGCCCGGCGAAAGGTTGTTCGAGTATTAGCTGGTCGATGGTAAAAGCATTGTTATCAGACATGGCGGCAGGATAAGGGCGAGCAGTAAGGGGGTAGTTCGCCCATTCTAACGCAAATGATTGTCAATTGCATGTGTGGCGGGGTGGCTTGGCATGACTGTTTGTCGTATCCGTGCAGTTCGACTGATGGCGCACTGTTTTTTCATGTATAATTTTCCCAATCTTGAGTTGTCATTATATTGTCATGTCTAATATGTTGCAGAATGTGTTGCAGTTGGATACCCGAATGGACGGATTCTGGGTGGTGTTGGATCATCGTCTCGCGCTTGAAGAAGGTCAGGACGAGGCGATTGAGTCTGCTGTGGCGGAAATCTTGCGCAGGGTGCGTAAAGAAGGCGACGCTGCGGTGCTGGAATATACCCGTCGTTTTGACAGGCTGAATGCATCCGATATGGCGGCACTGACGCTGCCACCCGAGCGCTTGCAACAGGCATTGGATGACCTTCCTGCTGTGCAACGGGAAGCGCTGGAAATGGCCAGTGCGCGTATTCGTGCATATCATGAACGACAATTGATGGTTTCCTGGCAATACGAAGAAGCCGATGGCACGATGCTGGGTCAGCAGGTGACGGCATTGGACAGGGTTGGATTGTATGTGCCGGGCGGCAAGGCAGCCTATCCCTCTTCAGTATTAATGAATGCCTTGCCTGCCAAAGTGGCGGGTGTGCGTGAATTGATTATGGTCGTTCCCACGCCGGACGGCGTGCAAAATGAACTGGTGCTGGCAGCGGCAGCGATAGTCGGTGTTGACCGGGTGTTCGCCATTGGTGGCGCACAGGCTGTCGGCGCGTTGGCATATGGCACGGACAGTGTGCCGCAGGTGGATAAAATCGTGGGTCCCGGCAATGCGTATGTCGCGGCTGCCAAGCGACGGGTATTCGGCACGGTCGGAATCGATATGGTGGCAGGGCCGTCAGAAATTTTGGTCATCTGTGATGGCAAGACGCCGGCGGACTGGATTGCGATGGATCTGTTTTCGCAGGCGGAGCATGATGAATTGGCGCAATCGATATTGCTTTGTCCGGACGCGGAATTTTTATGCGCTGTGCAGGACAGTATTCGGCGTTTATTGCCGGATATGCCGCGTCGTGCAGTCATTGAAACCGCATTGCGTGATCGCGGATTGCTGGTCAAGGTGCGTGATCTGGATGAGGCAATGGAAATCGCCAACCACATTGCGCCAGAACACCTGGAGTTATCGGTAGATGATCCTGACATATGGGTGAGCAAGTTGCGCCATGCCGGAGCGATTTTTATTGGTCGGAATACCTGTGAATCACTTGGAGATTACTGTGCCGGGCCAAATCATGTGCTGCCGACTTCGCGCACGGCACGTTTTTCCAGCCCGCTTGGTGTGTATGATTTTCAGAAACGCAGCAGCCTGATTCGGGTGTCGTCACAAGGGGTGCATACATTGGGCAAAGTGGCTGCCACGCTGGCGTATGGCGAAGGGTTGACCGCCCATGCCCGATCGGCCGAGTTGCGCATGGCGGACAAGACATCATAAAGCGGAAATCCGGATATATCATGAGTCGATTCTGGAGTCAGGTGGCGCGCGAGCTGGTGCCCTACGTGCCGGGTGAGCAGCCAAAGGTGGCGGGGCTCATCAAGCTGAATACCAATGAAAACCCCTATCCTCCCAGTGCGGCTGTTCAGCAGGCATTGCAGGAAACCGTGCTGGATACGCTTCGTTTATATCCCGATCCAGCCAGTAGTGCGTTGTGCGAGGCAGTCGCCGAATTGCATGATGTGACGCCTGCACAGGTGTTTGTGGGCAACGGCTCGGATGAAGTATTGGCGCACGCCTTTCATGCCCTGTTGCAGCATGAAGCGCCGGTGCTGTTTCCTGATGTGACTTACAGTTTTTATCCGGTATATTGCCGTTTGTATGGCATTGCCCATGAAACGATTCCCCTGCGGGATGATTTTTCACTGGTTGTGGAAGATTTTGCCCGACCTAACGGCGGTATCGTGTTCCCGAATCCGAATGCACCAACCGGTATGGCTTTGCCATTGATGGAAGTGCAAAAAATATTGCGGACGCACCCGGACAGCGTCGTGCTGGTGGATGAGGCGTATGTCGATTTCGGTGCGGAATCTGCGGTGGTGTTGGTGGCGGATTATCCGAATCTGCTGGTGGTGCGTACCTTGTCCAAATCGTACGCGTTGGCAGGTTTGCGGGTCGGGTACGCCATCGGGCATCCGGATCTGATTGCCGGCCTGGTGCGGATCAAGGACAGTTTTAATTCTTATCCACTGGGACGGTTGGCGCAGATTGGCGCGTTGGCTGCCGTGCGGGATCAGGCCTATTTGCGTCATACGTGCGCCAGTATTGCGGCTACGCGGGATTATCTGGTGCGGCAATTGAGCGAACGGGGTTTCACGGTGTTGCCATCGCAGGCCAATTTTGTGTTTGTGCGCCATGAAGCGGAAGATGGTGCGTTGTTGGCAGCGTTGTTGCGCGAACACAACATTCTTGTGCGACACTTTCGTCAACCAGCGCGGATTGCACCTTATCTGCGCATTACTATCGGCACGCCTGAGCATTGTCAGGCGCTGGTGGATGTTCTGGATACGTATTTTCTTTTCCGGTCACAGACCGGCAACCTGATGGCTTGTGAGTGAACCGTATGATGCGAACCGCAGATGTCAATCGCAGCACCCTGGAAACCCGTGTTGTTGTGCAACTGAACCTGGATGGCGAGGGGCGCGGCAATTTTGCGACAGGTGTTGCGTTTCTGGATCATATGCTGGACCAGATAGCACGCCATGGTTTGATGGATATCCGGATAGAGGCGCAGGGCGATTTGCATATCGATGCGCATCATACCGTGGAAGACATTGGCATTACGCTGGGGCAGGCGTTTGCACGCGCCCTGGGTAACAAGGCGGGCGTGCGACGTTATGGCCATGCATATATCCCGTTGGATGAAGCCCTGTCACGGGTGGTGGTGGATTTGTCCGGTCGCCCCGGATTGACATTCAATGTCGATTTCACGCGAGACAAGATTGGCGAGTTTGATGTGGAGTTGGTGCGCGAATTTTTCCAGGGATTTGTCAATCATGCAGCAATGACCATTCACGTTGATAACTTGCGTGGCAGTAATAGTCACCATCAGGCAGAAACCTTGTTCAAGGCATTGGGACGAGCCTTGCGTATGGCGTGTGAGCTTGATCCGAGGTTGGACGCGGCGGCCATGCCATCGACCAAGGGTAGCCTGTGAAATGATTGCCGATATTGCGATTGTCGATTATGGCATGGGCAACCTGCGCTCGGTTGCCAAAGCGCTGGAGCACGTGGCGCCGCAGCAGCGCGTGGTGGTCAGCAGCGACCCCAGTACGCTGTTGTCGGCCAGTCGCATCGTGTTTCCCGGCGTGGGCGCCATGGGAGACTGCATGCGTGAGCTGACGATGCGTGGTTTGACAGATGTGGTGCGGGAAACTGCCTGCAGCAAACCTTTTTTGGGTATTTGTCTGGGTATGCAAATGTTGTTTGAACACAGCGAAGAAGGTGATGTGGCCGGGTTGGGTGTTTTGCCCGGGCGAGTGCGGCGTTTTTTTGGTGATCTTGGGTCGCAAGTGCCGGAGCATCTCAAGGTGCCGCATATGGGGTGGAATACCGTGCGGCAGACCTGTGCACACCCTTTGTGGCAGGGGGTGGCAGACAATACCAGATTCTATTTTGTGCACAGTTATTATGTTGAACCGGAAGATAAATCGCAATGTTGTGCGGTGACACCTTACCCGTTTGACTTTACCGCAGCAGTTGCTGTGCAGAATTTGTTTGCTGTTCAATTTCATCCGGAGAAAAGTCAGCAGGCCGGTTTGCGATTGTTGGAAAATTTTGCGCAATGGGATGGTAAGATACGCGCCTGAGTGATTGAGTGTCCGTGTTGACGTGCTGGCCGGACAATTTATTGTTTATTTTATAATCAAAAATTTATTATCAAGTTTTTACTATGTTGATTATTCCAGCGATAGATCTCAAAGATGGCCAATGTGTTCGTTTGAAGCAGGGGTTGATGAGCGAAGCGACGCTTTTTTCTGATAACCCGGTGGATATGGCGCGTCATTGGCAGGAGAAAGGTGCACGGCGTTTGCATCTGGTCGATTTGAACGGTGCTTTTGCCGGTAAGCCCGTTAATGAACGGGTAATTCGGGAAATGGTGGAGGCGGTTGGAGCCGACGTGCCGGTTCAACTCGGCGGCGGTATTCGTGATCTGGACACCATTGCCCGTTATCTGGATTACGGTGTGTCGTATGTCATCATTGGCACGGCAGCGGTCAAAGTTCCTGGTTTTCTGCATGATGCCTGCAATGCATTTCCGGGACAAATCATCGTTGGTCTGGATGCCAAGGAAGGCAAGGTTGCCGTGAATGGCTGGTCAAAAATGACACATCATGATGTCATCGATCTGGCGAAAAAGTTTGAAAATTATGGCGTCGAGGCGATTGTTTATACTGACATCGGGCGTGATGGCATGCTGTCCGGCGTAAATATAGAGGCTACGGTCCGATTGGCGCAGGCAGTGGATGTGCCGGTGATTGCCAGTGGCGGGGTGACCAGTCTTGATGATGTGACGCAACTTTGTGCGGTCGAGCACGAAGGCATCAATGGCGTCATCACAGGACGCGCCATTTATGAAGGAACGCTCGATTTTGCTGCGGCGCAGGCTTTGGCGGACGCGTCGGCATAATGGCACTGGCGCGGCGCATTATTCCCTGTCTTGATGTGCGCGCCGGTCGTGTGGTCAAAGGGGTCAGTTTTGTTGGCTTGCGCGATGCGGGCGACCCGGTGGAAATTGCCAGGCGCTACGAACGGGAAGGTGCAGATGAATTGACCTTTCTGGATATCGCGGCCAGCGTTGAGGAGCGAGATTTGTTGTTTCCGGTCATTGAGGCCGTGGCAGCCGAGGTATTCATTCCGCTGACGGTCGGCGGCGGTGTGCGTGAAGTGGGCGATGTACGACGCCTGTTGAATGCCGGCGCTGATAAGGTCAGCATCAATACGGCCGCAGTCACCAATCCGCAATTGGTAGCCGACGCAGCAGCACGGTTCGGTTCGCAGTGCATTGTGGTGGCAATCGATGCCCGTGCCAATGAGCAGGGTAGTTGGGAAGTGTATACCCATGGTGGACGTAATCCGACGGGGTTGGATGCAGTAGCCTGGGCTTTGCAGATGCAAAAATCGGGTGCCGGTGAAATTCTGTTGACCAGCATCGATCGGGATGGCACGAAAAGCGGTTTCAACCTGCCTTTGACGCGCGCTGTTGCTGACGCGGTGTTGATCCCGGTGATTGCCAGCGGCGGTGTAGGCAACCTGCAACATTTGGCTGACGGTGTGTTACAGGGACATGCAGACGCTGTGCTTGCGGCCAGCATCTTCCATTTCGGCGAATACAGCATACAGGAGGCGAAGGCATATTTGCGTCATCAGGGTATCGAGGTCAGGTTGACATGAGTAACGGGGCAGACAATCAGTGGTTGAATCGGGTAAACTGGTCGGAAAGCGGACTGGTGACGGTGGTGGTGCAGGATGCACATGACCTGATGGTATTGATGGTGGCATGGATGAACCGGGATGCCTTGTTACGTACATTGGAAACCGGTGAGGCGGTGTATTGGTCGCGTTCGCGCAAGAAGTTGTGGCATAAGGGCGAAGAGTCGGGGCATATCCAGAAAGTCAGGGAAATTCGGCTCGATTGTGATGGTGATGCTTTGTTGCTCAAGGTTGAACAAGTGGGCGGGATTACTTGTCATACCGGACGGCATGATTGTTTTTTCCAGCGACTGGAAAAGCGGCAATGGATAACGGTTGATCCGGTGTTAAAAGACCCGACGGAAATTTATCATGAGTGATGTGTTGCAGCGTTTGGCCGATACACTGGATGCCAGGCGAGAGAGTAGTCCGAACGATTCTTATGTGGCAAGTTTATATGCCCGTGGGCTGGATACGATTCTGAAAAAGGTGGCGGAAGAGGCGGCTGAAACGATTATGGCCGCCAAAGATGGCGATGCAAAAAAAATCATTTATGAAACTGCCGATTTATGGTTTCATACATTGGTATTACTTGCGCAGCAAGGTTTACGTCCGGAGCAGGTATTGCAAGAACTGGCACGGCGCGAGGGTGTGAGTGGGCATGAGGAAAAGATGTCGCGTGGAGGACAGGCGTGAGTGATTGTGTGTTTTGCGGCATTGCAAAGGGCAGCATACCGAGTAAACTGGTGTATGAAGATGATGAGATATTGGTATTTCATGATATTCATCCGGCGGCAACCGTACACTATCTGATTATTCCCCGTCGGCACATTGAATCACTGGATCAGTGTGAACCTTCAGATGCTGCCTTGCTGGGGCGAATGTTGTTGGCAGGAAAGAAAGCCGCCCGGGAAGCCGGGTTGCACGATGGGTTCCGTATGGCAATCCATACCGGGGCGGGGGGTGGACAAGTAGTGTTTCATTTACATATGCACGTCATGGGTGAGCCGGTTGCGGCATCCTGACCAAACACAGGGTTATGGTCGCCATTGGCGACGAACAGGAGGGTGACATGGGAAGCCTGAGCATTTGGCATTGGTTGATTGTACTGGTAATCGTGCTGGCGATTTTTGGTACCAAAAAATTGCGTAATATTGGCAGCGATCTGGGTGGTGCAGTCAAAAATTTCAAGGATGCGGTACGCGAAGCGGAACCGGAACCGGAAAAGCTGGAAAATTCTTCTGCGCCGGTGGTGCATGAAGTAGAGACCCACGATAAAACCCGGGCTTGAGGCATGTTCGACATTGGTTTTTCCGAGCTGCTGCTCATCGCGGTTGTGGCGCTGGTCGTTATCGGCCCGGAACGTTTGCCAAAAGTGGCACGCGCCGCCGGTTTGCTGTTTGGTCGTCTGCAGCGTTATGTGGCGGGTATGCGCAGCGAAATCGAGCGCGAATTGCGGTTGGACGAGATTAAGCGCGTGGCTGAAGAGGCGCGCACCAACTTTGAAGATGTTAGCTACTCCTTGCAGGAGAGTGGAAAGCAGGTTCAGGAACAACTCGAATCTGCCCGTCAGCCAACGGGTACGACGACTCCTGCGCCTCAGGCTCCCAGTGCGCCCCATGCTGTCGAGGGAGCCCATGCTGTCGAGGAAATTCCTCCTGCTGATCCAACTCATGCTGTTGAGGGAGTCCATGCTGAGGCTGTTGCTCCTGATGCAATCTTTTCTCATGAAGCGCCCATTGCATTGGTAACCCACCCTGTTCAGGGCGAGTTGCCTCTGGATGCTCCTACATCTTCTCATTAAATCATGGATGACTCGCAGGCCACTTTTATTACTCATCTGGTTGAACTGCGCGAGCGTGTGTTACGGGCGTTGTTGGCGGTCGTACTGATATTCGTTGGTCTGTTCCATTGGTCTAACCAAATATACAGTTTGTTGGCGCGACCGTTGCTGCGTACGTTGCCAAAAGGGGGGCAGTTGATTGCGACCGAGGTGACGGCGCCATTTTTTGTTCCCATGAAAGTGACATTGATGGCGGCGTTTTTGTTGGCGTTGCCCTATGTGTTGTATCAATTGTGGGCATTTATTGCGCCTGGTTTGTATATACATGAAAAACGCATGGCTTTGCCATTGGTAGTGGCCAGTGTGCTGCTGTTTTTTTGCGGGATGAGTTTTGCCTATTTCATTGTTTTCCCGGTTGTGTTTGGTTTTATCAGCAGCGTCACGCCAACGGGCGTGGCGATGATGACTGATATTGGCAAATACCTTGATTTTGTCATGACCCTGTTTTTGGCGTTTGGGGTGACGTTTGAAGTGCCGGTAGTCGTCGTGGTGTTGGTGCGGATCGGGGTGGTCAGTGTAGCCAAATTGCGTGAAATTCGTCCTTATGTCATCGTAGCTTCGTTTGTGGTGGGCGCTATTTTCACTCCGCCAGATGTGCTTTCTCAAACCATGCTGGCGGTACCACTGTGGTTATTGTACGAAATAGGCGTGTTGGTTGCCAGCGTCATGATGCGCCGGGTGGCCGATAACAAACCCGTGGTGACGAAGTAATGTCGCGCCAGATCGTATTGGATACCGAAACCACCGGACTCGACCCCCGACTGGGGCATCGGATTATCGAGGTGGCTGGCGTGGAATTGCTCAACCGGCGTTTGACGGGCAGATACTTTCACCGCTATGTGAATCCTGAGCGTGATATCGATGCCGGGGCGGAGGCCGTGCATGGTCTGAATAGCGCTTTTTTACAGGACAAACCCAAGTTTGCGGATATCGTTGAGGAGTTGCTGGTATTTTTGGGCAATGACGAACTGGTGATTCATAACGCTGCCTTCGACGTCGGTTTTTTGAATCATGAGTTGTCGTTGCTCGACTTTCCGCCAGTGACCGATGGCCGTACTGTGCTGGATACATTGAAATTGGCGCGGGAGCTTAATCCAGGTCAGAAAAACAATCTTGATGCACTGTGCCGACGTTACGAAATCGATAATACCAGCCGTACCTTGCATGGCGCCCTGCTGGATGCAGAGTTGTTGGCGGCGGTTTATCTGGCGATGACACGCGGGCAGGATGCCTTGATTGAAACCCATGCTTTATCCAGCGCGCAGCATGAATCGGAATTGCCTGTCGGCATGGTGTTGCCGGTCATTTATGCAAATGAAGACGAACAACAGGCGCACGCGTTGACATTGCAGGCAATCGGAAAGGAAAGCAGTGGAAATTGTTTGTGGTTGCGGCATGCCGGGATTTGAAGGCTGGATGTTCTTGAAGGAACCACTGAATTAATTCCTCCAATCAACTATTGTGATTATGTATGGATAATTTACAGGAGTGTGTACGTGAAAAAACGAGCGATGGTAGTGGCGATATTGCTGATATGCAGTGGACAGATTCATGCCGATGGCGGCTGGCGTGGTGGTGATGGCGGCTGGCGTGGTGGTGATGGCGGCTGGCGTGGTGGTGATGGTGGCGGTTGGGGTGCAGCAGCGCTGGTGGGTGGTCTGGTGGGGGGCTTGGTGGGCGGGGTAATGATGCAGCAACAACCGCAGCCTGTCATGGTCGCTCCGGGGCCTGCATACATGTATCCACCACAACAGCCGCCACAGGCTTATGTGCCTGCGCCAGCATATGTGTATCCGCCGCAACCCATGTATTATGGACCCCCCCCATATTATGGCGGTGGTGATGACGACTGATTGTAAACCTTAGGGAAGCGCTGATTTACTCCGCCATGAGCCGCGTTGCGGGCAAGAGTTTGAATGGCGTTTAATTCAGACCGTACTTTTTGATGAACCAGGTTTTTACCAAGTGGGTAAGGATGGCATAGGTCAGAATCATGCCTGCCAGGTAGTACCAATATTGTGTGGGCAGCCTGACAAAGCCTAGTGCATGAGCAAAGGGTGAGACAGGAAGCCATACACCGACACTGCAAATGATGAGGCTGGTCAAAATCAGCGGCAGACTGGCGCGACTTTCGATGAAAGGCACTTTCCCGGTACGGATGATGTGAATAATCAAAGTTTGTGAAAACAGGGATTCCACGAACCAACCGGTTTGGAACAATGGTGCCATGGCGGGCGTGTTGGCGTGGAAAATAAAATACATGATGTAATAAGTCGTATAGTCAAAAATCGAGCTGATGGGTCCGATGAAAATCATGAAGCGGCGAATGTTGGCGATATCCCATTTGCGCGGTTTGGCGATGTATTCGTCATCGACATTGTCCGTTGGAATGGCAGTTTGCGAAAAGTCGTACAGCATGTTGTTGGTCAAAATCTGAATCGGCGCCATGGGCAGGAAGGGTAGCATGGCGCTGGCACCCAATACGCTGAACATGTTGCCGAAATTGGAGCTGGCTCCCATTTTGATGTATTTGATGATGTTGCCAAATACTTTACGACCTTCGATGACGCCTTCTTCCAGCACCATCAGATTTTTTTCCAGCAGAATGATATCTGCCGATTCTTTGGCAATGTCAACCGCCGTATCAACAGAAATGCCGACATCAGCGGCTTTCAGGGCAGGGCCATCATTGATGCCATCGCCCATGAAACCGACCACATGGCCTTTCAGGTGCAATGCTTTGATGACTTTTGCTTTCTGACTGGGTGAAAGTTTGGCAAATACTTCAACCTGTTCTGCCACGTCGGCCAGTTCACTGTCGGACATCTTTTCCACTTCGCTGCCAAGTATGATGCGTTCGACATGCAGGCCGACGCTTTTGCAGACCTTGCGTGTGACGATGTCGTTATCGCCGGTGAGAATTTTGACGGCGACCCCATGTCTGTTGAGCGCGGCAATCGCGGCAGCGGCAGTTTCCTTGGGTGGGTCGAGGAAGGCGATATAGCCGACCAAGGTCATGTCGGATTCGTCTTGCACGGAGAAATTGGTTTTGGCGTCATCAATTTTTTTGTAGGCAATGGCAATGACACGGAAACCATCTTCGTTAAGGGATTGGGTGACAGCGCGCAGGCGGGCAAAATGGCTGTCGTCAAGCGGAAATTTTTCTTCGCCAATTTCACTGTCCGTGCAGATGTTAAAGATTTCTTCTACGGCACCCTTGCAGATAAGCAAGTGTTTGCCATGGCCTTCCACGACGACCGACATACGGCGACGCACAAAGTCAAATGGGATTTCATCCACTTTGTGATAATCGTTTTCGATGTGCAGCATCTCGTTTATTTCGACATGTTTGAGTACGGCGACATCGAGCAGATTTTTCAGGCCGGACTGGTAATAGCTGTTGAGATAAGCGAATTCCAGCACGGCCATGTTGTTTTCGCCGAAAATATCCAGATGTTTTTCCAGAATGATGTGATCCTGAGTCAGGGTACCGGTTTTGTCGGTGCACAGAATATTCATGGCACCAAAATTCTGGATGGAATTCAACCGTTTGACGATGACTTTCTTGCGCGACATGGCCAGGGCGCCTTTGCCGAGGTTGACACTCACGATCATGGGCAGCATCTCAGGGGTCAGTCCAACGGCCACTGCCAGGGCAAAGAAAAAAGCTTCGACCCAATTGTGCTTGGTCAGGCCGTTGATGATAAATACTGTCGGCACCATAAACAGGATGAAACGCAGCATCAGCCAGGTAAAGCTTTTGACGCCACGGTCAAAGCTGGTTTGTACCCGTTCAGCAGAAACAAGGCTGGCCAGGCTGCCAAAATAGGTGTTGGCGCCTGTGGTAATGATGACAGCAGTAGCAGAGCCACTGACGACATTAGTGCCCATGAAACAAATATTGTCCAGTTGCAGGGGATCTTGTACGCTGGTGTTACTGGCCAGCGCAAATTTTTCGACCGGCATGGATTCGCCGGTCAGTGAAGACTGGTTGATGAATAGATCCTTCGCACCCAATACGCGTGCGTCGGCAGGGATCATGTCGCCGGCTGACAGGTGAATGATGTCTCCAGGGACAAGCTGGCTGATAGGGATTTCTTTTTTTTCCGGGCCACGAGGGCGAATATGGATGTTGTATGCCTCGTTGACTTCCGGTGGAATGCCGGCGCGTTTGTCTTTGCGTATGACGCTCGCGGTCGTGCTGACCATGGCACGCAGTTTTTCTGCGGCATTGCTGGAACGGTATTCCTGAACGAAAGTCAGGGTGACACTCAGAAACACCATGATGGAAATGATGATGCTTGACTCGGTATCGCCGGTAAAATAGGAGATGCCGGCGAGTGTTAGCAATAACAGATTGAGTGGATTCTTGAATTGTTCCAGAATGCGCTCAGGGATGCTTTTGCTGTGTTCGTGGATAACGGTATTGGAGCCGTATTGTTCCAACCGTGCTTCGGCTTCGCGGTCGAGCAGGCCGGTTGTTGAAGTGTCCAGTTGTTCCAGATTTGCGTCCGGCGTCAACAGAGCCAGTTCGAGGACGCGGGAAAAAGCCGCAGCGGGTTTTTGGTCAGTGGAATCTTTTTTGCCGCCCAGCCAGGCAGGAAGGGTGGACAGCAAATTGAATGCCAGTATTTTCATAGTAACGCTCTCTTTGTTCAGTTGCGTCAAAATGCAACTTGAGTCAACAAAACGAACCGGATCAAGACAGGGTGCGCGTGTGGCGCGGTGATGCACCGTCCTGATTTTCGCCGTAAGCTAATGGCAGAAACTCGGGAACCTTGCGAGGAACGAGAGCAACTCAGACCATTAGTCGATATAATCTAATACGGTATTGTTACAACTGTGAGAGTCCAAGATAAATTGTCTCTGGCTGCGCGTCTCTGGCTGCGCGTCTCTGGCTGTGCGAAACGGCGCGAGTGTAACGCCGTCAAATTGGGGTGTCAAACGGTTTTTGTCTGGTGGAGAAAAGGCAGGAAAAGGTATGCCAAATCGCTGTTTGGTGATTGAAGATGATGTCAGTACTTCACGTTATGTCTGCAACGGATTGCGGCAAGTGGGGTATGAGGTGATGGCCTGTCATGATGCAGATACGGGCGAAAAAGAGGCGTTGACATCGCATTGGGATATCGTCATTCTGGATCGGATGTTGCCTGGCTCGATTGACGGGTTGGCGCTGCTGGAAAAATTGCGTGTGCGTTTGATACCGATATTGGTTTTGTCGGCGTTGGGTAGCACGGAAGAGCGCGTGCGGGGTTTGCGCGCTGGCGCGGATGATTATCTGATCAAGCCTTTTGCCATGATCGAGTTGCTTGCGCGCGTGGAAGGTTTGCTCCGGCGGCAGACGAAACGGGTGGAAACTGTGTTGCGCGTCGCGAATCTGGTATTGGACGGGATGCGTCAACAGGTTGAGCGCGATGGACAGAGGATTTTGTTGCAGCCACGTGAATTCCATTTGCTGGAATATCTGATGCGTCATGAAAATCAGTTGGTGACGCGCAGCATGTTACTGGAAGCCGTATGGGAATACCAGTTTGATCCGCAGACCAATGTGATTGATGTGCAGATTAGCCGGCTGCGCAGCAAGATTGATAAAGGGTTTTCACCGGCTTTGATTCATACTGTACGCGGCTTGGGGTACCGTCTGGCGGTGACGCCGGATGGTGATGGTGCATGATGCAGGATTGGCGGTATTCCATTATTACACGCCTGGTGCTGGTTTATGGCGTGTTGACGGCGTTTTCTGTGGCGTTGGTGTCCATCGTGTTTTATTTGGGTACGATTGGCGTGTTGCAGCAGGCTATCGATGAGAAAATCGGTTTAATCAGTCAGCGGGGAGTCACATTATACGAAAAGAATCCACCCGCGTTGATTGGAGAGATTGACCGTCAGTTAAGCGATAACATCGACACGGAAAGCGAGATATTTTTATTGCTGGCGCCGAACGGACGGGTGTTGGCGGGTAATTTGCAGCGTTGGCCGGATTTTTCGTCCAGGCATTTGATGAGTGGTGAAGTCGTGCGTGATAAGCAGCGGGTGCGCGCCCGTTTGCTGGCACGTCGCCTTCCGGATGGTTCACTGTTTGTCGTGGGGCACGCTGTTACCGAAGAAGACCATATCGATCGATTGGTGTGGCGTTCCTTGTTGCTGGGTGCGTTGTTGGCGAGCGTGCTGATTGTGTGGGGAGCGGTATTTTTTCGTCGTCAGATGGAAATACGCATCAACGAAATTCGTCATACTGCGCGTGAAATCGAAGCCGGTGATTTAAGTCGCCGTATTCCGGTCACCAGTCGGGATGAGTTTGGACGTTTGAACCGGGACATCAATCGCATGCTGGATCATATCCAGCAACTCATGGATGGCGTGCGGCACGTGTCCAATGCGATTGCCCACGATTTGCGTACGCCGTTGGCACGCATTCGTGCCCGGCTCGATGAAGCGGTGAACGGGCAAGACGGGGTGGACAATTTGCCGCAGGCAACGCATGCGGCCATCGAGGACATTGATGAATTGATGCGGGTGTTTGAAAAACTGTTGCAAATTGCTGAATTGGAATCCGGTATGCGGAGCAATCGTCTGCAACCCGTTGATTTGCAAATTTTGGCACGTGATATGGTTGAAATGTATGATGCCGTGGCAGAACAAAAAGGCTTGGTGTTGCGCTTGGATACAACGGTTGCGGGGACGATTCTGGTTCAGGCTGACCGCAACCTGTTGGCCAATGCACTGGCCAGTCTGATTGATAATGCCATTAAATATGGCAAGCCCTCCGGTTGGGTGAAAGTCAGCATGGAAAAGCGTGGGCAGCAGATTCGCCTTGCGGTGCATGACAATGGTGATGGCGTGCCGGAAGCTGACTTACCTCGACTGACAACCCGATTTTACCGGGTGGACCGCAGTCGTCATCAACCCGGTAATGGACTTGGTTTGTCGATTGTCAGTGCTATTGTTACCATGCATGGTGGTACATTGTTATTATCCAATACGCGTTATGGGTTTATGGCGGCGATGGATATTCCGCTTCAGCCTCATTAATGGGGGGGCGGCACAGTGCGCGCTCTACCATGTGACCCAAGGCATCAATCCAATGTGCGTGTTCGTTGAGCGCGGGAATATAATGGAATTCGCCACCGCCCGCTTCTTTGAACAACTCTTTTCCTTCCTGGGCGATTTCTTCCAATGTTTCAAGGCAGTCAGCGACGAATCCGGGACAGATGACATCGACACGCGAGGTTCTTTGTCGCCCCAGTTCAGTCAGTGTTGGGGCGGTGTAGGGTTCCAGCCATTTGGCGCGACCAAAGCGTGACTGAAAAGTGATGCGGTATTGTGTCGGTTCGAGACTGAGTTCTGAGGCCAATAACTGACCGCTGCGCAGGCATTCTTGCTGATAAGGGTCGCCCAGTTTGACAGAACGCAGTGGAATGCCATGAAAACTCATGAGTAAAATATCTGGCCGGCCATTTTTTTGCCAATAATCACGGATATTTTTTGCCAGTGCCAAAATGTAATCCGGATTGTCATGAAAAGAATGTATTGTGCGCAACGAGGGTTGGCGGCGCTGGGTAAGCAAATGGCGATATACACCATCGAGCGCAGAACCGGTGCTGGAAGCCGCATATTGCGGGTATAGGGGCAGACAGACAATCTGCTCACAGCCCTGCGTCATCAAACGGTCAAGCACTGTCGTGATGGATGGATTGCCATAACGCATGGCGTAGTCGACCAGAAAGTTGTCCAGACCGTGTTGCGCCAGCCAGCCTTCCAGTAATTTGGCTTGCTTTTCGGTGTGGAATCGTAGTGGCGAGCCTTCACGGTTGTCCCAGATGCTGGCATATTTTTTGGCGGATTGTGCTGGCCGGAATGGCAGGATAACGCCATATAAAATGGGCTGCCACAACCAACGTGGCAATTCGATCACTCTCGGATCGGAAAGGAATTCGCGCAGGTAGCGACGCAAAGCCGCTTTTTCCGGTGCATCAGGCGTGCCGAGGTTGAGTAGCAGAATACCGGTTTTTGGGGTGGCAGGATGAGGTGAAACAGGTGCTGCAGGATAATCTGGCATGGGTTTAATAATGAGACAGGGCGTTGGACAATAGTTTGGCGGTCATGTCCACGACAGGAACGATACGGTCGTAGGGCATGCGAATCGGGCCGATGATGCCAAGCGTGCCAATGGGTTGGCCGTGCAGGTAATAGGGCGCCGAAACAATGCTACACTCTTCCGGCAGGGCGTGGTTGGCTTTGCTGCCAATAAAAACCTGCACGCCTTGAGCATTCTCGCTGGCGTCGAGTAATTGTAGCAGCGAGGTTTTTTGCTCGAACATGGCAAACAGGTCGTGCAGTTTTTCCAGGCTGGAAAAATGCGCATTGTTGAGTAATTGGTGCTCGCCGGAGAGTACCCAGTCTTCCGTTGAATCGTCGGTTGGAAGGGTGGCAGCCTGCATGGCGTGCTGCATCAGGGTATCGATATCCTGATGCAGGGATTGCAATTCGTGTTGTAAGACCCGTTGTGCGGCTTCGAAGGTTAACCCGGCGCAGTGCTCGTTTAGCCAACAAGCAGCTTTACCAAGCGTTTTGTTGTCATAAGGGCGGTCAGTGGACAAAATACGGTTTTGCACCTCGCCATCAATGCTGATGATGACCAGCAGGATGCGTTGTGAAGACAGTGAAATGAATTCCAGTCGGGAAAATGCCGCATGCCGTTGTTTTGGAATTTTGACGACACCGGCAAAGTGGGTCAATTCTGCCAACAGGTGAGATGCTTCGTTGACCAGCTTGGCGGGGTTGCTGTCTTGCAAACGACTGGCCAGATGCTGAATTTGTCGCGGATGAAGGGTCTGCGTACTCATCAATCGTTCGGTGAACAGGCGAAATCCTTCTGTGGTCGGAATGCGACCGGCGGAATGATGTGGGCTTTCCAGCAAACCGATTTCCTGTAAATCGGACAGGATGCTGCGAATTGAAGCGCTGCTGAGATTGAGTCTGGCGTGGTGAAGCAAAGTGCGGGAGCCAACAGGCTGGCCGTCGGCGATGTATCGCTCGATCAGGATTTTTAGCAGGATTTGTGCGCGCTCGCTTAACATGCATGCTATTGTACAAAATTATGTTGAATTGTGGCATAGTTGCGCCATTTTAATATGAAACTGGCTGGCTGGCTGATGGACGGGGATAACACTGTGGTCGGCCGAAGATGATTTCGGGGTAAATCAATGACCGATGCGTTTCGCATTATTGCGCTGGTAGGTAAATATGACAGCCCGGAAACGGGTGAAAATCTGACGCAATTGGCAGATTATTTGCGTCAGCGCGGGTATACGGTATTGATTGCGCACAATTCTGCCAATTTGCTGGATGTGGGGGATCATACGACTGCTGGCATTGCTGTCATTGGTGAGCAGGCGGATCTGGTGATTGTATTGGGTGGGGATGGCACGATTCTGTCGATTGCGCGGGTCTTGTCCGGTTATGGTGTGCCTTTGCTTGGCATCAATCAGGGACGGTTGGGTTTTTTGACCGATGTGCCAGCCGAAACCATGCTGGAATGCCTGGATGCCGTGTTGGATGGGCAGTTCAATGAAGAAAGCCGTTTGTTGCTCGATACGGTGATTTTTCGCGCGGGGAATCCGATTTTTTCCGCCTGTGCCTTGAATGATGTGGTGGTCAGCAAGGGAATGACGGGACGTTTGATTGAGTTTGGTTTGCGTATCGATGGCGAGTTTGTCTATGGGCAGCGTTCGGACGGACTGGTGATTGCGACACCTACCGGTTCGACGGCTTACGCGCTGTCGGCGGGAGGGCCAATCCTGCACCCTAGCCTGGAAGTGTTTGTGCTGGTACCAATTTGCGCGCATACGTTGGCGGCGAGGCCAGTGGTGGTCAATAGTCATTCGGCAGTGGAACTGGAATTGCTGTACGCCGACGATGCCCGGGTGCATTTCGATGGACAACGGCATTGCGATATCGAAGTCGGTGATACGGTGCGCGTTACCCGTTCTGCCACATCAGTTAAATTGTTGCACCCGAAAAGATACAGTTATTACCGGACATTGCGCGAGAAATTGTACTGGGGACAAAAATTGTGAAAATGTCAGCGATGCTGTTGAGCATGCAGATACGCGATTTTGTGCTGGTCGATGCACTGGAAGTCGATTTTTTGTCCGGTTTGACTGTGTTGACCGGTGAAACGGGAGCGGGTAAATCATTGCTGGTGGACGCACTGTCGTTGGCCATGGGCGAACGTGCCGATGCCGGCGTTATCCGGCAGGGCGCACAGCGCGCTGAAATCAGTGCCACATTCGACATCACGGGTCTTGCCGCGCTGCAACAATGGCTGCTTGAGCAGGAATTGTCTGCCGGTGAGACAGAAGAAAATCAGTGCATATTGCGGCGCATTATCGACAACCATGGGCGCTCTCGTTGTTATGTCAACGGGTGTAGTGCGACGGTTGCCCAATTGCGTACGGCGGGAGAATGGCTGGTGGATCTGCATGGACAGCATGCGCACCAATCTTTGATGAAAACAGCGTTCCAGCGCGACATGCTGGACGCATATGCCGGAGCCGGTGATCTGGCTGCCCGTGTCGCCGCGCAATATCGCGAATATGCTGCGTTGATGGCACGAATCGAGGTGCTGGAATCACAGCGCGAACGACAGCAGGCCGAACGCGAGCATTTGCGCTGGCAGATCGACGAATTGACAGCATTGCGGTTTGATGGCGCCGAGTGGGAAAGCCTGCAGATTGATCATGCCATGCTGGCGCATGTGGCGGAATTGCAGCAAGGCACGGCTGCAGCGCTGGATATGTTGTCCGAGCAGGATGATAGCGTGTTGTCGTTGCTGCATATGGCAAGAAGCGAGTTGCAGCGCCTGGCGGCGGTGGATACCCGGTTGACGGAATATGTGGCGCTCATTGATTCTGCGCAGACCGAGATCGATGAGGCGGTGCATGGCGTGCGCCATTATCTTGGCAGGCTCGATGCTGATCCGGCGCGGTTGGCAGATATTGAACAGCGTATGGCGCAGATTGTTTCCACGGCCAAAAAATACCGTGAAAAACCGGAGAATCTTGCTGTTTGTCTGCAACAGGCGCAGGAAAACTGGCAGCGACTGGAGCAGGATGGCGATGTGGATGCTTTGCGTATTCAGGCCGGCACGGTGCGCCAGAATTGGCAAAAAAGCGCGCAACAGTTGACGTTGGCACGAGAATCGGCAGCCGAAAGTCTGTCTGCCAATGTGAGCCGGATGATGCAACAACTGGCGCTGACCGGTGGCAGATTCGATGTGTTGTTATCTGCTTTGCCAGACGCAGGCATGCATGGCGCCGAACAGGTAGAATTTCTGGTGGCGCCGCATGAAGGTTCGGTACCAAAATCGTTGGCAAAAACCGCATCAGGTGGAGAGCTGTCGCGTATCAGCCTCGCTTTGCAGACCGTTTTGGGGCAGGCAGCCGCTGTGCCGGTGCTGGTGTTTGACGAAGTGGACGTAGGGATTGGTGGCGGCGTGGCCGAAGCCGTCGGTCGTTTGTTGCGCGAGTTGGGAAAACAGCGGCAAGTGTTGTGCATTACCCACTTGCCACAAGTGGCGGCGCAGGGGCAGCAGCATTGGCAGGTGAGCAAACAACGCCATTCGGATGGGGCCGTTATTAGTCTGGTGCGAGAATTATCTGCGGTGGAACGGGTGGAAGAAATCGCCCGCATGCTGGGCGGAGAAGTGTTGACGGAAACGACGCGGTTGCATGCACAAGAAATGTTGGCGGGCGTCGTTTCAGTCAGGCATTGATGTTCGCTTTGCAATAGACCATTACCCGAAAGTGTGATTGTACTCCGTTGAAGAAGCGTGGAGAATGTTACTCATTGAACGGTCTTTTTACCGAATCTTCGAGTCATCTTTAATTTGGAGTGTGTCATGAGCACGAAATATGTTGGGAAACAGGCTTCTTTTGCTATCGCAGCTTTAGTGCTGGCAATCGTTGTGCAGATATCTCCGGCGCAGGCATCCCCGGTTTGGACAGAATATCTGCCCACAGTAACCAATCCGACCAATGACCCCATCAGCATTTCCTATGCCATGGGGCACGGCATGGCCACCGCATCGGTACATTACACGCCCGGATCTGCCGCGCAGGTCTGGTATTATAACGGCAATATCAGCAACCAGAGTGTGTCAAACATGATGACGGTTACCGAGTCCCAGTTTGGTTTGGGTTCGGGAGCGCTGCAATCGGTTTCTGCCTGTGATAGTGGTTGTTCGGATTCGTTTGTGAGCACCTCCGCTTTTGATTATCTCGCCGTCCATTTTGGACAGGGAGAGTTACTGTTTCATTGGTTGTCCCCTGTGACCGATTTTACGATCTCAGGTCTGCCGCGTTGCATCAGCAATTATCGCGCATATGATAATGTGGCAGCGACACCGCTGCCTTCGGGCGCCTTGCTGTTTGCGACCGGTTTGCTTGCCGCTTTGCCATTGGTCGGGCGTCGTAATCGCCGTTGATGGGTCGTCGGTTAGCAGGCCGATGACAGAACGCGATGACAGATCGCTTGTTGCGTTTGTTTATTTGTATGAAAAGCCAATAGCCGACATAACGCCAGCTATTGGCTTTTCAGCAATTCCGGCGACAAGGCCGCGCGCAAGATGGTTTGCTCGCTTTCCTGCCGTACGCGGTTGCTAATCCAGATGATTCCGCCTTTTTTGATTGAAAAAGGTATTTCCGAACCAGTCAACAGCAGCATGGCGGTCAATCCCAATGTTGGTTGATGGCCGATAATCAATACGGTTTTATTGCCTTGCGGCCACCCGGCTGCGAGCAACAGATCCATGACAGGTCTGTCAGGCGCCAGGGCGGCCTGTACGTCAAATTTTTGTTCCAGTGCTTCTGCTGTCTGACGGGTGCGCATGGCCGGACTTGCCAGAATGTGCAGATTATCGGGTAGGCGAGGTTTAAGCCAGGCGGCCATTGCTGCGGCTTGCGCATGTCCTTTTGGGGTTAACTCCCGATCCAGATCGTTTTCTCCATCAAACGCATCGGCATGGCGCCATAAAAGCAGATCCATTGTGTTATCCTGAGCAAATTGTTGTCAACTATCGTATGATAGCGCGGCATCGCGCCGCTGGCGTAACGATAAAAATTAAATTTTCCAATCGCAAGATTGTCACAATTTGCGGGTAATATCCGCCGATTTTGGTTGTTTTTTGGGAAGGCAAGATGTCTTTTTCGTCATTCGATTATTTTTTGAATCGTGAATTGAGTCTGTTGGCATTTAATGAGCGCGTGCTGGCGCAAGCGCAGGACGAGCGGGTTCCCTTGCTGGAACGCATGAAGTTTATTTGTATCGTTAGCAGCAATCTGGACGAATTTTTCGAGGTGCGGGTTGCCGGGTTGAAAGAACGCGCATTATTGACGCCACATCTGCAATCACCAGATGGCCTGACCGCCAAGCAATGTTTGATTGAAATCGAACCGCGTGTCCGACAATTGGTGGATCGGCAATATGAAGTTCTGAATCAGGAAATTTTGCCGCAATTGAGCGCACAGGGAATCCGGGTGTTGCGGCGCAATCACTGGAATGAAGTACAGGCTGCCTGGGTACGTGATTATTTTTTTCGTGAATTGATGCCGGTATTGACGCCAATTGGCCTGGATCCTGCGCATCCTTTTCCGCGGGTGTTGAATAAAAGCCTTAATTTCGCTGTGGAATTGTCGGGCACGGATGCCTTCGGACGTAATTCCGGTGCCGCGGTGGTGCAGGCACCCCGTTCGTTACCGCGTGTTATCCGCATGCCGCAGAATCTTGCCGGGTGTGAATATGGTTTTGTGTTTTTATCATCGATTCTGCACGCACATGTGAATGAATTGTTCGCCGGCATGATGGTAGAAGGCTGTTATCAGTTTCGGGTGACACGCAATTCGGAATTGTTTGTCGATGAGGAAGAAACAAAAAACCTGCGCGAAGCCTTGCAAGGTGAGTTATCACAACGTAATTTTGGCGATGCGGTGCGTCTGGAAGTGGCCGATAATTGTTCCAATAGCATGATACAGTTTTTGTTGCAGCAATTTGGGCTGCAACAGGAAGATTTGTATCAGGTCAATGGTTTGGTGAATCTGGTGCGTTTGATACAGATTCCGGATCAAGTGGACCGGCCGGCACTGAAATTCCCATCCTTTGTTAGTGGCTTGCCCGCCTCACTGGTCAAAGTGGAGGATATGTTTGCGGTGATACGCAAGTCTGACGTGTTGTTGCATCACCCGTTCCAGAGCTTTCAACCCGTCATCGATTTCATTCGCTCTGCTGCTGAAGACCCGAACGTACTGGCTATCCGGCAAACGGTATACCGCACGGGTACTGACTCCATGCTCATGGAAGCATTGATTGTCGCCGCATTGGCAGGCAAGGAAGTCACTGTCGTGGTGGAATTGATGGCACGGTTTGATGAAGAGGCCAATATCAATTGGTCTGCACGTCTGGAGCAGGCGGGTGCCCATGTGGTATATGGCGTGGTGGGATATAAAACCCATGCCAAAATGGCACTGGTGGTGCGGCGTGAAAACGATGGTTTGCGGCGTTATGTGCATCTTGGTACGGGCAATTATCATGCGCGCACCGCGCGTTTGTATACCGATTTTGGTTTGCTGACTTGTGACGAGGCGATTTGTGCCGACGTGAATGACGTATTTACCCAGTTGACCGGTCTGGGCAGCGCTTCGCATCTGCGTTTGCTGTGGCAGGCACCGTTCAGCCTGCATGCGCGGGTGCTGGAATCCATTCGGCGCGAAACCGGGCATGCACGGGCAGGTAAAAAAGCATTCATCATCTGCAAGATGAATGCTTTGCTGGAATCCGATATCATTCTGGCGTTGTATGAGGCGGCGCAGGCTGGCGTTCGCATTGAACTCATCGTGCGTGGCGCTTGTGCGATTCGGCCTGAAGTGCCGGGATTGTCAGAAAACATTCATGTGCGTTCAGTCATTGGGCGCTTTCTGGAGCATACCCGTATTTATTATTTCCGTAACGATGGTGCGGATGATATCTATCTTTCCAGTGCTGACTGGATGGAGCGCAATTTTTTCCGTCGCATTGAAGTGGCTTTCCCGTTACGGGACCCCCGGTTGAAAAAACGGGTGCTCAACGAAGGCATCAAACCCTACCTCAAAGACAATTCGCAGGCATGGCGGATGACGGCGAACGGGCAGTATGTGCGTCGCACGCCTGGGCGCGCCCGTCCATCAGTGGCGCAAACCGTTTTGTTATCGGGGCTGGCCAAGTAGGCTGTAACCATTTGAAACAAAGTTTCTGTTGCCAGTCATACTTTCTTGGCGCCAACCCGTTACCATGCCGAGGTGGCGTTTGATGAAATGGTGATGAAATGAAGCATGACGCTGTATTGGGTGCGGTGGCGATATTGTTGGCAGTGTGGGTTCTGGTGCAGGCGAGTGTCGATTTGCGTCACGGAGCGCTGTTTTCTTGCCGGCACTACATCTCGGCGCGGGGTGTGCATGAACAGATGGAAATGCTGTCGACATTTGCGTGGTCGCATTGATGCATGGTTGCATTGAATTGTGGTTGCGTTGCAAGAGTTGAGGGGCAGCAACGAACAACCGCATGCTTTTTGTTTCTTTGACGATCGCTTATGTGTCAGCGTCTTTGGTCGGGGTGAGAG
>JAJYHV010000025.1 GCA_021790515.1 Pseudomonadota bacterium
TCAAGATTTACTATAGCGCAAGCATTTGCATCTCGCTGAAATTAAAGAAAAAATTTGCAATATAATCAATTTTGCCGCATGCTTCCATCTTATTATCCAGGCATTTTTCAGACTTTTTTCATTCATCAATCTGTAGCCAAATATCGCCAGATTAATGGTCTGAGTCACGATTGTGAGGAGGTTCGACATCAAAAATCAGCGTCTGCACATCCATCGCACGGCAACATGCCAAGAAGAATGCAGCCGAGAAACGCTGGCGATTCATTTTTCGATTGATCTGGCCGGGGCTTTCATGAATTCCCAGCTTTTCGAGCCGGCGGGAAAGTTCTTTGTACCCGACATTACGAATTTTCATAAACCGGGTCAGGTAGGTCTTTGCCTGCGACTCCCATGGGAGCATTGCCAATGCTGAATCAGTGGCCGTTGTTTTATCCATGTTCGGTGTCCTTGCGTGCCCGATCAAGTCTCTTTTCGCTATTTTCGGTCGTATACGACCGAATGGCAAGTGATGCTTCTGAACGGTGGCTACATGCAGATATCACGTTTTAATTTTGATTTCACCATGCTGGAAAAATCTCAACTGGTCGAGTTGCTCGAACGCCTTGGAACACCCCATGCCGGGCAAGCCCTCATACTGAACGCGCGTACTAATGCGCCAGTCCGCGATGTCCAATCGCGTGGCGGTAACGTCATCACGATTTACGCAAGCCGAAAAATGGGCTGCGAAATCAGGACTGAAAGCCGGCATATTGAATTCGCTGCCGCAGTTGACCACGAGTATGACCAGAGTGTGCTCGCCTATTACCCACAACCCTGCGAACTGAAACTCGAACTTACCGATCCCGCCACGGGTGAGATCCATCAGATTCATCATACCCCGGATTTTCTGGTCATTCGCGCATCAGGATTTACGCTGGAGGAATGGAAAAGCCACGAAAAACTGACCAACCTGGCCAAACGTACTCCATATCGTTATAGCCAGGACGAGGAAGGCCACTGGCGGGCACCACAGATCGAAAAGCAACTAGCGGAAATGGGTATTGCCTACCGCGTGTACTGTGAAAATGATCTGCCCAGAAAGCGCGTGGAAAATTATCTACACTTGGCTGACTATCTGTTGCCGGGTGTCCCGGAATGCCCGCATGACATATGGCTGAAGCTACAGGAACAACTGCAGGAACAGGGTTCGATATCCATCGCTGAACTGCTGGCTCCGCCACATAATATCGCCGCCGACGATATCTACAAGGCTATTGCCGACAAACTTGTGGTGGCAGATCTGGATCGGGAGTCCCTTGGTCAGCCCAAACGAGCAAAACTTTATCGTGACGTTTCATTACGGGATTTTCTGGCCAGCGCCATTTGCCAAAATGCCTTTCCAGGCATCACCAATTTCAGCTTTAATCTGAATGCCGGCTCACGTTTTCACTATGAAGGCCAGGAAGTTACGATTTCGCTGGTCGGCGAAAAACAGATCATCTGCACCCGACAGAACGGTCAAACCTTCGAATTGACCAAAGATTGGTTATTGAATGCTCTGAACAATGGGCGCATCCAGGCAATGGATCCGCCAGACCCGAGTATGCTGGATTATTCACGTTATACCGCAGAAGAACTGGATGTTGCCTTGCGCCGGCATCATATCCTCAGTTCGGCCAATCCGCAAAACCATGTCAGCGAACGTACACTGGCACGCTGGGAATCCAAACAAAAAGCCGCTATCGTCAGCGGTGGCAACGAAGTTCTGGCACTGATTCCGCGTACCCGACAGCGTGGCAACCGCAGCGAGCGACTTCACCAAGATCAAGAAAACTTGATACAGCAGATCATCAAGACCAAGTGGAGTTCACATGAAGCCCGCAACTATAAGGCCTGTTATCGGGAACTGTTGGTATCGTGCGCAGCATCAAATCTAGAACCTGCATCCTATCCCACGCTGATTGCACGCATCAAGGAAACCGAAACCAACCACACAACCAGAGCACGATTCGGCAAGCGCATGGCATATCAGCTTGATGAGTTTGTGCCACGACTGGCCGTTGATACCCCCATACATGGAAGTCGTCCATTCCAGTATGTGCATATCGATCATACGCAACTGGACATCGAAATCTGCTCTGGCCGCACAGGAAAACCCCTTGGACGGCCATGGCTGACCCTGGCGGTCGATGCGCACACCCGCCGCATTGTGGCCATGTATCTCACGTTTGATCCGCCAGCGTATCACTCGGTCATGATGATAATGCGAGATATGGTGAAACGATTCAGCCGCCTGCCGGAATTCATCGTAGTCGACAATGGTCGTGATTTGATATCGAACGCTTTCGAGTCCTTCCTGCAAGCCATGGGTACACACCTGCGTTTACGTCCTGCTGGCCAGCCCCGGCATGGTGCGGTGATGGAGCGCATGTTTGGCCGTCTGCATACCGAGTACATCCATAACCTGGCAGGCAACACCAAAGTTACCAAAAACGTACGCATGACGACCGGCAAACACCTGCCCGTCAACTTTGCAGAGTGGACCATCGAAGAGCTCTATTTGGGTATTGAGTACTGGGCCACCGAGTTTTATGACAATGAAAGGCATCCTGCCCTGGATTGCAGCCCACGAGAAATGTACACGCGAGGATTGGAACAGTCCGGTTCCCGCCCGCAGCGGATCATACCCTTCAACTCGGATTTCCTGATTGCCACCTGTCCGCCTGTCGATCGGGAAGGCGTACGGCTCGTCAATCGCCAGCGAGGGGTAAAAGTAAATGGCTTGCTGTACTGGAATCCCGAGTTCAAAAATCCCCGTATTGCAGGCCAAAGTCTGCCTGTGCGCTACGATCCATGGGATGCGACCTCAGTATTTGTTTGGTTCAAAGATCGCTGGTTACACGCTGTATGCCGATCTCTGCTGGTGCTTGGGCAACTCACCGAATTCGAACGCCGGGCGATGTTTGAAGAATATACCCATCAAAGCGGCTTCAAAGGTCTGGATCAACTCCAGTCCGAGCAACGCACCATCGAATGGATGCAAACCTTTACCCCCGAAGGGGCTGTTGCCCTGGCCTTCGAACGCCAGAAAGAAAACAAGTCCCTCTACAACAGGTTGCAATTGAGCCTGATCGCTCCTGTGACCAGTTTTTCACCAAATTGCCTTATCGAGGACACCGCCCCTGACGCAGCAGAATCCAGGTCAAAATCTTTCACACCATCCGATACGACTTTAGAGGCAGAGTCGCACCAACTCCCTGATTTTGATACTTTCTAAAGGATTCTCCATGTCTCATCCATCCCCATCAATCGAACTGGTGCCTGAAACGCCGGCCAAGTTGACACATCTACGCATCAAACATCCCCACATCGCCGAAGTCATGAGTGATCTGGATACCCTGATTCATCCGGACAGCCAAGACAGCATCCTGCTGGTGTGCGGACCGACTGGTGTGGGAAAAAGCACACTGGCGCGATATTTTGTAGAGCACGCCAGCGATCAGGCATCTGCACAAATGGAACAGGATGCGGGATTGGTACCGGCTGTCTACATTGAAGCACCGGCATCGGGCGAGAACGATTTCTCCTGGCGGCTGTTTTATCAACGCATACTGAACCAGTTGGACGGTGAGATTCGGGCTCCGAAAGCAGCTTATGGGCTCGATCCACACACGGGTTGCATCGTTCGCCCTCGAGGCAGGTCCGGCAACAGCCTTGCCGCACTACGCACCGCGGTTGAACGAGCGTTGCGCGCGCGCAAAACACGATTTCTGGTCATTGATGAAGCTGCCCACATCATTCGTCAAACACGATCAAACCGCCTGCAGATTCAATTGGACACACTAAAATCGCTTGCAAACGAATGCGGCACGCAAATGGTACTGGTCGGGTCATACGATCTTTACCAATTAATGAGTTTGTCGGGACAACTCGCACGCCGAACCCATGTACTGCATTTCCAGCGATATCGGCAGGAAGATGCACAGGATTTCAATGCATTCAAAGGGTGCGTAATGAAATTCGAAAACGAACTACCTTCTTTGTGGGGACAGAATCTCGTCAAACACTCCGAAGCATTGCTATACAACACATTAGGGTGCATCGGCACACTAAGCGCTGTACTGACTCGCGCTGCCATGCTGGCTGGAAAAGACGGCCGTTGGTCAGTTGACGCACTGAATCGTGCGTTGTTGACGGAAATCCAGCGCAACCAGATTCTGGAAGAAATCCTGGCTGGTGAAGCCGAGTTGACACAAGGCTTGATCCGGAAAATGTCCACCATCAAGACTCGCGCTGATATCAGGAGTGGAATGTGCGCCAGCCACTAAAAAATCCCAGATCTGTTCTGCATGCGCTGTTACCGTTCGGAGCCGGAACGCCAGAAGTTGAAAGCCTGCAAAGCTACTTTTGCAGGCTGGCTGTTTCCCACAGCGTTTCAATTTCTGCCCTGTCGCGTGAAATTGCCGAAATGTTTGGTTGGGAATTCCGGCAGCGACGCGAATGGTACAGCGGAAATCTGAACGGCCTCGGCGAAGTTGCCAGAAACTGGTCCAGCGCAATTTCCGCACTAACCGGCGTAGCGCAATTGAATCGCCATACACTGCTTCCCTGGCATACGGTTATCGCACAAACCGGACTTTCCCGGCACCGATCTCACTGGTGTCCTCAATGTTTTCAAGAGGATATTGAATCCGGCAATACGCCATATTTTCGGTTGGCGTGGGACATCAATGCAGTCAATGCCTGCGCCAAACACAAATCCGGATTTGAACACGTCTGTCCTGGCTGCGGCCAGTCAAACGCACGACACAGTTCGGCGTATGTGACACCAGGCTGGTGCGCACACTGCGGAACCTTCCTTGGCAAAAGCAAAGAAACTATCCCGGCCACACCAGCAGATATCTGGAAATCCATCCAGGTTGGACACATGCTTGCTCACCAGGGCAACAACCAATCCGACGCTGATCTTGACAAGGTAATCGAGGCCTTGGCAGCAATCATCGAGCGAATGGACAGTGGCATATATGCCCACTTCGCCGCCAGAATCGGCTTGAGCAAGTCAACCGTTCACAACTGGCTGAAGGGGGGTGGCGCTCCCACCCTTGCCGCTTACCTGCGTATTGCCGCTGTAGCCGGTATTTCACTTCCCAAGCTGCTAATGGGCGACTTGACCGGGTGGGAGCCGCCTGCAAAAACCGAAATCCATCAACTTTCGCTGTCTTTTCCGAAACAGCCAAAAAACAGGCACAACCACAATCGTGACTGGGACGCCATCCGTGCAGAACTTGTCAGCATGAGCAAGCTCCCCGCACCTATCAGCTTGCTGGAAGCTGCAAGGCGTCTCGATCTGGACGTACGTCTGCTTTACCTCAACGCCAACAAGGAAGCCCGCATCCTCAGCAGTCGTTGGAAGGAATATATACAACGGCGCGGAAATCAGACCAGGGAAAACGCAAAAGAAGCTATTAAAGCGGCCTGTCAAGATGTTCTGGCCGAAGGAAAGGCAATTAATTTGCGTGAAATTGAAGCCAAAGTGCCGCGCGAAATTCTGAACAGTGTCGATGGCGTCATCGATCTGCTTCAGCAAATCAAGGCGGAAATACTGGAAGAGTAGCCTGTAAACAATCTCGGAAAGCCGGTCTATTGCAGACCGGTTTTTTTATGCATTCACCCCCCTCATTGCTCGGCCAAATATGTTTGGCGATGCTGTTCTCTCG
>JAJYHV010000022.1 GCA_021790515.1 Pseudomonadota bacterium
AGTAGCGATCGATATAAGCCTGGGCTGCGGTTCGCTCCAACCCAAGCGCTCTGGCCAGCCCAAAAGCTGACATACCGTAAATTAACCCAAAATTGATGGTTTTGGCAACACGTCTTTGCATGGCATCCACATTTTCTGCCATTATTCCAAAGATTTCTGCCGCCGTCGCACGATGTACGTCCAGATTATCGGCAAATGCCTGTAACAAACTGGCATCCTCCGACAAATGAGCCATGATACGCAACTCTATCTGCGAATAATCCAATGACATCAGTACATAGCCCGTTGGCGCCACAAAGGCCTCGCGCACCCGACGACCTTGTGGGGTTTTAATCGGGATATTCTGTAAATTAGGCTCCACGCTCGACAAGCGTCCGGTTACAGCAACCGTTTGTGCATAACTGGTATGTACGCGCCCGGTCCGGGCATTCACCATCTTGGGTAATTTGTCGGTATATGTCGATTTCAGCTTGGCCAGTGTCCGATGCTCCAACAGCAGTTTGGGCAAAGGATAATTCAGCGCCAGCGTTTCCAGCACATCTTCATCGGTAGAAGGCAAGCCGCCTGGCGTTTTTTTTATCACCGGCAGCTTGAGTTCGTCAAACAGAATGCCTTGTATCTGCTTGGGAGACTGCAGATTGAACATTCGCCCCGCCATCGCGTGCGCTTTGCTCTCCAACTCTTGCAACGCCTGCCCGAGCTCCGCACTCTGCGCCTGCAAACGTGCCACGTCCAGCAACACACCGGCGCGTTCCATTTGCCATAATACGGGCAACAACGGCATTTCTATCTGTTGGTACACGTAAGCCAACCCCTCGTCGCGCATCAATTGCGGATACAGTTTCTGCTGCAACTGCAACGTAATATCCGCGTCTTCAGCAGCATATTCCGTCGCGCTGGCGATATCGACGGCCTCGAACCCAACCTGCGTACTCCCTTTGCCAACCACCGAGACGTAACTTATCACCGATACACCGAGATGCCGCATTGCCAGACTATCCATATTGCGCGGCAAATGCGATTCGAGCAGATACGCCTGAATCAGCGTATCGTGCGCCACACCAGCCAGATGAATGCCATGGTTGGCAAGAATGTGCTGATCAAATTTGATGTTCTGTCCTACCTTGGCACGGGCAGCATTCTCTAACCACGGCTTGAGCAAATTCAGTGCTTCTTCACGCGGGATCTGCACCGCATCTTCATGCTGATGCCCCAGCGGCACATACACCGCTCGATGCGGATGAACAGCGAATGACATGCCGACCAATTCGGACGTCAACGGGTCGAGCCCGGTGGTTTCAGTATCCAACGCCACTAAGTCAGCTGACTGCATCTGCGTCAACCAGCCCTGCAAAGCAGTCAAGGTCTGTATCGCCACATAATCCCGCGTCACGGGTGAAGGTGACGGGGATAAAACCGGAACCGCCGTATCCATTGACGCAAACAGCGTAGGCGTTCTGTCTGCCATCCGCGCCGATTCCATCTCGCGCAGCCAGCTTTTAAAACCAAAATGACGAAACATTTCCATCAAAACCGGCACATCGCGGGGTTGGCGAATCAGGGAATCCAACGCCACCGGCAACGTGACATCAGTACGAATCGTCAACAACCGTCGTGCTTCAGGCAACCAATCCAGCGTGGCGCGCAGATTTTCTCCCACCACACCGCGAATATCTGCCGCATGCGCGACAACTTCCTCCAGCGAGCCATATTCCAACAGCCATTTGACCGCTGTTTTCGGCCCGACCTTGGCCACTCCCGGCACATTGTCCACCACATCTCCCACCAAGGTCAGATAATCGACAATCCGTTCCGGCGGCACGCCAAATTTTGTTACCACCCCTGCCTCATCCAGCGTCTCGTTGGTCATGGTATTGATTAATTGCACATGCGGATTCACCAATTGCGCCATATCCTTGTCGCCGGTCGAAATCACCGTTTGCACATTTGCGCGCGCAGCTTCAACCGCCAGCGTACCAATCACGTCATCCGCTTCGACCCCGGCAATTTCCAGCACCGGCCAACCCAATGCCCTGATAGCCGCATGCAACGGGGCGATTTGGCAGGCAAGATTGTCCGGCATGGCTTCCCGATTCGCCTTGTATGCCGGATACCAGTCATCGCGAAATGTTTTACCTTTTGCATCAAACACACACGCGGTATAATCCGCCATCACGTCAATTTCGAGACGACGCAGCATGTTCAGCACGCCGAAAACAGCATTTACCGGTTCTCCCGCCGCATTGCGCATGTCCGGCAGGGCATGGAATGCACGATAAAGATAAGATGACCCATCCACCAGCAACAATGTTTTACTCACTCAATCCATCCTTCCCATGACAACCAACCCAAAAATCCCGCACCACATCGACACCGAACTTGTCAACAACGCCAAATATAACGCACGTGAATCCTGGCGCATGTTCGAGATTATGTCAGAATTTGTCTCTGCAACCGAACGTTTAGGCGATATTCGCCCCGCCGTCAGTATTTTTGGTAGTGCCCGAACCCCGCCTGACCACCCCTATTACCAACTGGCAGAACATATTGCACACCAACTGTCAGACGCCGGGTTTTCCGTCATCTCAGGTGGCGGCCCCGGTATCATGGAAGCCGCCAACAAAGGTGCATTCCTCGGCGCATCGCCCAGCGTCGGACTGAATATCCAGTTACCGCACGAGCAGCACAACAATCCTTACCAGAATATCTCTCAAACCTTTTCCCACTTTTTTGTGCGCAAAGTCATGTTTGTCAAATTTGCTTCCGCATATGTCGTCATGCCCGGCGGTTTCGGCACCATGGACGAACTGATGGAAGCCTTGACACTGATTCAGACCGGAAAAACACGTAAAATTCCCATCATTCTCGTCCAGCGCTCTTTCTGGCATGGTCTGATAGACTGGTTTCGCAACACACTCGCCGAACAAGGCATGATCAATAAAGAAGATGTTGATCTCATCACCATTATCGACGAACCGGAAGCCGTTGTCTGCGCCATCTTTGATCATTACGAAAAGCAAGGATTCGAACCCAACGCGCAAGAAAGGGAAATCCAGCTTTATTTGTAAAATTTCTCTTCTGCCCGCCTTGAAAACATTCCATGCATGCGTTACCGCCGTGCTGTTCGTCAACGACGGCACAATCAAATGATTATTATTCAATTCATTCAATGAAACGGGATGTCACAGCAGAAAATGACAAAACCTGTTAAAATAATTTTCCGTTCGGGGGAGAAACTGCATGCGCGTTATCATTTTTTTGTCGGCACTGTTGTGTGCCGTCTCGGTTGAGGCCGCCGGTAACCAAAGTGCCGCATCGTCATCGGACATTCCACCGCCGCCAAATATCTCGCACGATGCAAGCGATAGCGCGCCCCAAATTACCATTCGGCACCACGGCTCGGACAAAGTAGAAGAATATCGTGCCAACGGACGCCTGTACATGATTCGCATCACACCAGCCGGTGGCAGGCCTTACTACCTGATCGACAACAAAGGGGATGGCCAGTTCGTCCGGCACGACATGGTTCAGGGCAACATTTCCCCTCCCATGTGGGTACTGCACCAATGGTAAGGGCTCGTTAATGAATAACTGTGACATACGCTGGAGCCGCTTTGGGTGCAGACCAAGGCGCAAGACGCGCGGTTGTGTCATTCACAACAAGCGGCTTGCAACACCGGTATGCGCCCAAAGCGGCCCCAGCCCGGAGGGTTACTGCGTATTCGCGCGCCTGCGGCGTTGCAAAGCTTGCGAATGGAATAACCATTCGCTGCGCTTCGCGTCTTGCATTCATCGCGAATGCGCAGTAACGTATGCCATAGTTATTCATTAACGAGCCCTAATGCAATAACCCATCATGTCCGTGTTCACCCGTGTACGTCCAGCAGATGCAAAAGATCTGCTATTGCAATTTGATATTGGTGAGCTTGCCAATCTGCAAGGCATTGCCAGCGGCATCGAAAATACCAATTATTTTCTCGATACCACGCAACAACGCTACTATGTATTGACGCTGTTTGAGCGCCTTGGCGTAGATGAACTGCCGTTTTTTTTGCGTTTGATGCGCCATCTGGCGCAACAGGACATCCCCTGCCCCTGCCCGATTGCCAATCGGGATGGAGAATTATTGCAGCAGGTGTGCGGCAAACCAGCCAGCCTGGTCAGCCGCCTGTCCGGTCACTCGCTGGAAACACCACAGATCGACGACTGCGTACAGGTCGGTGCGACACTCGCCCAATTGCATCTCGCCGGACAAAACTTTCCCGAACAACGTGCCAATCCCCGCAGCTCGGCATGGTGGAAAGCGTTGCTGCCACAACTGCTCCCGCACTTGAACGATGCTGCCGGACAAATGCTGCAGGAAGAAATTCGTTTTCAGAACCTGCACCGTTTGCAAGATTTGCCGCGCGGCATTATCCATGCCGACCTGTTTCGCGATAATGTATTGTTTAAAAACGGTAAGTTAAGCGGAATCATCGATTTTTATTTTGCCTGCACCGACACTTTTCTATATGATCTCGCCATTACCGTCAACGACTGGTGTATCATCAACCCGACCGCGTCGGGTGTTGAAGTGACGCTCGATATGCATCGCGCGCAACAATTGCTGCATGCCTACCATGCCGTCCGCCCACTCACTGCACTGGAGCGCGGCGCCTGGCCGGTCGTACTGCGCGCAGCAGCCCTGCGTTTCTGGGTCTCTCGTCTGCATGACCTCCACTTTCCGCGCAGCGGCGAACTGACGCATGCCAAAGATCCTGAACACTTTCGCCAATTATTACGCTGGCACATTGACCATGTTTCGCTACTGCGCTCTGTCTGGATAAACTGATGCAACCCATTTCTCACGTCGTTCCCTTTTCTCATGGTCTGCTGTGGATTCGTCTGGCGTGGCGGTTATACCGACGACATCCGCTGATGTGGATCAGCTATACCGTGAGCATCATTCTGATTGGAGCGCTGTTGGCGCAACTTCCTTTCGGCGCAGTCTTCTTTCAGCTCATCGTTCCCGCCTTCAACGGCGGCATCATGCTTGCCGGTCGCGATGCACGGCGCTGGCAACCCCTTACCTTCCTGCACCTTTTTTCTGCGTTCAAAGAACATGGCGCGCAACTCGTCACCATTGGCGGCATCTATCTGGTCGGTATGCTGATTGCCTTCAAACTGCCGGAAATGTTGAGTCACGACCCCATCATCCAGATTATTTATGCCGGACAACCCAGCCAGGAAGCCATGCAGCAATTGATGCACATGCACCTGTCCGGACCGACGGCGATACTGTTGCTCGCCAGCATAACCTTGTTCACCGTCATGCTGATGTTGTTCTGGTTCTCGCCCGCGCTGGTAGTGCTCGGCAGACAAACTGCCACCGCCGCCATGCAACAAAGTTTCTTTGCATGCGCCAAAAATTTCCCCGCCTTTCTACTCTATGGCCTGATTATGGTTGTGTTGCTCTGGCTGGCCATCATTCCCGCCACGCTAGGACTGTTCATTATCATTCCGACCAGTTTCATCAGCTATTACACAGCCTATCGCGACGTATTTTACCCCAGCCACAATACTGCACACTATCGACATTCAAAAGCAATACCGCACCGATAAATCTAA
>JAJYHV010000021.1 GCA_021790515.1 Pseudomonadota bacterium
GATTCGTAAACGGGCGGATTGTCTGGTGCGCCTGGCGGCATGAGGGTTTTACCATAGCGTTGGCGCTGATGGTATTCGTACAGCTTGGCGTATTTCAGAAAGACATAAAATGCACCGCACACCGATGTGATGAAACCACCCCAACCATTGAATACGGCGCGTTTGAAAAAATAGGCGCGCAGAAAATAAATGGGCGGATAAAATACGAAAATCCAGGGGTTTGGCGTGACTCCTTTGGCAACCTTGTCGCGCACCAGCCCTGTTGAATAGGCGTTGAGCTTGCTGACTTTGACATCGATGTCTGTCTCGCCATAGTGATAAAATGGTGCACTCAGGGATGTAGTGCGGCCTTGCACTTTGGGGGCGGCATGAACGGGCATGGTGCTGATGTGCCCCTTGTCTTTGCGAAACAGCCGAAGAAATTTGTTTAATCGTATGAAGTTATTATTCATCTGCCAGAACATCTGTTCTTTGCGCGGGATGGCATACCCATCGAAAGCCGGAGTGGATTGCAGCAAAAGTCGAATTTCTTGTTGAGATTGCACCGATAATGCTTCATCTGCATCCAGTAGCAATACCCACAAATGGCTGGTCTTTTCCAGTGCCAATTGTTTTTGTTTGCCATACCCCATGAAAGGATGGCTAAAAATCACACAGCCATAACTGTTGGCAATTTTTAATGTGTCATCGGTACTGCCAGAATCCAGTAGCACGATTTCATCGGCCCACTTGACACTTTCCAGGCAACTGGGCAGGGTACGGGCGTTATTGAAAGTGGTCACAAAAACGGAAAGCGCTTCCATAATTATGGTGTGTCCCATCATTGAATTTCGCGGAACTATACCACAGGGCGGGGAATAAAATTTGAAGATATTGCATCTTGTTGCCTCCACAGGGATTGGCGGCGCAGAACGCCATGTCGTGGATTTATGTCGCACACAGCGCGAAGCAGGTCTTCGGGTATGTGTGGCGTTACCGAAACAGGGTATGTTGGGTGCCGAACTGGAGAGGTTGGGTATTGAACAGGTGCGCGTTATGCCTGGCGGCCGATGGAATCCGCTTGCCCTGTTGTCGTTGCACCAGGTCATACGAGACGTCGGCGCAGACTTGGTGCATGCGCATATGCCAAAATCTGCCTTCATGGTCGGGTTGGCAACATCCCGTGTGCCGTGTGTGGCGACCGCGCATAATATGGTGAAACGTCTGGCACCATTCCGCCACTGTCGTCAGGTAATCTGTGTGTCGGATATGGTGCGTCAGTCAATGCAACGCTTGGGCTACCCCGTCAATCGGTTGCATGTGGTACATAATGCGATTGATACTTCGCGGTTTGGCACGAATAATCGTGACGCCGTGCGTCAGCGTATGGGGTGGCATGCCCGTTTTGTCATGCTGTGCGTGGCCAGACTGGTGCCAGCCAAAGGCCAACAAGACGCCATCGCTGCCTTGGCGCAATTGCTGGTGCGTTTGCCTGCCGCGTTGCTGGTGCTGGTGGGGGATGGGCCGGACCGAAACAAACTGGTTGCGCTGGCAAACAATCTTGGTGTGGGTGATAACGTGCTGTTTCTTGGTGATCGTCATGACGTTCCTGATTTGCTTGCTGGCAGCGACATTTACCTGCAACCCAGTATTAAAGAAGGTTTTGGTATTGCTTTTCTGGAGGCCATGTCTACCGGATTGGCTTGTGTCGGCACTGCCACTGGCGCCATTCCGGAAATGATCGAGTCGGGCGTGAATGGTCTGATTGTGCCTGTTTCTGATGCCAATGCATTGGAACATGCCATTTTTAATTTGGCCAGCCAACCCGTTGCGCGCGAAGGCATGGCGACTGCTGCCAGAATGACGGCACAAACCCGGTTCAGCCTGGTTCGTCAGGCACAGGATACGCTGGAGGTGTATTTACGTGCTGTAAAGTAAGCATGTGATTACTGAATTTCAAATTGCCGTACCAGTCCGGTTAAGGAAGTACAGTAATTCTTTTGTCGCGTATTCGGCAGATTCCAGCGCGCCTTCCAGAAAACCGCCCGATAATGGGGCAAATTCCGTGCCGGCCAACCATAAATGTCCTTGCCACTCAGTTGGTACGGTGGGTGGCTCATAAACCGGGTGATGGTACAAGGGTTGTTGGTCGAGTGCAGTGGCGGTGAAGGATTCCTGCGTCCAATCCTGTATCACGGCTCGAATGGGGGTTTTGGCTTGCGTACCAAACAGGCGGCATAATTGGTCGATGGCCTGTTGGCGTAAAACAGCGTTGCCCATGTTCTGCCGGTGGATGGGCGGCACACCAAAAAAACCAAACAGTGCCGCATGTTTTCCTTGTTCGTCAGACGCATCGTGAATTTCGCCCAGCGGGCCGCGCTGGCTCATGGCGGTCCCGGAGCAACCGGCTTCGCGCCAGAAAGCGCGTTCGTAGAGGGCAATGAATTTGGCGTGACCTGCCATCCACGTTGGCGTATGACGCCATTGTCGTTTTTGCGCGTCAGGCCATGGCGGCGTGCTGTTGATGTCGCACAACAGGCGAGGGGGAAGAGTGCTGATGACTCGTGTGGCGGGTTGTACCCAGCGTTGCCCTTTTTGTACCAGACTGAGGGCGATGGAATGATCCGGCAGCAATTGTATGGCTTCTACGCGCGTGTTCATTTGCCAATCAATGCCGGTCAACAGATTTTGTATGCCATTGACCAGCGCAGCCATGCCACCTCGAATGCGCATGGATGGCGGAGATGGTTCCCAGGTATAGGGCAGGCGCCTGATTACGCCATTTGCATCTTCGATGAAACTGGCACCTTGTGTCTGTTGTGGATAATGCGGCAATTTCAGACGCTGTACCCACTCGCTCATGAGCGGATTCAATTCTGGCCAATACCAGGATGGTCCGAGGTCCAGATGGTGTGCGCCGTCTCTCATGGGCAGGCTCAGAATGCGTCCGCCGGGTCGTTCGCGGGCTTCGATCAGCATCACCGGAAGGCCGGTTGTGTGCAAGCGCCATGCGGCATGCAATCCACTCAATCCGGCGCCGATGATGATGGTGAGATCGTTCTGCATCAGAAACGGGCGTGACACGGGCGAATTTCCAGCTCATGGGTCCAACTGCTGGGCGGTTGATGAAAGAGATGGAAATATTGCTCGGCCAAATCAGCGGGTTTTATCAGGTGATTTTTGTCGCTGCCAGGGAAGCGCTGGAAGGTTTTTTCCGTGTCGATCAGTCCGTCGATAACGACATGGGCCACGTGTATACCGTTGGCTCCATGTTCCCGGGCAATGGCTTGAGCAAGGCCGCGCAGCGCAAATTTGGCCGAGCTGAACGCAGCAAAACCTGCACCCGCACGCACGCTGCCGGAGGCACCGCTGAAAATCAGGCTGCCACCGTTTTGCGCCAGCAGACGTGGTACAGCGTGTTGGCTGATGAGAAAGGCAGTCATCACCATGGAACGCCAAACAGCTTCCATTTGAGCACCCGATGTCGCCAACAACGGTGCGTGCAGAAACTGCATGGCATTATGAATGACACCGGCAAGCGGGGGATAGGATTGATCCAGTTTTTCAAACAACAGATGCACGTCGGTTTCCGCGCTCAAATCAGCATGCAATGTGGCCGAACCGCTGCGGGCCACGCCCGATACGGTGTAACCTTCGGCCTCAAAGCGATCTTTTAAAGCCGAACCGAAGCCATTGCTGTATCCCGCGATGAGGATGGTTTTATCTTTGGTCATGATGCGACATTCATCAACATTCATCAACATTCATCAATATACTGGATAAAATGACCGTTCGCTGCGTTTTACGCCTTGCATCCATCGTTTTCTGGTTGCAACGGGCATGGTAAATCAAGTCCGGCAAGCTCCTGGCACGGGACATCAGGAAGTGCCGCATCATTCCCGCATGACCGTAACAGTGGCCTGTCTGTGCGAGAACAGATAGCGCGTGAGTTGGAACAAGATATGGACTAGAATGGCACTTTGCGCTGGCACGGCATAACAGTATATATGATAACACTTGAATCTCTGTTGCTGGGTTTGGGGCTGTTTTTCGTCGGATTGCAATGGTCCGGCGAAAACTTGCGTACGCTCGCCGCCGATCGCCTGCGCACGCAAGTGACTCGCGCTTCGGAAGCACGTTGGCGCGGCGCTTTATGGGGTGTGGGTTTTGGCGCATTGATGCAAAGCGCTACGGCAGTGACGTTTTCGACGGTTAATCTGGTTGCCAGTGCTGTGCTTGCCCCGATGACCGCGCTGCCTATTATCGTTTGGGCTAACGTTGGCCTGACTGTCATGGCGTTTGCCGCCACGGTCAACATTCATCCTTGGGTGGCTGTTACCGTGGGGATTGCCGGCATGCTTTCCGGGATGTTGCGTGTACCGGTTTGGCGTGCAGCGGCGGCGGCGCTGTTTGGCGTGGCGTTGATGTTGTACGGTTTGGAAACCATGGGCGACGGTGCTGCGCAGATAGGTCCCTGGTTTCGGACCGTCACCGACATGACCGCGCACGCACCGTTGCTGGCATTTGCTGCAGGCATCATCATTGCCGCGCTGTTGCAGTCCAATACGGGTGCAGCGCTTCTGATCATCACGCTGGCAGGAAATGGCGTGCTGGATGTGCCTCAAGCCATCATGATGCTGTATGGCACCAATCTGGGGGCCATTCCGTTGCGAGCGGTTCTGGCGGCAAAAATGGAAGGCACATCGGCACGATTGGTCAGGCTGGAGGATTTGTTTTGCGTCTTCAGCGGGGTGTTGATGGTGCTGCTGTTTTATGCTGAAGCCATGACGGGTTGGCATTTGGTGTATGCCATGGCCAAGGCTTTGTCGCCGGGCATAAAAACGCAATTGGCGCTGGTGTTTCTGACATCCAATGCAATACCTGCGCTGTTGCTGACGCCGTTGTTATCGCCGTGCTGGAGCGTTTTGCAGCGTATATGGCCTGATTCTGCCATTGAACATGCATCGCAAGCAAAATACATCAACGAATCATCGTTGGCAGATCCGGGTACCGCTTTGGATTTGGCCACACTGGAATTGGCGCGGTTGCTGAACCACGCGCGAAGTTTTTTGCACAGCCCACGACCATCCGCCGATGCTGAAGCAGCTTTTGTGGCGCTATCGGGAGAACTTGGCAGTTTTCTGGCCCGACTGTCCGGACGCACGGACGATAAGGCGCAGTTAGAACAGCAGCATGTTTTGCGTGAAGCCTTCATGCTGGTTCGTTACGTCGAGCAAAGCATTGTGGAGTTTTGTACGACGTTGGCTGCATTACCCGAAGATTCGTCAACCCGTCGCATGGCGCTGCAGATGATGGCAGTCATCGATCCATTGTTGGCGCAGGCCGGGCGCGCCATGCATGGGCGGGTGCTGACCGATATTGACGCATTACAGAACGCTTCGCGCGCGCATGCGACCGCTTTGGATCAGGCAAGCAGTTTGCCCTCCGACACGGCGTCCGCCGATCAGGCAGTGGCATTGCGCATTGATGCCCAAGCCTTGGTGGATGATGCGCAACGCATCGTTTGGTTGATTCACCGTTT
>JAJYHV010000077.1 GCA_021790515.1 Pseudomonadota bacterium
CTAAAGACAGCAGCTTCAAAAGCCACGGCTAAAAGTCGCCGTCAGTGATCCTGCGGACGACTAAAATCAAAGCCGATTCCCTGCTCAGACAATTTTGCAAGGAATCATCGCATCTTCATCAAATTTATAAACCGCACAGAGCCGGTGATAACCGTCAGCGATAACAAGCTTGCCGCAGATTTTATCCCTGTACAGCAACAATGGAGACAGATTTTCGTTGCGTGTGATCTTATTAGTATCTTTTTCCACATGCATGTTGCTTATCCCAAGCAATGGCAGCCCGGAAGCCCTGAAAATATCTTTTGCTGCAAATTCCGTCATATCGGCATTTTCCAGGTTGTCGGCAACCGTTTTGGCTGCCTGAGTACTCATCATCAAACTTAGATATGACACAGCCGCCGCATAATCGTGATTCTGCGGTTTATCAAGCCACTTGATTTTCATTCTGTTTATTTTCCTCCATTCCTTGCTGGTTCAAGACCTCGGCCTTCGGGCCGACAAGACGCAAGGCGCTAGAAATCCAACCCGATCTTTGCATGCGTTCGCGTGATGATCATGCCAGATTTTATTTGGCAGCCCGCCTTGCCATGACCGGATACATGAAGCATTCAAAAATATGATTGCTTCAACTGTTTGCGCCACATGCCTTGCTCCATGATGGATGCCAGAAACACATAATATGGACCGCGATCCAGATGTGCCAACACCCCGGCATTGGGTATCCGGCGCAAGTCACAACCTGCCATAGTAATGGCACGAATGAGTAATAGCAATGAGTAATGGCATGAATGCCGACTTTCCCAAACGGTATCTAAGGAACCGCTGATTAATTCCCACATAGCCGCGACGGTGGCTTGGCGGGATGAAATGCAAGGCGCGACGCGGCAGTTCGCCCGCCAAGCCCCGCCCCATGCGGGTCGCGAGGTACATTCGTTGCGAACATGACACCATGGATCGCACACTTGTGTGTACAATCGGGACACACCCGACGCGGATTACGCCGTGGCGCTGCCAAAACTGTTAAACAGACACAACGTGATTTCAGCAGGAATTCCACTTATAATCGCTGAAAAGCCGTTCAGACGAACTGAACCTGTTCAGTTACAACACACAAGTCGCTTAGGAGACAACATGACGGATCGCTTATATCGCCTGATTTATGGCTCGATGATGTTGATTGCACTTTACTTCAACATCAAGAACATGGTTTATTTTCTCATCGGCGTAATCATTCTTGAAGGCGTAACAAACTGGCGCATACCACTGATAATCAGAAAGCTGCGCGGCATTTCCCCGGAAGTGGACATCAATTCGAGTTCCAAATGCAAAATTTCACTTGAGGCCGAGCGCGTCTGGCGTTTCATGATTGGCGTCACATTTCTGCTCACTTACGTTTTCTTTCAGGAACAACTCTGGTTCGTCCCCTGGTTCCTGGCTTTCGTTATTTTCGGCGCAGGGGCAAGCGATGTCTGCCCAGGACTCTTGGCCATAAAAAAGGCCGGATGCAAATGAAATTTCCGGCAGACACGACCAGACTTGAATTTGAGTCCGGCAGCTTGCCGACCAAAATTGCCGGCATTGTTTTCTGGGGAACGTTACTGATAGGTATTCTGACCGCTCTTTTTATCCTGCATGGCAAAAAAAGCGAACGCGCAGCGCTACAAGCCGACGACGCGATCATCGCACAGATGCGGATCGAAAATATCCTCCAGCAGCATGCCGTGGCCCCACTGTTGCAGAACAATCGTGACAATCTGACCCGTGTTATCAAGATGCTGCAACGGCAATTCCGCTTTAAGGCCATCGAACTTTCAGACAAAGATGAAACACTGCTGATCGGCACCGAGCGCCCGAGGCAGGATACCGCCACCCGTACCATGCAAATTCACCTGCCCGCAGGCGGACCAAACATCACAACAGTCAGCCTGACCGCTTACTTTCCCAACCTCCAGGAGACGCTGTCAAACGAACGCAAACAAATTCTGCTGGCCATCGGGCTGATGGTCGTGGCTTATGCTTTGATCATGCAACGGATTTTGCATGTTTTACTGTCGCGCCCCTTCTCAAGCATGGTCAAAACAGCCAAAGACTTCGCCGAAGGTAATTTAACATCGCGTTTCGATGAAACCAACCACGACGAGTTCGGATTCTTGGCCAAATTCATCAACAGGGCACTGGACACCATTGCGCTGCAGCAGAAGGAATTGAATAATGCGCTGAAGCGCGCAACCGATTCCGAGTTTGTGCTCTCAAGAGAAAAAGAACGTGCCGAAGTCACGCTGCAGTCCATCGCTGAAGCAGTCATCACGACCGATGTCAAAGGCCATGTGCAATATCTGAATCCCGTCGCCGAACGCATCACAGGCTGGGGCAATGCTGAGGCACATGGACTTCCGCTGGCGAGAGTCATTAAAATCGTACAGGAAAAAAGCAGTGTGCCACTGCTTACGCCAGTACACAACTGCCTTAAAAACAACCGCGTCGAAACGTTGAACATCAACGCCGCGCTGCTACGTCGTGACGGGGAGTCCATCGCCATCGAAGCATCAGCTGCACCCATGCACAACGATCATGGAGAAGTGATCGGCGCGGTCATGGTATGCCAAGACGTGAGTCAGGCACGCAAACTGGCTTACCAGCTTTCCTATCAGGCAGGCCATGATGCGCTGACGGGACTTTATAATCGCCGCGAATTTGACAACAAACTGGTCGGGTTGCTGGAAAACGCCAAACTGGCCGGACGCCAGCATATTCTGCTTTATCTGGATCTGGATCAATTCAAGATCGTCAACGACACCTGCGGACACACTGCTGGAGACAAACTGCTGTTACAGCTTGCCATTCTGCTGGGGCGCAAGATACGCAAGAATGACGTACTGGCACGCTTGGGCGGTGATGAATTCGGCGTATTGCTGGTGGAATGCGATATTGAATATGGAAAAAAGGTTGCAGAATCTTTCCTCGCGCTCATTTCCGACTTCAGATTTGTCTGGGACGACAAAATTTTTCAGGTCGGCGTGAGCATCGGCCTCGTGCCTGTCACCTCTGCAAGTGAAAACTCCGCCGAAGTGATGAGCGCCGCAGATACCGCGTGTTATGTGGCCAAAGACGGGGGGCGCAATCGCGTTCATGTATTCCTGGGCGATGAAAAACATGGGGAGAAATACGGTGAGATGCAATGGGTACCCCGAATACACAAAGCGATGGATGAAAACCGCCTGTTGCTATACCGCCAGAATATTGCAGCCCTCGCACCCGAAAGCGAAACCGAGCATGCCGAAATATTGCTGCGCATGCGGAACGAAGATGGCAGCATCATACCACCCATGGCCTTCATACCCGCCGCGGAGCGCTACAACATCATGCCGCTGATCGACCGCTGGGTCATCAAAAATTCGCTGGCGTGGTTAAAAGACCATCTGCTCGATAAAAACAAACGTCCCAATTATCTTGCCATCAATATTTCCGGACAATCACTAGGCGATGAATTGTTCCTGGAATACCTGCTGAGCCTGCTCGATCAACCCGGCGTTCCTCCTGACCGAATCTGCCTGGAAATCACAGAAACCGCTGCAATCGCCAACATCGGCCAAGCCATGGAATTTATCGCTTCGCTTAAAGCACGCGGATGCAAATTCGCACTGGATGATTTCGGCAGCGGCATGTCATCGTACTCATATCTGAAAAATCTGGATGTGGATTTCCTGAAAATCGACGGATCCTTTATCAAAGACATGATGAACGATCCCGTGGATCTCGCCATGGTCGAATCAATCAACCACATCGGCCACGTGATGGGCATACAAACCATCGCGGAATTTGTCGAGAATGAGGCAGTGCTGAACAAACTGCGCGAAATCGGCGTGAACTATGCACAGGGCTATTACATCGACAAACCGTCGCCGCTGCCGGACTCGGAATTAAGGAAGCGCTGATTAACTCCCACACGGTCGCGACGGTGGCTTGGCGGGATGAAATGCAAGGCGCGACGCCCAGTCAAGGATATTAACCTTGAAGAATAACCCGTAAAAATTATTTTGTGTTCAGCCGATCCACTTCGCACAACATCCAGCCAACCCCCATCCAGAATGGTATCGCTGCCCATCCATGAAAAAAACTGGTTTGTGAGGCAACCGGCCAGATTCGTATCGTAAAATACGCCACCAGCGATGCCAACAACAAAGAATCTTTGTGTTGCAACCATGTCCGCCAACCACGACGCAAAATCACCAACATGGCAAATGTGAATCCAGCGACTGCAATCGCCCCGCCCTCGACCAACCACTCCAGGTACAAATTATGTGGATGCGGCGGGCAGCGAGACTCACCCAGATGCAAAGGGTCATCTGGCCCATAACGAGTCTCGCGGCAAACGGCTTCAAAATTGTTCATGCCAACACCGAACACCGGATAATCATGGATGATATTGAATGCACTGGTCCAGATGACGCCATACGTTGAATGCGGAATATCGCGAACGATACTCCAGGTAGACGCCACTTGCCGCTGATAAATTGATGGTTTCACCACCATGATACCGCCAAAACCCAACGCCAATACCAGTGCGGTCACCATCCCCACGCGACGCAAAGACGGCACCACCGCCAACACAATCGCCATGCTGAGCAAGGTAAAGAGCAATGCCAAACGTTCGCCGCTCAAAAAAATGGCCAATAAAGTGACCGCACCAAGTGCAACTGCCCGCCAGACATGTTTGCGCTGCGCATCAGCCATCACATAAGGCAAAAACTGCCATGCCATCATGATGCCGACATACGCCTTGTTGTATGACGCCGTCAAACGCACAAACTGCCGCCCATGAAAATAATTGACTTGTTTAACATGCCCAAACAAATCCTTGCCATGTACAAACTGGATAATCGAATCCAGTCCCAACCATGTCACACACAGCAAACCCATATTCACCAGACGCTGCTGCCAGACCTTGTGCGGCAACACCCAATACTGCAACGCCACCGCCAACAAAATAAAACGCAACCAGCCAACAGCCTCTGTCAACGAATGTCGAGGATAAAGGCTAAATCCTGCCCTCACCACGGTATACACCCACAACAACAACAGAATCCGTACCCAGTCTTGCTTCAACCAGCCAAAATCCCGCGCCCGAACATGGCTGACAGCAAACGCAATCACCAACAACCCGGCAAAAAATTCTGCCCCGGCATTACCAATCAGCAAACCAAAAGGCAAACAAACCGCCAACCAACCCGCCCACGACAAATATCGCTGGGTAAGGCGTTGCGGATCAACCAATACAGCATCAGGCAATGAATTCTTGACATCCTCCCCGGCATGAATGCCGGGGATTCCTACGGTGCTCAGGCGCGACATTGAGCCGCCCCTGAGTCGCTTCGGTGGGTTCCTGCTGCTGACGGCATTACCGCACCGTTCACTTCACAGGC
>JAJYHV010000033.1 GCA_021790515.1 Pseudomonadota bacterium
TGTGATGGAGTACGTTATGCATACAACGTATTTAAGGAGGATTATGATGCATAAGCGAATGACAATCACGCTTGATGAAGCGGTATACGAAGGATTGAACCGGACGACTGGCAAGCGGCGCATGAGCCAGTTCATCGAGGATTTGCTCCGCCCATATGTCGCCCATATGTGCTGGATACATCGCTTGATGACGGCTACAAGGCCATGGCTGCCGACAAGGCGCGTGAGATTGAAGCACAAGACTGGTGCGACGCACTAGGGAAGCGCTGCTTTACTCCTCCACGAGGAGTAAAGCAGCGCTTCCTTAAGGCGGATAAAAAAATTTTTGTATCTTGATATAAATCAAAGACACTGTTTGCTCTGCGCGCGAGACTGAACACCGTAAATTGTTCAATCGAAGGAGCCTATCATGCAACAGGTGTTCACCAAAGCCATGGCCCGCAACATTTTTTTGGGAGGCGCAGGGTTTTTTCTCGTTATTTATCTGGCGCTTACCTATGATACTTGGCAACGCATTCCCATACGTGATCACGCGGATCGAATAACTCCGGCTGTTGCTCGTGGCAAATATCTGTTTGATACCAATGATTGCATGGGCTGCCATACGGTCAATGGAGAAGGCGCTTATTTTGCGCCGGAGCTTGGCAATGTATACAAACGCCGCGGCCCTGATTTCATCAAAGCATGGATACTGTCACAGCCAACAGGGGTCGCGGGCAGGAGACAGATGCCGAATTTTCACTTCACGAACGATCAAATCGATGATTTGGTTGCTTATATGCAATGGTTGTCCAACATTGACACTAATAACTGGCCACCCAACATTCAAGGTTAACCAAGTCAACCTCAATTGCATTTTGTTTTAGTTTGAAGGAGGAATTATGAACTACCAATCGCAACAGGTGGCCAAGCCATATTTTATTGCGGCGTTACTTTTATTTGCCGGTCAAATTGTGTTTGGGTTGATTGCAGGCATGCAATATCTGGATGGCTCTTTTTTGTTTCCCGCACTACCATTCAATATCGTACACATGAGCCATACCAACCTTTTGATTGTATGGTTGTTAATGGCGTTCATGGGGGCTGCTTATTTTATCGTGCCTGAAGAAGCGCAAACTGAATTGTACAGCCCGAAACTGGCGCTGATTACTTTTTGGGTGTTTTTTGTCGCTGCTGCCGCCACGCTGTTGGGATACCTCCTCTTACCTTACTCGAAACTGGCAGCAATGACCGGCGACGCCATCTTGCCGACCATGGGCCGAGGTTATCTGGAGCAACCGTTACCGACCAAAATCGGTATTGTTCTGGTTGCACTGTCGCTTCTGTTCAATATTACTATGACCTTGATAAAAGGACGTAAAACATCCATCAATTTGATTCTGGTCGGTAGTTTGTGGGGGTTGGCGTTGCTGTTTTTACCTGCATTCTATTTCCCGGTTGACACGGTGAAAGCCAGTTATGGTTGGTGGTGGGTCGTGCACGGATGGGTAGAAGGTGATTGGGAACTTATCTTGGGATCATTATTGGGTTTCATACTGATCAAAATCACCGGTATTGACCGTGAAATTGTTGAAAAATGGATTTATATCATTATCGCCATGACATTGATTTCCGGCCTCATCGGCATTGGGCACCACTATTATTACACTGGCGCACCAGCGTACTGGATATGGTTGGGTTCAGTGTTTTCTGCTTTGGAACCTATTCCATTCATTATGTTGATTGTGTTTGCTTTCAAAATACTGGCTCAACGCCGACGTGAGCACCCCAACAAGGCAGCCATGTTATGGGCACAAGCGACCCCTATCATGGCATTTCTTGGTGCAGGTTTGTGGGGATTCATGATAACGCTGGCGCCGGTACAATATTACGCGCATGGCACCAACTTCACTGCTGCACATGGTCATCTGGCATTTTTTGGTGCTTATGCCATGATCGCTCTGTCCATCATTTCTTATGCCATGCCGCTACTGAGAGGGCGCACCGCAAACAGCCTGGCAGCGCAACACCGGGAAATGCTGGGTTTTTGGATCATGGCATTCAGTATGGGCGTGATGGTGCTTGCACTCACCGGGGCAGGTATTGTCACAGTTTATTTGCAGCGCGCCATTGATAATCCATTGCCCTTTATGCAGGTGCAAGAAAAATCACGGGTATTTTTCGAGATTCGTGAAGCGGGTGGCGCTGTATTCCTTCTTGGATTGTTGACTTACCTGAGCAGCTTTTTCGTCGCTGGCGAATATACCTATGACGATGAAGCCAAAAAAGCGCTAAAGGCATAAAAAAATGTCTACCGCCAATGTCTCCCTTGATATGCCGGATCCTTTGCCGGGGGATCTGGCTATCTGGATATTCATTTTCGCTGAATTGGTCGTATTCGGGATATTGTTTATTGCTTACGCTGTTGCCCGCAGTACCCATGTTGCGTTGTTTGATGCCGCGCAGCTTGCCATCAACCGAGTGTTCGGTTTCATCAACACATGGTTGTTGTTGACAAGCAGCTATTTTGTGGTGCGCGCCACACAGGCTATCCGGAATGACCGACGGCAAATCTGCGCTTATTGGTTAACGGCAGCCATGTCATTTGGTGCCATGTTTTTATTGCTTAAACTGATCGAATTTCATCAGGATGCCTCACGCGGCATTACGCTTTCCAGCAATTTGTTCGACATGTTTTATCTGTCTTTGACGTTCTTTCATTTCATGCATGTTGTCATGGGGATGATTATCCTGTCTGTCGTGACTTACAAGGCTTATAAAGGGCGGTATTCAGCTGCAAATCACACCGGTGTAGAGACGGGGGCATCTTACTGGCATATGGTCGATCTGGTGTGGGTTGTGCTGTTTGCACTTGTTTATGTCATGCATTAAGGAAGCGCATTATGCCATTACTTAAGGAAGCGCTGATTAACTCCTCCACGAGGAGCAAAGCAGACCAAATTGCGATGATCGCGAGACGAACGACGAAGGTCGTAGCCGGGACTACGATGCCAAGGAGGTCGGCGAAGCGAGCGCGCGATTTGGTTGCAACCCATGGGGACGGGGCTTGGCGGGCGAACTGCCGTGTTGCGCCGCTTGTCAAGGAGAATAACCCTTGACTGCACGTCGCGCCTTGCATTTCAACCCGCCAAGCCACCGTCGCGACCGTGTGGGGGTTAATCAGCGCTTCCCTAATGTTTCAGCCACCATCACTTGGGTTTTATTGCTTGTTTTTACCGTCGCATCCTACATTCTTGGTGCCGGGACGGCCAAACCAGCCTTGATGCTCGCAGTATTGTTGCTCACGCTCATCAAAGGGCAAATGATCGCGGATTATTTCATGGGATTGCGCCATACCCGTTTTGTCTGGCGCGCTTTAATGAGTGCCTGGCTATTGACCATTGGCGGTACCATCGCTTTTGTTTACCATCACTAAACCGGACTAAGCCATGAATAACGCCTCGAACAATATCTTGAAGAGCATCCCGCCAACAACAGATACTCACATTGCTCCACCGCCTTATTTTTCCAATGAGAATGAAATTTCGTTGTTTGAGCAGGCATACCACAATCGTTTGCCTGTGCTCATCAAAGGGCCTACCGGTTGTGGAAAAACCCGTTTTGTCGAACATATGGCGGCACGTCTCGGATTGACCATCCATACGGTTTCCTGCCATGACGACCTTTCCGCCGCCGATTTGATCGGCCGTCACCTGATTAATCATTCGGGTACCTATTGGGTCGATGGTCCATTAACCCAGGCAGTACGCTACGGTGGAATCTGTTATCTGGATGAAATAGTTGAAGCGCGCAAAGATACGACAGTCATTTTACACGCACTATCCGATAACCGACGCATCCTGCCCATCGATCGTACTGGCGAAATTTTGTCTGCGCACCCTCAGTTCATGCTGGTGATTTCCTACAATCCCGGATACCAGCATTTACTCAAAGGATTAAAGCCCAGCACTCGCCAGCGCTTCGTTGCGCTCACATTCGACTTTCCGAACGCCGCACGCGAAGCGGAAATTGTGCAAACCGAATCGGGTATTTCAGCCGCCATCGCCAAACAACTCGTCACGCTGGCGCAAGCCTTGCGCAATACGGCAAATCATGATTTGGAAGAAATACCCGGCACGCGACTGTTGGTCAATGCCGCCAGATTGATCCAATCTGGTTGTGAACCTCGTCGTGCCTGCCAGGCTGCCATTACAGAATGCCTGAGTGATGAACCGGAAATTGTCAATGCGCTGGCAAATATTGTCAGCGCCGTTTTTGCTGGCTGACTTTTGTGGAAGAAAAAGTTGGCCTGGCCTGGCATCGTCTCGTCACCCATTGGGCAAACAATCGTTTTCCTGACGCAGCGGTTAACCTGTCGCAACTATCTCGCGCCACTGCGATTCTGTTTCGTGCTTTGGGCGGCAATCATGCTCTCATGGTGCAGGCTGGTTCCGCTACCCTGCATCAGGCGCGACGTAACTGGTTACAGATTCTGGCCGGAAGCGATCGCAAAGAAGATTTGGCTTGGGTGGATCATGAAGCCTTGCGTTTGCCTCCAATCATTGACTATTATTCTGATGCCGCGCTCAACCGGAAACTGTATTTCTGGCTTGCTGCACTATGTGCCGTCGACAATCGCACGCATCTGCCCTGGCTCCAGCACAATCAGCAGGCAACACAATGGCTGATTGAAAATTACCCGGGTCTGGCGGCCGATTATACGCAACTGGTTCAAGCAGAAATCCGCCGTCGTCCATCAATTGAGAAATTACCGGAAGACGCAGCACGACTGGAACATGCTATTCGCCAGGCGCTGCTGGTACCCGGCAGCATCAAACAATTGCCATCAGCGCGCTGGTCGCACGCCCCGGTGTTGCTGTGGTTGCGGCCTGCGTCATCAAGTAATGAGGTCTTTCTGGCAGAAAATGAGCAAGATTCCACCCATACAGACCACAACGCCCAACAAAAAGACGAAATACGACGCACGTCCCGTCGTGTCGAACTACCCAAGCGAAAAGGCGGATTATTACTCTTTCACCCAGAGTCCATTTTCAGCTGGGGCGAATATGCCCGCGTCGAGCATGAAACTTCCGAAAACGATGATGATAACCTCGTTCAGGCCGCTGATGACCTGGATGAAATATCCATTGCGACAGATAGCCAGCGCACCGCAAAATCATTGCGCATGACACTGGAGTTACCAACGCGCCATATCGACACTTCTGCGCTAGGCAGCGATGAAATGCTGCTGCCGGAATGGGATTATCGAACCCGTGAGCGGCGCATCAATCAATGCTGTGTCAAATTGCAACCCATGGCAAATAATGCACCTTGTGCACTGCCAGAACATTTGCTGACGCTTCAGCGTCGATTACGGCGGCAATTTGCCGCCTTATTACCTGTGCGGCAGCGGTTGAAAGCACAAAGAGATGGTCTGGAGATTGACATTGACCCATTTATCCGTCATCTGTCTCATCGAACGGATAGCGACAACCGCTTTTATCTGGATCAACGCAAACACGAACGGGATCTATCCTGTCTGTTGCTGGCCGATTTATCGCTTTCCACAGAGGCGTGGGCCGGCGAAAATTATCGTATCATTGATGCCATTCGCGACAGCCTGTTCTTGTTTGCCGAAACGCTTTCTGATATCCATGACCGCTTTGCGTTATATGGTTTCAATTCAAAATTGCGCACCAACATTCACCTTTATCCCTTGAAATCTTTTGAAGAAGTCTATGATGCCGGTATTCGTGGCCGCATCAACCAGATTGCCTCTGCACATTACACCCGCATGGGCGCTGCCATCCGTTATGCGACAACAATACTCTCCCGGCAAAAAACCCGAGAACGCCTGCTGCTGCTGCTCAGCGACGGGAAACCCAATGACAGCGATCACTATGAAGGACGATATGGCATTGAAGATACCCGTGATGCCATTTTGAGTGCAAAAAAAATGGGAATACGACCATTTTGCATCACTATCGATCAGGATGCGCACGACTATTTACCACATATCTTTGGCAAAGAAAATTTCACTGTCATTCGCAAACCATCACAACTTCCAAGGAATCTTTCCTTTCTTTATGCGCAACTGACCCGATAAGCAATTATTACCCGCCATCTTACCCACCATCTTATCCACCACCTTGCCCACTTTGCGTTCAACGTTACTCGCATTGCGGATGAAAAGAAAAAATTGACCTGGGTCAAGGACAAGCTTCTTTTCTGTCATTAAATTGGGCATCGGGGGATGTCTTTGTCCGCCGTATTGACCAATTGTCATATATATCTGTACATGATAGCGGTCATAACCATTCATCAACACGGAGATTGCCATGAAATATATTGTTTTACTGTTTGCCTTGATTGGATTGTCCGCACCGACATTTGCCGGAAGCGATTTGAAAGCCAAAGACCTGTTGTCACATAGTGACTGTTTCAACTGCCATTCAGTCGATCATAAAATCATTGGCCCTGCATTCAAGGATATCGCCAAACATTACCATGGCAATCAGGCGTCGGCAGCCACGATCAACATGCTTGCTGCAAAAATCATCAAAGGCGGAAATGGTCACTGGAATGCAGTCACTGGCGGCATTGCCATGAGCGCGCACCCGCAGCTCAGCATGGCTCAAACGACAGAAATGGTCAAGTGGGTGCTGGCCCAATAAACAAGGATGGCGACATTCTGCCTGCACATTCGATATCGATTCGGTATGTATTTAATCTTTGCATATGGAGCTCACCATGAAAAACCCGGTCAGATTTTCGGCAACACAAGGTTTCCTGTTAATTGCATTGTTATCTTGCCTGAGCCCAATTGCACGAGCCGATGGTTCTGCCGCAGCGCTGCCGGTTATCGAAGAAACTTTAGTCAGCGCACCCAACGTGCCGCCCGCCATTCATCGCAACTATCCCGCGCGCGTGATCGTCCGGCTGGAAACCAGAGAAGTGGTCAAGGAAATTTCCGACGGCGTGCGTTATAACTTCTGGACGTTCAACGGCTCGGTACCCGGTCCGTTGATGCGGGTGCGCGAGGGGGATACTGTTGAATTGCATTTGCGCAACGACCCGGCTTCGCACATGTCGCACAATATCGACATGCATGCTGTCATGGGGCCAGGCGGCGGTGCGGCCGCCACCGTGACACCTCCGGGGCATGAGAGTGTATTCAGCTTCAAAGCCATGCGCCCCGGCATTTTCATTTACCACTGCGCTACCCCGCCAGTCCCCATGCACATCGCTAACGGCATGTATGGGTTGATTTTGGTTGAACCGAAACAGGGATTGCCAAAAGTCGATCATGAATATTATGTCGTGCAAGGCGATTTTTATACCACCGAACCCTACCATACGCCGGGCCTGTCCACTTTCGACATGAAGAAATTGTTGCTGGAAGAGCCTACCTATGTCCTGTTCAACGGGCGTGAGAATTCGTTGACCGGCGCCAATGCGCTAACCAGCAAAGAAGGGGATAAAGTCAGGTTATTTGTTGGTGATGCCGGACCCAATCTGGTATCCAGTTTCCACATCATCGGTCAGATTTTTGACGATGTCAGCGTTGAAGGTGCCAGTTTGATCAATCACAATGTCCAAACCACATTGATTCCTGCCGGTGGCGCCACAATGATTCAATTAAGCACACTGGTACCGGGAACCTACCTATTGGTTGATCATTCAATTACCCGCGCCTTCATGCAAGGTGCATTGGGTCAACTGGTCGTTACCGGAGCACCAAATCCGACGCTGTATCACAAAATATCAAGCGGTCCTGTTTCCGGCGAGGCCAAGTTTGCACCTGCCGTACCTGCCACCATCTCAGATCCGTTTGTCGATGGTAAACGCATCTTTACCCAAATCTGCTCGGCTTGTCACCAAGCCGATGCCATGGGGTTGCCAGGCGCATTTCCTCCTCTGGCCATGTCAGATTTTCTTAATTCTGATCACCAACGCGCCATCGGTATCGTATTGCATGGATTACATGGAAAAATCACCGTTAATAATACGGGTTATGAATCAGTGATGCCGAGTTTTGGCAATCAGTTAACCGACGCTGAAATTGCGCACGTACTGACGTATGTGTTAAACAACTTCAATAATCAAGGAGGAATCGTAACGGTGGAAAATGTCAAAGCCATTCGGAACGCCAATGCCAAAACGCACTGAATCTCTCATGACTGAAAGCTTGTGCCACCTGATTCTGGTTGTCACAACGTTACTGTCCGGTTCAGTTCTCGCTGCGCCAGAAGCAACGTATCTCCTTTTGCCGGGAGGAAATTTTGTCAGCCATCTCGCACTCGATGGTGCGCAGGTTTCCATTCGGATTGTACCTTTTCTTATGCGAATGACACTGGTGACCGAGGCAGATTATCAGGGTTTTGTGCAAACCCATCCGGCTTGGCAGCGTGACAAAATTTCACCGTTGTATGCTACAGGCCCCTATCTGGGGACATGGCAAACCCCATTGACGCCGGGCGTCAACATCGACCCGCGAAGTCCCGTTACCGAGATCAGTTGGTTTGCTGCCCGCGCCTATTGCGCCAGTGAAAACGCGCGCCTGCCGACTTGGTATGAGTGGGAATACGCTGCTGCCGCAAACCGGTATCACAATGACGCGCGTAACAGTTCATCTCGTCACGCAACTTTGTTGCGTGACATTCTGAATCGTACCGGACAGATTGCAAGCGCCATCAAACAACATCCGGCCAATTTTTACGGTCTGTACGACATGAACACATTAGTCTGGGAATGGGTGAATGATTACGCTGCGTTATTTCTCAATGCAGATGCGCGCAATCCCGACCAGCAAAATCTGTTGCAGTTGTGTGGCGGATCAGCGCTGGCTTTTAATGACCGATCCGACTACCCGCTCATGATGCGCGTGGCGGCGCTTTCTGCCATGCAACCATCGGACGTATCCAACAACATTGGCTTTCGCTGTGTTCGCGACCTGCCGCAGGAGAATGTACCATGACACCGTTTGAAAAAACAATCACCGTGTTGTCTCTTATGTTGTGCCTGATTTGGGTGCAGGCAGCAACCCTGCCCAATTCGCCTGCGCCGGCATTACCAAATGATTCGATTTACCAGACGCCTCTTGCTTTGCGCGATCAGAATGGCAACACATTCACCTTCGACGCGTTACGCGGACATCCTGTTATCGTCAGCATGATGTACGCTTCCTGCAAAACGGCGTGTCCACTGAATGTCGAAACCATTAAACGGATTCGTGCCATGGCAAAACAAAAAAGCGGTCACTCCGCACCACCGGTCGTCATGATTAGTTTTGACCCAAAACAGGATACCGTACAAAAACTCGCCATGATGGCCGATATGCATCACCTCGCCGCACCAACCTGGCGTCTTGCCCGCCCCGAGCATGGCGATGTGCGCGCATTTGCAGCATCATTGGGTGTTTCTTATCGAACCCGCCAGAATGGCGAAATCAGTCACAATATCGAAATCGTATTGCTGGACAGAACGGGGCGTATCATCGCCAGAACCGAGCAACTTGATCCCGTCGATACTGCTTTCATCAATCAGGTTGCCAACATATCTCATTGATTTTGATTTTGGGGAAGCGCTGAACAATTCCTTATACAGCAAAGTCTTGCGTGCAACTTCCGGCTTTTCTGGCAGAATCGGGTGTTTTCTGAATTGCCTGTTTTCCAGCTACGATGTCATGGGGTCGGCGCGTTTCGTTTGAAAACGGCTCGGCAGACCAGTTCGGTCGTATACCAGGGTTGACTCTATCGAAGAATTAGGTAACAATGAGCTGGACAATCAAAAGAAAGAATGGTTCCGTAGATCCGGAATGGACGTGTGAACCTCTGGAGACAAATCTCTTATATTTCTAATAATATATTCTAATAATATTTGTTGGCATGTTTATTCAGGCGTTGTTGAGGTGTTGTGATAAGGCAACATTCCCCATGTGAATTTTTTGTGACACTCACAGTTTTGGGGAACTTGCCTTTTATACTCCGCAGCTGGATTCCGGGCTGGCCGAATGTGGCCGGGCCGGGTTTTTTGCGATGTTTAATAGAAGGGGAAGTTCGTGTCTAAACACCATTTTATGCGTAGTAGATTAAGCCTGTTGGTTGCTGCCGTTGTGGCCGCCGGTGTGGCGCCTGTGGCATTCGCCGACAGTACCAATGACCAGTTGCAGCAGATGCAGCAACAGATTCAGCAGTTGGAGCAACGTTTGCAGGACCTGCAAACGCAAACGACTGAGGTCAAGAACGAGAACAAGGACATCGTGGGCAGGATTCAGTCGTACAGTACGCAGCCGACCAGCGCGATGCCGACGACGTATGCCAATCAGGCCGGGTTCAAGATGCACGGCGTAACGGTCACCTTCGGTGGCTTCCTCGCAGAGGAAAATGCGTATCGCTCCAGCAGCCTGCAGGCCGATATCAACTCGCCGTTTTCGAAGATTGCGTTCAACCCCAATCCCGACGGTATTGCTTTGACCTCCGCCCAGATTCAGCAAGCGAATGCAGGGTATTACAACCAGTCCGAGTTTCGCATGACCGCTCGCCAGTCCCGCTTCGCGGTGCTGGCGCAAGGCAATGTGGACCCGAACACGCTGGTTACCGGCTACTACGAAACGGACTGGTTGGGTGACTCTCCAACAGCCAATTCCAACGAAAGCAACTCGTATACCATGCGCGTGCGGCATTTGTATTCCAATATTGACTGGTTTGATACCGGCTGGCATTTGCTCGCCGGCCAGACCTGGACGCTGGCGACCTTGAACACGCAGGGCATTACGCCACGCAACGAAGAAATCCCGCTCACGATTGACGCACAGTACGTGCCCGGTTTCGTGTGGGCCCGTCAGGCGCAGATTCGTGTCGTGAAAGACTGGGACAAGAAATTCTGGGCGGCGGTTTCGTTGGAAAATGCGCAATCTGCGGGTGTTGGTGGCCCTATGCCTGGTGGTCTGTCGAATTCATTTTCTTTACCAGCCGGCCCTGGCGGTTTGTTGACGCCTAACGTCGCAGGAATGTATGGTAATTATTCGGTGAACAAATATCCGGACATCATCGGCAAACTGGCGGCTGAAACCGATTATGGCCATTATGAAGTGTATGGCATCCTGACCAACTTCCAGAGCACCTACAGCAATGCCAATGTCGCGGGGGCCAATCAGAGCGACTGGACCGGTGGTGTTGGCGTCGGTGCGGTGATCCCGGCCATCCCCAATACACTGGATGTCAAGTTCAGTGCCTTGTACGGCGCTGGTCTGGGACGTTACGGCACCTCCGGCCTGAATGATGCGACCTACGCATCGAACGGCGAGCTGCATCCGCTGAACAGTGCGTCGGTATTGGGCGGCATCATCTGGCACGTCAACCCCAAGATGGATGTGTACATGGATATCGGTCAGGATAGCGTTCAGGGATCTACCTTCTCATCAGGTGGCAAATTGTACGGCTATGGCGACAATGTTGTAGCGAATCCGGGCGCATCCATGCTCGCCGCTGCATCTTCGCTGCCGGACAGCCCTTATGACCTGAAAAGCGTAACGCAAGAAACCGTCGGTCTGTGGTGGGCGGTATACAAGGGCAGTTATGGTGCAGCCAAACTGGGCCTGCAATATTCGCATACCACGGTCGATGCGTTCAATGTGGCAGCAAGTGGCGCTTACGGTACCCTGTCGCCTTCTGCGTCTGACAACATGGTTGAGACCAGCTTGCGTTTCTACCCGTTCTGATTCATCGGGTTGTTGCAACAACTGTTTTGGCCCGCGCCGTGTGCGCGGGTTTTTTATTGGTGCGCACGATGCGGCGCATGCTGGATAAAAGCAAAAGGAATATCGGGTATTTTTGCGATTGATTTTTAGGTTTTCGTTCGTAATGGTTAAGAGTTAATTCAAACAGCACAGCATTTCGTGATTAACATGCGTAAAATACGCAAGAATCGGTTTAAACCATAATTTGTAATTTCTGATTAATATAGGAATAAGCAATATGCGTACCGTTGGCCACCGCAAAGAACATCCGATAAGCTTTTCTGCATCTGCTGCATTGCTGCGCGAAGGAGCACGTTTCAACGATGAATTGCATCGTTTGCCCACTGGTAGCCAGACTTTTATTCCAAAAGGTATAATCCGTTTCAAGACGCATGAAGAGGCCAATCGCTATGACCAAGAATGCTTGGCAGTGCACATGGCCGAAATCGCGCTGGAGCGTGCTTGATGGAGGAATATTGCCGTCCGGCCACACTTGAAGACCTCAAGGCATTGATTACTTCCTTGAATCAGCAGGAAGTTGATTACTTGCTTATTGGCGGTTATGCACTGTTTGCGCACGGTTATCATCGAGCCACCACCGATATCGACGTTCTGGTTCCCGCGACAGAAGAGTCCGGACGAAAAGTGCGTAAAGCGCTCATGGTGCTGCCGGATCAGGCCGCCAAGGATATTGATCCGGCATGGTTCAACGAAGGCGGAAACATTCGGGTTGCCGACGCTTTTGTGGTGGACATTATGCTCAATGCCTGTGGCGAGACCTACGAGACGTTGAAGCAATATAGCGAGACAGTCGATATGGACGGATTGCTTATCCGCACCATTAATCTTGAAGGCTTGCTCCGTACCAAGCAGACCATGCGCGACAAAGACATGGCTGATCGCGCTGTGCTTGAGCGCGCACTGGAAGTTCTGCAAGAACGAGAAAAGAGCCGTGATCACGGATTTGGTGGATGAACCAGCGGAAATATAACGCTTTCAGTTCTGCCTACCGCAGCAATGCGGCAGTCTTGATTTGCAGCCACCAGTTTTGGCCGGGGGCGAGTTGCAGGTCGTGAGCGGCGCGATGACTGATCTGTACCAAAAAACGAGTGGTGCCGACATGGACGGTGACCAGTGCCAGTGCCGGATGATTGCCGTTGTCGATGCGGGTGATGGTGGCGGGCAGGATGTTCTGGATGCTGGTGTGTTGCGGGTGTTCGCGCACCAGACTCGCATCGCGGGCGAGCACTTCCAGACGCACCGCTTGCCCGATGATCAGGTTTTCGTTGCGCAGCCACAGGCTGCCATCGTGAAACGCCATGCGGGCGAGTTGCCATGTGGTGTTGATTTCGGCGACGTGGGTGTGGAGCAGGGTGCTGGCGTCCTGATATGAGGAAAAGGGTGATCCGGGTTGACCAAGCGCTTCCGGCAACGGTTTGTTGAGCAGGATGCGGCCTTGCTCGAGCAACAGAAGATGATCCGCCAGACGCATGACTTCGTGTTGGCTGTGGGTGACATACAGAATGGGAATGGACATCTCATCGCGCAGGCGCTCCAGATAGGGCAGTATTTCCTGTTTGCGTGCATCGTCGAGGGCGGACAGCGGTTCGTCCATCAATAGCAGTTGGGGTTGCATCACCAGTGCGCGGGCAATGCCGACGCGCTGGCGTTCGCCGCCGGACAGTTTTTGCGGTTTGCGCGGCAACAGGTGTTCGATGTCGAGCATTTGGGTCATGCGGGAAACATCGCCGCGTTGCTGTGTGGGGATGCGGCGCAGGCCGTATTGCAGGTTTTGTTCGACAGTGAGGTGCGAAAACAGGCTGGCTTCCTGAAAAACATAGCCGATCGGACGACGCCAGGCGGGCAGCCAGATTTTTCCGTCTTGCCAGACGTGTTGCTGAATCTTGCAGTAGCCGCCGGGGACGCGCTCCAGTCCGGCGATGCAGCGCAACAAGGTGCTTTTGCCCGATCCGGACACACCGAAGATGGCGCAAATGCCCTGAGCGGGCAAGGTGAATTGCACATCGAGCAGAAAATCGCGCCGTGGCAGATAAAATTTTGCTTCGATGCGTGTGGCGTCAGTCATGGTGTGCGTTCTCACGGTGCGCGCGCCAACCGTAGACCGGAATCAGCACCAGCAGCGAAAACAACAACATGATGGCGGCCAGGCGGGACGCCGCATGGTATTCCAGCGACTGAACATGGTCAAACACGCTGACAGAAGCCACTTGGGTAATGCCTGGAAGGTTGCCGCCGATCATGAGCACCACACCGAATTCACCCACGGTATGGGCGAAGGTGAGGATGATGGCGGTCATGAATCCGGGCAAGGTCAAGGGCAGTGCGACGGTAAAAAAGGCATCCAACGGGCTGGCGCGCAGCGTGGCCGCGACTTCGAGCGGTCGGTTGCCCAGAGATTCAAACGCGCTTTGTAGCGGTTGCACCATGAAGGGCATGGAATAAAGCAGGGAAGCCACGATCAGGCCATTGAAGGTGAAGGGCAGGGCGGCAAGATGCAGCGCATGCACGAACTTTCCCAAAGCACCATTCGGCCCCATGAGCAACAACAGATAAAATCCGAGCACGGAAGGAGGCAATACCAGCGGCAATGCGACCAGCGCGCCCAGCGCTCGCGTCCATTTCCACGGGTTGCGCGCCAGCCACCAGGCCAGCGGTGTACCGAGCAACAGCAGCAACACAGTGACTGTCGTCGCCAGTTTCAGCGTCAGCAGCAGCGCTTGCCAGTCGTCAGGGGAGAGTAACATGAGGTGAAATGATGGGCGTGAACTGCAGATTATTGTTTGTCGGGCAGCGTGAATCCATATTTGATGAATATTGCCTGCCCGGCAGGGCTGGCCAGATAGGTCACGAATTGCTGTGCCAGTGGATTGCCTTTGGCATGGTCGGTGAGGACATAAGCCTGTTCCATCGGCGAATGCATCGTATCGGGAATCAGCCAGTATTTGCCTTGGCTGGCCAGTTTCGGGCTCATGGCGAGCGAAAGCGCAATCAGGCCGACCTGTGCATTGCCGCTTTGCACAAATTCAGTGGTCTGGGAAATATTTTCACCATAGACCAGTTTGGGCGCAACCTGTGACCAGACGCCCGCCGCATGCAGCGCTTCCACGGCGCGTTGTCCATAGGGAGCGTGTTTCGGGTTGGCGACAGCGATGTGTGTGATGGCGGGGTTGGTGAGACTGGCCAGTGTCATTTTGCTGGCGTCCATGCTGTTGCTCCACAATACGAGGCGGCCAAAGGCGTAGGGCACGACGGGAGATGAGGTTTTACCGGCCTGTTCCAGCAGTTTTGGGTAGCGAACATCGGCGGAAAAAAACACATCGTAGGGCGCACCTTGAGTGATTTGGGTATAAAAGTTACCGGATGAGCCGTAGACAGTGTTGATGACGGCATCAGGATGCGTTTGTTTGAAATCGTGAATCAAATCGCCCATGGCGAATTTCAGGTCGGCGGCAGCGGCAATGGTGAGCGTGGCGGCATGCGTGGCGGTGGTGATCAGTAGCAGTAGCAGGCTGAGCCAGATTTTCATGGTGGACCCCTTATATTTTGGATGTAGCAAAAATGACATGACCGCGATGATTCAAGCAATTACCATGCCACGTGTTGTGTGGCCGGTCATGAGATCGAGAGATCGATCATGATGCTGTTTCACTTTGCTGCGGCGTCAATCTTTTCCAGGCCACGCAGAATATCTTGTTTGCTCAATAGTGCCATTTCAGGCACCCCTTCGTGGGCGATACAACGGATCGTTGCCAACAAAAATCATTCTGCGACGAAAGGCAACAGGACTTTCGGCCAGCAAGGTGGCTTTAAGCGATTCCAACCCGCATGGAAAGTAAGGTCGTTTTAAAAATCGACTGTCATCGACCGCCCACTCCGGAATATTCAGTTTGTTCTTTAACGCCAGATGCTCGGCAACCGCAGCAAGATAGGCATTGGTGCGTACATTATCGATCAGTTCCGGTCGTTCAGCCAACATGGCTGCGCGAACAGTCATGTCCTGTTCCATATAAAATTCATCCAGGAATTCGCGCAGGAAGCCATCAATGTCTCCATGACGCGCACCCATCTGAACTACCTCGTCGAGCGTCCGCGGGCGACGGTTGTTTTTTCCGGAAATTTCATTGGGCAGCATGATTACGCCATATAACCGTTATCACATCGTCAATGTTGAATCGTCAATGTTGAGATGATACATGGATTCAAGCTTGAATCTCAAGCATGTTTTTTGCGGGCATGTGCCGGGCGGAAGCTGGCACAAAAGTCGGTATGTGTTTCGAGGTAATCGCCTTCGATCAGGTCGATGCAGTAGGGGATGGCCGGAAAAACGGCATGCAGGCAATCTGCGATGGCGGATGGTTTGCCGGGCAGGTTGACGATCAGGCTGCGGCCGAGGATGCCGGCAGTCTGGCGCGACAGGATGGCCGTCGGCACGATGTTCAGCGAAGCGGCGCGCATCAGTTCGCCGAATCCGGGCAGCATTTTGTCGCACACGGCTTCGGTGGCTTCGGGAGTGACATCGCGCCGTGCCGGGCCGGTGCCGCCGGTGGTGACGATGAGGCAGCAGTGTTCGTTATTGGATAATTCATACAACGCTGCTTCGATTTGCGCCTGTTCGTCTGGCACCAGTCGGGTGACGGGTCGCCAGGGTGAGGCGAGTGCTTGCGTCAGCCAGTCATGAATCGCCGGACCGCCCAAATCCTGATATTCGCCACGGCTGGCGCGGTCGGAGACAGTGACGATGCCGATACGGGCGATGTGTTGCGTCATGCTTGTGCCGTCCAGAGTAAGTGATGGAAGCATTGTACGGTAACTTTATCACCGGCTTCCAGTCCCTTGCTTTCTGTCGGAACGATGGCCAGTCCGTCGGCTTGTGCCATGGAGAGCAGGCTACCGCTGCCTTGATCGACGATGGGCGTGGCGAGCCAGCCGTCGGCGTGTTGTTGCAAGGTGACGCGCTGGAAATCGGTGCGGCCTGGTTTGTGTTTGATGCGTTGGCTTAATGTGGCTGCGAGTGTGCGCCGGAACAGGGTCTGATGCCCCATTCTGGCACGCAGGGCAGGCAAAACAAACAGTTCACAACAGACCATGCTGGAAACCGGGTTGCCGGGCAGACAGAATACCTGTGTGGACTTGGTCGCGCCGAAGGCAACAGGGTGTCCGGGGCGAATGGCGACGCGCCAGAACAGCATGTTGACGCCCAAAGTCTCCAGCACCGGACGGACATAATCGTGAACACCCACCGACGTACCGCCGGAAATGAGCAGGACATCGTAGCCTAACCCTTGTCGTATCGCGGTATCGAGCGTTTGTGGTGTGTCGCGGGCGATGCCGAGCAGCGTGGCATGAATGCCGATTTCCTGCAGTTGTGCCAGCAGGCTGTGGCTGTTGGCGTCGGGAGTTTTGTCCGGATCGAACGGGTCGTGCAGACCTTCCAGCTCGTCGCCGGTGGACAGGATGGCGACGCGGGGTTGCTGAAACACCCTTACCTGCGCCTGTTTCAGCATGGCGAGCATGCCGAATACGCCGGGGGTGATGGCGGTGCCGGCAGTCAGGACGGTGTTGCCGGTGCGCAAGTGTTCGCCGCGCAGGCGGATGTCGGTGCCGGATGGTGCGGAAACGAGAATGCGTACCTGGCGCGTGGTTGCGTCAGTCGTTGCCGGGGTTGATTCTGTATCTTCGACGCGAATGATCGTATCGGCTCCTTCGGGAATGGCGGCTCCGGTCATGATGCGGGCGCATTGCCCTGCGGCGAGTGTGTGCCGGGGACGTTTGCCGGCCTCGATGTCTTCGATGATGCTCAAGGTGGCGGGTGTAGCGGCGATGTCTGTGGCGCGAACGGCATAACCGTCCATGGCAGAGATGTCACAGGGCGGGTGATCGCGGTTGGCGACAATGTCTTCGACCAGTATGCGATGAAGGGATTGCTCTAGTGGCAAGGTTTCCGTATCACTGCGCGATGTGTGTTGCAGGATGATTTGCTGGGCAGATTGCCAGTCGAGGTGTTCGGTCATGAGGTGGTGTCCTGTGTCGGTGACGCGGCGGGGATGTGGTGGCGTAACCAGTCGTCCGGGGTGTCAATATCAATAAAACTGCGCAGGGCAGGGTCGGCGTCACGCAAGTCTTTGGCGGATACGCAAGCGGGGTTGAGGCGGCGCAAGGCACTGGTCAGGCTGTGTTCGCCAGATTGCAAGGCGTTGTGCAGTATGGGTAAACTGTTTTTGGCGTAGAAAGCGGCAAAGGGTTGCCAGTGACCATCGATGTCGGCAATCACAGCTTGCTGGCTGCTGCGGCGTTTTGCCAGCGCAGAAATGAGTGCCGGATTGACAAACGGCATGTCGCAGGCGGTGACGAAGGCCCAAGAGGTTTCGACGTGTGCGAGGGCATCGACGAGGGCGGCAAGCGGTCCGGCATGTGGTGTTGTGTCGCTGATTTGCGGGTAATCGCAAGCGGGAATGGGTTGTCGCACGCTTAACAATATATGGGAAAACCAGGGTTGCAGTTGCTGGATGACGGTGTGAAGCAGGGTGCTGTCAGCAAAGGGCAGGCTGGCTTTGTCGCGCCCCATGCGGCGTGATTGACCGCCGGCGAGGACAATCGCAGTGCAGTTGTTCAGCGCTGAGGGCAGTGTATCATCCGGCATGGGGACGCAACCAGTCAAGGATGAATCGGGTCACGCCGGCAACATCGTCGGGAGAAAAACAGGGCAGTGTGGATGTGTGTGGCATGTCACTGACAATGGCGATCAGGTTGGGATCCCCGGCGCAACGCAGTTGCGGGTTGCAGGCATGGCGTTGAACTTCGATTTTTGCATAGGGCGCATCGCTGAATCCTTCACTGATGACCAGATCAAAATCGGCACAGTAACGGGAAATCCATGCGCTGGGGTCGGTTTGGTCCAGCGTATCGGCATTTTGAATCAGTTGCAGGTGATCCGGGGTAAGCAGCAGGCTGGCGGATGCGCCTGCGTGTTTGTGTCGCCAGCTGTCGCTGCCGGGTTTGCCCAGAGCAAGGTGATGGTGGGTATGTTTGAGGGCGGCTATCTGCAAACCGTGGGCCAGCAAACCGGGCAGAATGGCGGTAATCAGGGTGGTTTTTCCTGCACCGGAATAGCCGGTAAAACCCAACAGGGCAGGGCGATTCAAGGGTGTGGCGTGACCCATGATTGTCCTTCCGGGGTGGTTTCGCGCTTCCAGATGGGCGCGCGCCGTTTGAGTTCATCAATGAGCCATTCGCAGGCGTGCAATGCCGGAGCGCGATGTTCGGCAGCGGTGGCGATGAGGACGATTTGCTCGCTCGCGGCGATGGTGCCGGTGCGGTGGATGATGCGGGCGTCGATGAGGCCGAATTGTGCGATGGCTTCGTCGCGCAAGATGTTGAGTACCTTGAGCGCCATGCTGTCATAGGCATCGAAATCCAGATGTTGTACGCGATGTTCGCCGGAAAAATCGCGTGCGCAGCCGACAAAACAGGCCAGTCCGCCGGCGTTCGGTCGATTATTGCGCAGCAGAGTCAGTTCGGCATCAACGGAAAAATCATCGCGTTGCAGGCGAACGGGCGAGGTGTGATGCAAGGCGTCATCCACCGGAAAACCCTGCCATGAGCGCCAGTGTGTCGCGATCAGCCAGCAGGTGTTGCCGGTCGCGCACTTGCGTTTCGTTGATGGCTGTAAACGAGATGGCTGCGGCAGCTTGTGGGTAACGGGTTTCGAATTGAGCCAGCGCGTCACCCAAGGTCATGCCCGGCAGGTAACCCAGCGCCAGTTTGCGCGTGCCGGCCAGATCGGCAACGGGGCCAAACAACAGAATCTGTATCACGGCCGTGTCTCACAGTTGCTTGCACGGTGCCAACTGCCGCTTCTGCCGCCATGTTTTTCTTCCAGTCGGATGGATTCGATACGCATGCTTTTGTCGATGGCTTTGCACATGTCATAGACCGTGAGCAGGGCAACGCTCACGGCACACAAGGCTTCCATTTCCACGCCAGTCTGCCCCGTGCAGCGTGCGGTGGCGTTTACGGTCAGTGCGGCACAACCCGTGTCGTCGAGGGTGTCGATGCGGTCAAATTCCAGTGCGACGCCCGACAGGGACAGGCTATGGCACATGGGGATGATGTCCGGCGTGCGTTTGGCTGCCATGACACCTGCGACATCGGCAACGGTGAGTACATCGCCCTTGGCGATTTCGCCGTGATAAATGCGGTGTAACGTGTCGGGTTTGAGGCGCAGGACACCGCTGGCAACGGCGACGCGTATCGTATCCGGTTTGCCGGAAACGTCGACCATACGCGCGCGTCCGGAACTGGAAAAATGGGTCAGGGACGGGGAAATGTCTTTTGGGGCAGAGGTATGTTCTTGCAAGGCTCAGCCTCCGATGGCAATCATTGAGCGTTGTCGGCCACTCTGGTCAAAAACATAGGTGCTGGTAGCCTGTTTGCCGGCGGTCGTTTGTCGGATAAGTTGAAGAATGTCGTCGTCGGTGCTGGCGTTGCGCAGGCTCGCGCGCAAGTCCACTTCGTTGTCAGCAGACAGGCAGGGACGCAATTTGCCGTCGGCAGTCAGGCGCAAGCGGTTACAGGCAGCGCAGAAATGCCGGGACATGGGTTCGATAAATCCGACGCGTCCCGTGCCGTCGCGCAGAGGAAAATAACGCGCGGCAGCGTTCCCTTGGGGGGTGATGATGTCAAAATTGATACGTTCGATGATTTCCGGACGTGCCATGAATGCGGAAATGGGGTAATAGTGCTGTTGCCAATCCATGCCTTCACGCATCGGCATCAGTTCGATAAAGCGCAATTCGAGTTGCTGGCGGGCACAAAAATCAATCAGTTCGGTTGCCTGAGTGATATTGTTGTCTTTCATCAACACGGCATTGATGCGGATAGGGGTAAAGCCGGCTGTCTGCGCCGCGTCGATGCCCGCAAGCACGTCGCTGATTCGTCCACCCGTCAATTGGGCAAAGGTAGGTGCGTCCAGCGTATCCAGGCTGATGTTGATTCGTTTTACACCGGCGTCGTACAGCGGTTGCGCATACGGTTTCAGCAATACGGCATTTGTGCTCAGTGTCAGGTCGCGCAGGCCGGGCAGTGCAGACAACCGCTCGATAAAACCGATCAACCCTTTGCGCACAAGCGGTTCCCCGCCGGTAATGCGGATTTTTTCCACCCCCAGGCTGATGGCAAGGCGTGCAACACGTTCGATTTCTTCGAAACGCAGGATTTTTTCACGTGGTAACGCGTGAAACTGTCCGGTTTCCGGGCGGCAGTAATGACAGCGCAGATTGCAACGATCAACCACGGAAATGCGCAGGTAACCGATTTCACGACCATGGCCATCCTGAAAAGCAGGTGCGAATTGTTGGCGGAATAACAGCGGGAAAACATTCATGTCCATGATACCTGGGGCAGGTTGTCCTGAATTAAAACACGCTGGAAGCCCATTTGACAATATGTTGTTGTTTTTTATCCGGGGTAGGTGCAAGAGGACAAAAGGAATGTTTTTATAAAACAGGCAACGGTGTGAATCGTTGCGCAAGTTCGCGGATGGATGATGGCAATTGAATCAAATCCTGAATCAAATCCTGAATCAAATCCTGAATCAAATCCTGAATCAAATTCAGCAACTTGACTGTCATGATCCTTGTGTCAGGATCAGCGCGCTGCGATTCGCCCGAAATTCATCAAAATTTCGGGCGAATATCTGGTTAGTGATGGATGATGAGTCCCGCCACATCGTTGACGAGTGCTCCGCCCACAACCAACCAGACAAACAGGATGCTCGCGAGCAGGATGGGTTTGATGCCCGCCTGACGGATGGCGGAAACGTGCGTTGCCAGACCGAGTGCTGCCATGGCCATGGATAACAGCAAGGTATCAAAATCAATGGCGGGTCCCTGAATCGGCTTGGGCAGGTGGATGAAGGAGTTCAGGATGACAACGCCGATAAAGCCGAAGGCGAACCAGGGAATAGCCAGTTTGTGCTTTTTGCCGCCAGCGTGATGTTCGTGCGCGATACCTTGGTTATGCTCCGGATCGCGGGCAAGCCAGGCAGACAAAAAGATGAGAAATGGAGCCAGCATCATGACCCGCACCATTTTGGTGATGACGGCGGTGTTTGCCGTATCTGCGCTGATGGAGCTGGCGGCAGCGGCAACCTGCGCGACTTCGTGGATGGTTGAGCCAGCATAAATACCAAAAGCTGTGGTATTGGACGGAATGAATGAAATCCCCAGGTGAAAGATCACCGGGTACAGGAAAATGCCTAAGGTGCCAAACACGACCACCGTTGCGACGGCGACGGTGACCTGTTCCGCGCGTCCACGAACTACCGGCTCGGCTGCCATGACAGCGGCAGCACCGCAAATGGCGCTGCCGGCACCGATCAGCATGGACGCCTTTCTATCCATGCCGAACAAGCGGGTGCCGAGAATGACTGACAGTATGAAGGTGCTGGTGAGCATGACGGTGTCAACCGAGACGCCGAGCCAGCCGACCTGAGCGATGTTTTGCAATGTGAGTTTCAGACCAAACAGGACAATGCCAGCGCGCAACAGCATTTTTTTCGAGAAATCGACGCCATGTCCACAGACATGCCCCATGGCAGGATAAAGCGTGTTGCCCAGAATCATGCCAAGGACAATGGCGATGGTCAGGGCGCTGAACCCGTGGTTGGGGAACCAGCTGATTTTTCCGAGTTCGATGCCGCCGATAGCGAGCGCGGCGCTGAGCAGCAATCCCCATAGTAAAGATGGGCGCGATTCGTGGTGATGAGCATGAGACATGGTAATCCTTACGAGATATATTTTTACGACAAACTTGTCAGACAGCGCATTATAAGTGTAAATTATCAATTTGTGAAATGAGTAATTTAGCGATAATCGACCAAAGATGCGGGTAATGGTGAAAAAAGAATGAGTCAATTGAAATTGAGTTTGCGACAATTGCAGATTTTTGTTGCTGTCGTGGAGCATGGCAGTACCAGCGCAGCAGCTGATGCCATTGCCTTGTCACAATCGGCGACCAGCGCAGCATTGAACGAACTGGAACGGGCGTTGGGTATGAGTCTGTTTGACCGGGTATCCAAGCGGCTGTTGCTGAATCACAATGGACGTACGTTGTTGCCGCAGGCGTTGTCTTTGCTTGACGCGGCGATCAGTATCGAGCGTTGGGCGGCAGATGAGCAATTACAGACAGGGGGCTTGCGTATTGGCGCCAGTACTACCATCGGCAATTATTTGTTGCCTGATATGCTGGCGTCTTTTCGTGCCACATTGCCTGCTGCCGTGCAGGAACATTGGCAGGCGCAGGTGATGATCGAAAATACGGCGGCCATCAGTCAGAAATTGGTAAATTTCGAGCTCGATGTGGGGTTGATCGAGGGGTATTGTCATGAATCCGAATTATTGGTTCATCCTTGGCTGGAGGATGAACTGGTCGTGGTGGCAGCGGTAAACAATCCATTGTTGCAACATAATCAGGTTGTGAGTCTGGACGCGCTGCGAGAAGCAGTCTGGTTGTTGCGTGAATCGGGCTCTGGTACGCGGGAAAACATTAACGAAGCCTTGCTGCCTCATTTGCATCATTTACAGCGTGGCATCGAGTTTGGCGATTCGGAAGCCATTAAACGCGCAACGGCGAGAGGCTTGGGAATCAGTTGCCTGTCCCGTTTTGTGGTGGTGGATATGCTGGCTGATCAGAAGCTATGTGTCGTACCGACGCCGTTGCCCAAGTTTACCCGTCGTTTTTATATTGTTTTGCACAAACAGAAAAAAATCACACGGGGTTTGAATCGTTTGTTGGAGTTCTTGCAGCAACAGACGGATATCTAAGGAAGCGCTGATTTATTCCTCCACGAGTCGCGTTGCGGGTCAAATCGGGAAGATCGCGACGCGTACGGCGCAGATCGTAGCCGGGACTACGATGCCAAGCCGTACAAGGAAGCGAGCACCCGATTTGGCCGCAACCCGTATGGGACGGGGCTTGGCGGGCGA
>JAJYHV010000007.1 GCA_021790515.1 Pseudomonadota bacterium
TCGCTGCAGACCTGCGTGATTCGTTGGCACCGATCCAAAGCGAAAACTTTGCAGCCATCACCGAGCCGTCCGATATTGGTGAATTGTTGCGTCGGATTGATGCCTACCGAGGCGGCAATGTCGTTCGTGCAGCATTGGCATTGGCACCCATGCTATTCGTCCGGCCAGGAGAGCTGCGCAAAGCCGAATGGCGTGAAATGGATCTGCAAGCCGGATTGTGGACTATACCGGCGGCCAAGATGAAATCTCGCCGTGAACATCTTGTCCCTTTGGCCAGCCATGCTACGGCCATCCTGCAGGATTTGCAGCTTCTGACAGGGGCAGGGCAGTACGTATTCCCCGGCGCGCACAACACCGATCGCCCTATGTCCGATGGCGCACTGAACCGGGCATTACGCGCCATGGGATATGACACCCAGAAAGTCCAGACCGCCCATGGCTTCCGCCACATGGCCAGCACTTTGCTGAACGAACAAGGCTACAACCCTGATGCAATTGAAGCACAACTCGCGCACAAGGATCATAGCGTCAGGGGCGTGTACAACAAAGCCAAGTACCTGCCCGAACGCCGGCAGATGATGCAAGCGTGGGCGGATTATTTGATGGGGCTGAAAGTTGACAAGATTTAATTTGGATTGGATACCATATTGCACGAGCAGTTGTGTTGCCTGAATGTGTGTTTGGTTTCGTTCCTGGAAAACATGGTGTGCTTGAGGCCGCAAAAAAACACTGTGGTGCTCAATGGGTATACTCCCTTGACCTTCGAGATTTTTTCCCTAGTATCAAAACACAGCAAGTTGTCGAAGGGATAAAAAGTATTGGTTATTCCATGCATGCGGCGGATGTTATTTCGCGCCTTTGTACGTTGAATGGAAAACTTCCACAAGGATCCCCCGCTAGTCCAGTTTTATCTAATTTGGTCTTCCTTCAGACTGATGCTGAACTTGTTAAAATTGCTGCGAATTATGGTGTGCGTTACACGCGATACGCTGATGATTTGGTATTTTCAGGCGTGGCTGCGGTTCCCAATGGGTTGCAGGAGACAGTGAATGCTTTACTTATAGAACATGGTTGGCAAATTGCTGGAGAAAAAGAACATCTATCGGTGCTTCCGGCTAGATTGAAAGTACATGGTTTATTAGTTCATGGGGAAAACCCGCGCCTAACAAAGGGTTATCGTAATCGGGTGCGCGCATATCGCCACTTGATTGCAAATGAAAAAGTTGCTGCGAAAGATATGGCGAAGATCAAAGGCCATATTGCATATGCTTTGTTGATCGAAAGTAGCTGCGAATGAAAAGTACACGATAAAGTTGTTTAAAAATTGCTGTATGGTTGGTCGGTTGTTGCGTGGTATTTCAAGCATGTGTTTTAGCCGATATCTCGATTCCTAGGGCATTCATGACCGCCAACGTTGATTTAAGCGTGGGGTTGCCATTTTCGCTGAACGATCGGTACAGTTGCTCCCGGGACAAGCCGGTTTCTCTGGCAATCTGAGTCATGCCTTTGGCGCGGGCGACGATGCCAAGTGCGTGGGCGATGAATCCGGCATCGCCGGTTTCAAATGCACCGGCCATGAATGTGGCAATGGCCTCATCAGAGTCCAGGTCTTCGGCGGGGTCGTAGGTAGTCAATTTTTCAGCCATGTTATTCGCTCCAATCTTCAGCGAGTTGCTTCGCTGTTTTGATGTCTTTGGCCTGCGTGCTCTTGTCGCCACCGCACAGCAGGATAATGATGGTATTCTCGCGCTTCTGGAAATAAACCCGGTAGCCAGGGCCATAGTGGATGCGCAATTCACTGATGCCTTGGCCGACTGGTTCTGCGTCGCCAGTATGGCCGTAAGCAAGGCGTGATAACCGTAAGGCAATCGCGGCGAGTGCGCGTTTATCCTTGAGTTTCTCGCGCCATTTCCTGAAGGTTTCAGTTTGCTTGAATTCGATCAACATGCACTGATTGTGGTTTATAAATCACAAAAAGTCAAGGGTGGCTGCTGACCGGCGTTTTCAGCCGAAGGTAATTGACGGTACTTTTGACGGTATTTTTACACGCCTAAAAACAACAATCCACCAATAACGGCACTTGCAGAGCAAGTTCGATTCTGACACCGTCCAAAAACGCATAGTCTCTATGCGTTTTTTTTCGCCCGTAACCGGTAAGCGTAAGTGGTTAACGGACGTACCTATCGGAAATCCGGTTTAACCACGACAATGGTACCCACTTATTTTTACGTGGGCACTTATCATGTTATCTGCCGCAGCACCTCGCAAACACCGGCGGTTCAGTCAGGAATTCAAACGGCAATTGGTCGGTGTCTTTCAGAATGGTTGTCGCGCCAACCATTCTTCAAGCTGCCAATTGAACCGGTTTATCCGGGTTCAAATTGACAGCACCAACAGGTTTCCAGCTTCGTGTTTTCCCCGACCAGCGCTGTGGGTGTTCCGCCTTGGTTTGCTGATATAACGCATGCCGTTTGGCGAGGATTTCATCGGTGGCCCGTTGTCAGAATGCAGTACCAGCGCTTCCCTAACCTTAATCGTTATGGCTGATGGTTAGTTTGCAGCGTGATAGGATATGACGCGCTCGACTTCTTCGCGCGAGCCGAGGATGACGGGTACGCGCTGGTGTAAACCTTCTGGCTGGATATTCAGGATACGCTGACGGCCGGTGCTCGATACGCCTCCTGCCTGTTCTACGATGAAGCTCATTGGGTTGGCTTCGTACATCAGGCGTAATTTTCCGGCTTTTGTTGGATCCTTGGTATCTTTAGGGTACATGAAAATACCGCCGCGTACGAGGATGCGGTGAACTTCCGCAACCATGGATGCGACCCAGCGCATGTTGAAATCACGCTCTCGCGGGCCGGTTTTTCCGGCCACACATTCGCTGACGTAACGCTGTACTGGAGCTTCCCAGAAACGCTGGTTGGAGGCGTTGATGGCAAACTCTTTGGTTTGAGTCGGGATGGTCATGCCAGGGTGGGTGAGCATGAATTCGCCCACATCGCGATCCAGCGTGAAGCCGTTGACACCGTGCCCCGTGGTGATGACCAACATGGTTGACGAACCGTAGAGGGCGTAACCGGCAACGATTTGTCTGGTGCCAGGTTGCAGAAAATCTGCGGTAACCGGATGGCTGGTTTTGTTGTGTTCAAGAATTGAAAAGATAGTGCCAACCGAAATATTGACATCGACATTCGATGAGCCATCCAGCGGGTCAAAAACCAGCAGATATTTGCCGCGTCGGCAATCTGCCGGAATATCATAGACAGTTTCCATTTCTTCGGACGCCATGCCGGCGAGTTGACCGCTACGCTCATTGGTGTGCAGGAAAATTTCGTTGGTGATGACGTCGAGTTTTTTCTGCGTTTCACCTTGGATGTTTTCGGAATCAAGGCTACCCATGACACCGGCTAATGCACCTTCGTTGATAGCGCTGGAAATGCGTTTGCAGGAAATGGTAACTGTGGTCAGCAGCTCAAGGATGTCGGTGTTTTGTTGCCCGGTTTTACGTTGTTCTTCGGTGAGAAACTGGATAAGCGTGGTGCCCGTTTGCATGGATGACTTCCTGTTAAGTGATAAAAGATGGGTGTTATTATACGTTATTCTTGTGTGCTGAGTTCGTCGCTAGGTGCGAATGTCCAAGTACGGGTGATGCTGATAATGTCGGCCTGTTTGCGCATTGTTTCGGAGAAAGGCGCGTAAGGTGCAGCCAGTTTGACAATGGCGACGGCGGCATTGTCCAGAACTGCGGACCCGGATGGATGGGTGATTTCAACACTATCCAGTGTACCATCTGCTTTGATGGAAACTGTCAGCTGCAGTTTGCCGTAGATTCTTTGTTCGCGGGCTGCGGGTGGATAATTTTCATTGCCGATACGTTCGATTTTGATGCGCCAGTCTTCCACATAGCGGGCAAAGGCGTATTCTTGTGTGCGGGCGCCGATGAATAATTTGCGGGGACGTTTTTGATACGCTTCGTATTGTTGAGCGATTTGTGCTTGCAGTTGCGCCATTTCCAGATTGTGGCTGGTGTCTTGCTCATTGTTTCCGGAACTGCTTTTCTGGTCGTTTGTAGCAGATTGGGGAGAGGTTGGCGGAACGGCATAGTCGCTCTTGAGTTGTTGCATCAATTGGCGATTTTCGGCTTCCAGGCGTTGGACTTCGGCTTGGGCGGCGGCAATGTCGTTTTCCCGCTGATCATGTTCCGAGGCAGGCAGAGGGCTTTTCGCTTGCCGGTTGGCATCGGTGTTTCCTCCACCATTCAGATTGCTTTGCGCCAATGCATCCGGATGTTTTGGAAGGGTGGCGGATTTGCTGTTGACCAATACCAGTTCCAGTTGTGGCGGGGTGAAATTTTGAGCGGTGATATGTGGTAGTGAAAAATGCAGCGCCAGAATCGAGGTGTGCAGTATCAGGGAAATAATCAGCGCCAGCCAGAAACTGATGGTGCTTATATATCTGAATGTTGATGTGCGGGCCAAGTCACTCACCTTCTGCCAAAGCGGTCGCTGGTATGTGCGTGCAGGATAAGTCTACGTCAAGCAAATCGATTTGGTCGATATGCAACTGCACCGTGCTGCCAACAGGTATGGTCGTCGGTAACGATGGTACGCGAGTCAGCAGGGGAAGGCCATCCAGGCGAACCAGATTTTCCTTGATGACGGTGGCCTGACAAATGCTCACGTTTTCTTGTTGCAACCAGCGCAGACACCAGAAGCGCTCCATTTTACGCTGAAATGTGGCGTATGCGTCATAAGCCAATTCAAAATCACGCAAGATGCTGTAAATCACTTCTGATTTGGGTGGGTAGGGTGGTGTTTCATGTTGCAACAGTGCAATGAGTTGGCGCTGATTGATGAGGTCGACAAAACGCCGCAAAGGTGAACTGCTCCAGGCATATTGCTCGACGCCCAAGCCTTCGTGCGGTGCGGGGCGTGTGCTCATTTTGACCTTGCCGCCTGACTGGGTTCGGTACAAGGCGATGGCGTCGTGTTCTGCCAGCAACTTTCCCCAAGTGGTGTTGACGTATATCATCAGTTCGGATACCAGTCGGTCCACCGGATTGCCACGTTGCCGGTCGGTGATGCTGATGCGATCGTCAATGACCCGAAACTGATAGTCGGCTCGTGCTGGTTGCGCAGGGTCGGGTGTTTTTCCGCGCCGGGCTTCGAGTGCGCCGGATAGTTGCCATAAGATGTTGAGTTTGCGGTACAAAGCGCTGTCGTCGTTGTTATTGCCATTGTCGCTGTTGCCGCCTTGATTGTCGCCTTGATTGTCGCCTTGATTGTCACCTTGGCAAATATTTTCTTCAACCAATTGTTCATGGCGCAGATTGGCAGCGATGGTGATTCGTTCAACGCAACTGTATTGTGACAGGATGTCCCAGTGACGGTCGTCGACATCTATGTACAGAGAGACGACCGGTCGGGATTCGCCCTCGTTCAAAGACCAGGCATTGATGAGGGGTTCCGGTAGGAGGGTAATTTTTCCCGCCGGGTGGTAGACGGTGGAAAGCCGGTTGGCGGCAATCTTGTCCAGTTCGCTGTTTGGTATAAAAGCCAACGCTGGTGCAGCAATATGTATCCCGATACGCCAGTGGTGCTCATCGATAAATTGAACGGAAAAGGCGTCATCGACTTCGGTCGTTAAGGCATCATCGATGCTGAATGCCGGGTAAGACGATAAGGGAAGGCTGTCGTCGGGAGCAAGCCAGGCCAATGTGTCAGAGAAATGACTGCCGCGCGGAAAGTGTTCGCGCAAGAATATGTTGATATGGTAATCGTGCAGGGAAGGAATGGCGCCTATCCGTTCCAGAAATCGCTCCGGGGACAGGGATGTTTTTTTGCAGGCGGCATCGAGTGCTCGCCATGCCAGATCCTGCTTGTCCGGGGCATAAAGCAACATATCCAGTTTGCCGCTTAATTCTGCCGGCAAGCGCAATTCAATCAGATCATGCAACCAACTGTCCAATTGGGCGGCTTCACGCTGCTTGCGTACCACGCTGGCTTTGGCAGCCGTTAATGCTTCGACAGGGGCGGCGCGATAGCGTCCATGTCCTTTTTTGTAGAAATGCATCGGTGATTGATGCAGGCTGTGCAGAATTGCTGCGGTTTCGCTGGGTTTTGGGGTATGACCAAAATAGTCGTGCGCGAGTTCTTCGAAGCTGAATTCATTGTTTGGCGCAGTTTCCCATAAAAAATCCACATCCAGCTCTTCGTGAGCATGCTTGAGTTCCGTCATGAATTCGTCGAGGGATGGGGTGGCGAAACGGAGCATGATCTGGTTGGCGCGTAACTTGACGCGTTTGCCAAACTGGGTATCGATTTGTAGTGAGCTCGTGTTATCGGTCACAATGGTGCCGACCTTGAACTGGCTGTCTTCTTCGTAAAAAACGTGCATGATGATTCAGTATCGATTTGGTACTAAAAAGACAGCAGGGTAGGCAGGTGGCGCAAGAAACTCTGGCAGGCGTGACTGCCGCCGGGTTCGATGATTTGGCGGCTGCCGGCGTAAAACTGTTGTGCTTCGCGGTAATCGAGCGTCGTGTCACCAGTTTCCAGTAGCACCAACAGTCGTTCCGGATGTTGCAGACCGGTTAAATCCAGCGCCTCGAGTTCGTCGAGATGCTCACGTGTCAATGTGTATTGCTCGCCATTGCTATAATTGGTCTGTTCACCGAGAGCGGGGTGCAGCAAACGATGAGGATGAACCGCCGGGTTGAGAAGTACGGCACGCACGTTGTGCCGCTGCGACAAAAGAGTGGCGTACCAGGCACCCAACGAGCTGCCCATGAGGCGAACGTCCTGCGCAGCATGTTGTGTCAACAGTTTTTCGAGTAGCGCGATGGCAAGGCTTGGCTGCCATGGCAGGTCGGGGCAGAGATAATTGCTCTCTTGCCCGATCTGCTGATAATGCTGACGCAGTTGTTGCGCTTTGACAGACTGGCTGCTGCTGTTGAAACCATGCAGGTAAATCAGCACACGGCGATCATTTTTTGATGTCACGGTAAATAATCCGCTGCGCTGGCTACCTTATTGTTTGCCAGGTGGGATTCCATCCATTGCCGAATCCGTTGCGCATCGCGAATTCGGTCATATTTTCCAGCGGCATCCAGCAAAACAATAATCACTTTATGGCGGGCGATATTGGCCTGCATGACCAGACAGTGCCCGGCTTCGTTGATGAACCCGGTTTTGGACAGTCCAATATCCCATCGTCCTTCACGCACCAGTTGATTGGTGTTGTTGAAAGCGACTTCGTGGGTGACTGAGCGCCAGACGATGTGAGTAGACTGGCGCTTGTGGTGCCGTTGCTTGCGGCTCTGCACCCGCTCCCGTATTCGAGACAAGGTGGTATGTGTAATCTGATAATGTGCGGTAGTGGTGATTTGGTGAATGGTTGGATAAGCATAGGCGGCCTTGACCATTTTGGCCAGGTCTTCGGCAGTTGACTGGTTATGACTGGTCAGACCGGTGGGATCTTCAAAAGTGGTGTTTTGCATGCCGAGTGTTTTGGCTTTTTGGTTCATCGCCTGGATGCACGCACCGAGTCCGCCGGGGTAATGGCGAGCCAGCGCATGCGCTGCACGGTTTTCTGATGCGATGAGCGCCAGATGCAGCAACTGTCCGCGGGTCAGTACCGTGCCTACGGCGAGGCGGGAGGAAGAATGACGCAGCATATCAACATCCTCATTGGTGACCGCTATCTTTTCCTGCATGTCCTGTTTGGCATCCAGAATCACCATGGCAGTCATCAGTTTACTGATGGATGCGATGGGCGTTTCCATGTCGGCGTTTTTGATAATCAACGGGGAACCGGTTTTTTCGTCCAGAACCAGCACTGATAATGCACTCAGTCTTGGCTGGGCAGGCAAGGCACTTGTTGTTTCAGCACCGGGAAGAGCAGACGCTGAGCGTGTTGTTGCAGCCAGCGCGGGCGGCATACTGGACACGATGCAGAAAGCAAATGAGATGGACACGAGTAAGCGAGTCATGTTCGAGCTCCTGTCACAATTTTACAAAGATGAAATATACCAAAAACAGAACGGGTTGGCACGCATTTCTCAAGAGTTTTGTTGGAATATCTCATGTCGGGAGCTGTTTGAGTGAATTTGGCGTGTTATTTTTCATTAATGTGCTTCTATAAGGAGGAAATATATACTGAAAATCGCTTGACATTAGTTCTTATTAGAACTATATTTATCCCTGAGGGGCGAATGTAATGATGAAAATGGCTTGATATTAGTTCTTATCAGGATTGCTCATGATGAGCCGAGGGAAATGAAGAAAATGTTAGAAAAAAAACCGGTTTTTTTGCCACTGATTCGCGAATTGGCACGCTGTTATCAGTCGTTCGAGCACGCTTCCGGGCGTCATATACGTATGTTGGGGTTGACGAGCTGTCAATTTGACATCGTGGTGACACTAGGTAATACCGAAGGTATGAATTTTCGTGATCTGGGCGAGAAAACGCTGATTACCAAGGGTACATTGACCGGCGTCGTCGATCGTCTGGAAGAAAAAGGGTTGGTTACCCGTATGCCGGATGAACGGGATGGACGTAGTCAGCTTGTCAGTTTGACGGCGGCGGGAAATGTCTTGTTCGAAGAGATTTTCCCGGCGCATCTGGCCTATATGGCCAAGATGTTTGCCGGCGTTTCCGAGGCGGAGTTGCTGGAAATGCGTCAGGCATTGGTGCGAATGAGGCAAATTTTTCAATCGGAGGTTGATTGACATCATGAAAAGGCAAGATGCATCGCATTACTCATTACCGGCAATCATGCTGCATTGGCTGATGGCGTTCATGATACTTGGTCTGTTTGGGTTGGGTCTGTACATGAGTAATTTACCGCTTTCACCACGCAAACTGCAATTGTTTGCCTGGCATAAATGGGCGGGGATGCTGGTGTTGGCATTGTGGTGCTTGCGCATCGGTTGGCGTGCGTTGCATCAACCTCCGGCGTTGCCAGGCGGTATGCCGGCATGGCAGGAAAGGATTGCTGGAATGACGCATTGGGCGCTGTATGGATTGATGTTGCTCGTTCCGTTATCCGGTTGGTTGATGAGTTCTGCGTCGGGTTTTACGGTGGTCATGTTTGGTAAATGGCCGCTGCCGAATCTGTTGGCGGCCAATCACGCTCTGGGTGAGACGTTGAAAACGGTTCATCATGTATTGAATTATGCGTTTATGGGTCTGGTCGGGTTACACGTGCTGGCGGTTATCCAGCATCAGTTTTTGTTGCGTGACGGGTTGTTACAGCGCATGCTTCCTGAAGCGAGGGTTTAATCATAATGAAACATGTACTTGTCATCATCATATTGTGTTTTCTGGCACCGACGGCTTTTGCAAAAGCGTGGCAATCGGTTCAAATGACGCAAAGCCACATCACTTTCGTTTCTACCCAAATGGGCGTTGCCGTGCCGGGAAAATTTTCCCGTTTTACTGCGCAGGTTCATTTTGATACGGATGCCCCGCAAAAAGACAGCGCAGTGGTAACAGTCGATACAGCGAGTGTATCAGCTGGTGGCACGGAAGTGGACGAAACCTTGAAAGGTAAAGACTGGTTTGACGTACAGCATTGGCCACAGGCACAGTTTGTTTCCCGCCGCATTCGGATGTTGGGAAACGGTCGCTACGCAGCCGATGGTGTGTTGAGCATCAAGGGCCGGTCACATGAGGTGGAGATTGTTTTTGCGGCTAATTCATCTGCTGCAGGACTGGTGTTGGACGGTGATCTGCCGATATCGCGTACTGCTTTTGGCGTCGGCGGCGGGCAATGGGCGGATCCTTCCGTGGTCGCTGATGTAGTAAAGATTCATTTTCATGTTGTGGTGCAGTAATTGTTTGTTGTGTATCATTTTTTAAGGAGACGATCGATGAAAAAACAAGTATTGGCCAGCGCCCTGTTGGCAATCATGAGCGCATCCGCATTCGCCGCATCGGATGTGTATACGATAGACCCACACCATACCTGGCCAATTTTTTCGGTCAATCATTTGGGTTATTCTACCCAGCGCGGCCGTTTTGATGACACCCACGGCACAGTAACACTTGATTTTGCCAACAAAACCGGCAGCGTGGATTTGACCATCGACACCAAATCATTGGACATGGGATTCGCTGAATGGAATGAGCATTTATCGGGCCCGGCGTTTTTTAATGTCGCTCAATATCCAACCATGACATTCAAATCCGACAAACTGATTTTTGATGGTGATAAGGTGGTGGGCGCAGACGGGAAATTTACCTTGCTGGGTGTTACGCGTCCGTTGCATGTCACCGTGCACAATTTCCATTGTGGCGAGCATCCCATGGCGCATAAAATGGCCTGTGGCGGCGATATTACCGCGACCATCCAGCGTTCGGATTATGGCATGAAAGCGTATGTTCCCATGGTCGGGGATGAAGTGCGTATCAAAGTTCCCGTCGAAGCTATCAAAAACTGAGGAGTTTAATCATGACAGAAGCTATTTGTACCCAAAAAATGCCGTATGCTGTTGAACTGGAAGCAGGTGAATATTATTGGTGCGCTTGCGGGCGTTCCAAAAACCAGCCATTTTGTGATGGATCGCATGCCGGGACAGATATTACCCCGGTGGCGTTCGTTGTCAAAGAAGCCGGTAAACAGTTTTTGTGCGGCTGTCGTACGACCAAAAACGCGCCTTTCTGTGATGGGTCGCATCAGAAGCTGTAATCAGAATTTGTCATCAGTTTATGAACGGGTTGGCATGTCTGGCAAAATATTGGCGACTGCCTTACACTTGCCAGCATGCAAACCTTTTCATACCGCTTGATTGACTGGCAGGGTAAACATGGCCGACACGACTTACCCTGGCAATTAAACCGGACGCCGTATCGGGTCTGGTTGTCTGAAGTCATGTTGCAACAAACACAGGTTGCCAGCGTGATTCCCTATTTTGAGCGTTTTGTGGCGCGGTTTCCGGACGTGTCGAGTCTGGCGCGGGCAACGACGGAAGATGTGCTGGCCTTATGGAGCGGGTTGGGCTATTACAGCAGAGCGCGTCATCTGCATCGGGCGGCACAGATGGTTGTTGCGCAATTTGGCGGTGAGTTTCCGCTGAACAGTCAGTTATTACAACAATTGCCGGGTGTGGGCGCTTCGACTGCGGCGGCCATTGCTTCGTTTTGCGCGGGTGAACGAGCGGCCATTTTTGATGGTAACGTTCAACGGGTACTGTCACGCCATGCGGGCATTGTTTTGTACCCTGAAACCCGATTGGCCCGAGCGCAGCTATACGCACTGGCGGAAAATTTACTTCCGCAAGCGGAAGACATGCCGATTTACAGTCAGGCAATCATGGATCTGGGTGCGACCATCTGTACCCGTAATCAGCCAGCTTGCCATCGTTGTCCGGTCAGCGATGACTGCGTTGCCCGATGTGAAAATCGGGTCGATATCTTGCCGGGAAAAAAAATGCGACCTGTTGCCGCCAAAGTGAGTGTTTGGCTGGTAAGGTTTCAGTATCAGCATCGGGCTTGGTTGGAGCGCAGACCTGATCGTGGAATCTGGGGCGGCATGTGGTGTTTGCCCTGGCTGGAAACCGAGCCTGACGGAAATAGCCTTTGCCAGCAGAAATGGGGAGTGCCCGCGTTGCGTGTGTCGCAAGGAAAACCTTTCACACATTTGCTTACGCACCGTCATTTATCCATCACGCCTTTGTCCATCGAGCTTGCAGTGCCACCACAACAGGAACACGAAGGATGGTGGGCAGAAGAAAATGAATGGCAACAGGCGGGTATTCCGGTGCCTGTGCGTAAAATCTGTACGGCAGATGCGCAATCATGATTGATACCCATTGCCACCTGGATGCGCACGAGTTTGATACCGACAGGGCGGATGTATTGGCACGTGCGCAGGCAGCGGGCGTCGCTTATCTGGTCGTGCCGGCGGTAAATGTCGACAATTTTGCCGCTGTGCGGGCAATTTGTGACCAGTTTCCTGCCTGTCTTCCGGCATGGGGATTGCATCCTGTTTATGAGGCGCAGCACAAAGAATCGGATTTGCAACAACTCGACGCATGGTTACATATGCGGCGCCCGTTGGCGATAGGCGAAATTGGTCTGGACGGGTGGGATAAACGACTGGATTTCTCTCGACAGGAATATTTTTTTTCCGCGCAACTTGAGCTTGCGCGTAGCCATGGTTTGCCGGTATTGTTGCATTTGCGTCATGCTGTCGATGCGGGAATCAATCAGCTACGCCGTCACGGTATCCGTCGCGGAATCGCGCATGCCTTCAATGGCAGCCTGCAACAGGCCGAACGATTAATAGATATGGGATTCAAACTGGGTTTTGGCGGCGCAGCGACTTATAGCCGGGCACTCAACTTGCATCGCCTGGTCAAGGCACTGCCGCTAAGCAGCATCGTTCTGGAAACCGATGCGCCAGATATGTCGCCACAATGGGCCGTCGGTCAGCGTAATTCGCCTGAATACCTGCCACGCATTGCGGCTGAACTGGCTGCTTTGCGCGATATGGACGTTGCTGCGCTGGTGTCGGCATGTACCGATAATACGCGCACCGTACTGGATTGGCATGACTGATATTGCAAAACGACCACGAACCTTGCTTCCTCCGCCATTGGTTTATGTGAGCGGATTTGTCGTCGGTTGGTATCTGACGCATTGGCGAACACTCGCTTTTACCACGCCAGCACTGGTGCGTTGGCTGGCGTGGGGTGTTGTGGCGGTTTCTATCGGTTTGATGTTGTGGGCGGCGCTGACTATCTGGCATTATCGTACCACGGTCAATCCTTATGGGCAGGCGAGTACTCTGGTATCCAGCGGACCATTTGCTTTTAGTCGCAATCCGATTTATCTCGCCGATGCGTTGTTATACCTTGCCGCCAGCATTTTATGGCAGAATGGCTGGACGCTGGTGTTGGCGCCGGTGATATGGTTAATCATGCGTTATGCGGTCATTCGGCATGAGGAGGCGCATCTTCATGCCCGGTTTGGTGAGGCGTACGAAGCGTATTGCCAGCGTACTGCCCGCTGGTTTGGCAAAAGAAGGGTTGATAATGAACGATGAACAACAGGTGGTGGCTGATGTGCGCGTTTGGCTGGAAAAAGCGGTTATTGGGCTTAATCTGTGTCCATTTGCGAAAAGTGTACATGTCAAAAACCAGATTCGATATGTGGTGAGCAAGGCTGCGAACCTGGAAATGGCGCTGGAAGAGTTGTTGCTGGAGTTGCGCCATCTGCGCGAAACCTCACCGGAAGAAACAGATACGACGCTGCTGGTTTTCCCGGATATGTTCAGCGATTTTTATGTGTTCAATGATGTGTTGGAGTTGGTCGATCAAATCACGGATGCCGAAGAATTTAACGATGCGTTTCAGGTGGTAAGTTTTCATCCGCGGTTTCAATTTGCCAATACCCGACTCGATGACATCGAGAATTATACCAATCGCGCACCTTATCCCATTTGGCATCTGATTCGTGAGGCGAGTATCGACCGGGCGGTACAATCTTTCCCGGATGCTGAAGCCATTTATGGCAGAAACATACAAACCTTGCGTGAACTGGGGCTTGCCGGTTGGCAACAATTGTTTACACAGCATCCCGAAAAATAAAAAAGGCAGCACCCGTCATGCACAAGGCGGCATACAGGTAATTCATGCTCAACGGTTTATGCATATACCAGACTGCAAAAACAGCGAATACGCACATTGTGATGATTTCTTGCATGATTTTTAATTGCGCCAGACTGAAATGTTGATAGCCGATACGATTGGCCGGCACTTGCAGCGCATACTCGAAAAAGGCAATGCCCCAACTGGCCAGAATAGCCACAATCAGTGGCGCACGTTGCAGGTTTTTCAGATGACCATACCAGGCAAAGGTCATGAACACATTGGAACAGCAGAGCAAAAAAACGGTTTTCATCATAACACCATATTGGGATATCATATTGTAACCTAATGAATAATAATTGATTTTCTTGTGCCCGGCAAGTCGCGTCAGATTTTGTATTTCCAGGGCGCCAAAAATAACTGTTGACAACTTAGTTAATATATTAGAAAATTCTAATAACACCGATTTCTGCTTCTTCCCAGAGGCATTTGGTGTTGTCTCCTCCATCCTCTTCTGAGGATTTTTGCCCGGGTCTGGTACCCGGGCTTTTTGTTGTTATCGACGGGGGGTTCATTTTTTGACGGGGCGCAAGTGTTGCATTTGCCGCGCCAGGATGGACATGCCAACCAGCATCAGCACGCCGAAGGCCAATACGACACGGTCAATCGCAAGATGACTGCTCAGGCCGTAGGCACCGACCATCAGCAGCATACTGATGTTTTCCAGAAAATTCTGCACTGACAGTATCTGTCCAACGCCGATGCTATCTTGTCCACGCGTTTGCAGCAAGGCGTTGAGCGGTACGATGAATAGTCCACCGGCCATTCCCATCAGCCAGAGACAGATATCTGCGGGTAACAGGTGGTGTTGAAAATCCAGCATGATGATGGCGGGGCCAATCAGCATGCCTCCCAGAAAAGCGCGATGAATCCGGGTCAGGCTGACCAAAAACCAGGCCAGAGCAGCTCCCAGTACGATACCAAGCGACAATATCCCCATCATGTCGGCAGGCGTTCGATTGTTGGTAATATGCAGCGCCTGTGGTACCCAGACGAACAGCATCAGACGCAATGCTGCGCCACAACCCCAAAACAGGCTGGTGCCAATCAGGCTGACGCGTGCGGCAGGGTCACGCAATAGCGTCCCGACTGCATGAGCAAAAACTTTCAGCGCTGCCAGCGGTTGCAATGCGGGGTGCAATGCTTGTGGTGGGAGACGGGGAATGAGCAGGTTGACCAGTGCCGCAAACAGATATAATCCGGCGATGATTTGCATTGCCTTGGTGACAGACCAGTCCGATAACCAGCCACCAGCCACGACACCCAGCAGAATCGCAGCAATGGTTGAGCTTTCCAGCAAGGCGTTCGCTCGCACCAAGCGTTCCGGATGGAACATCTGACTCAAGATGCCATATTTGGCCGGGGAATATAGTGTGGCGCCTACACCGACGATGAGATACGATCCAATGGGGTCAACGCCCGTTACCATGAGCAGCGTCCCAACAAGCTTGATGCTGTTGCCGATCATCAGTACGCGACCCTTTGGCAGGGCGTCCGCCACCCTGCCGACATATGGCGCGAGCAGAATATATGGCAGGATGAAACCAATTTGCACCCAACTGATCCGGTCGGTTGCACCGGACAGTTTCATTGCGGCCACAGCGGCCACCAGCAAGGCATTGTCGGCCAGTGCCGATAAAAACTGCGCTGCCAGCAGAGCCAGCATCGGAGTGGCGTGAAAATGCAGATTCAGGCTTCTGGACATGGTGTCGTGCTGTTTGCAATCAGGCCCCTGGCAAGCAGGCGGACAGCAATTCCGCCGGGACATCGGCCGTGGTGACGGCTTCGCCAATTCGGCGTAACAGAACGAAACGAATGCGCCCGTTTTCCACTTTTTTATCCAGCCCCATCCATTTCAGATAAGCATCCACACCCAGATTCGGTGCGCTGTCAGGTAATCCTGCCGCGCGATACAGTGCTCGCAGGCGATCAACGTCGTTTTGGGTCAGCCATCCCATACGGCAGGATAAATCCGCCGCCAGCACTGTGCCTGCGGCCACGGCTTCACCATGCAACCAATTGCCATATCCCATCCCGGATTCAATGGCGTGCCCAAACGTGTGTCCAAGGTTGAGTAGTGCACGCAGGCCGGATTCACGTTCATCTTGTGCGACAATGGCCGCTTTGATGGCGCAGGAGTGCTCGATGGCGTAGGTCAGCGTTGCTGTATCCAATGCCCGCAATGCGGACATATTGGTTGCCAGCCAGTCAAAAAAGGTTGCATCGTAAATCAACCCGTATTTGATGACTTCGGCAAGGCCGGCAGATAGCTCGCGTGCCGGCAGCGTGTGCAACGTGTTGATATCCGCCAGCACCAGTCCGGGCTGGTAAAATGCGCCAATCATGTTTTTGCCCAACGGATGGTTGATACCGGTTTTCCCGCCGACCGATGAATCAACCTGCGCAAGCAGCGTGGTAGGAATCTGGATGAAGGGTACGCCACGCAGGTAGCAGGCGGCGGCAAACCCGGTCAGATCGCCAATGACTCCGCCTCCCAAGGCGATCAGTGTGGTTTTTCGTTCACAATGCCCAGCCAGCAAGGCATCAAAAATCTGATTCAGCGTTTGCCAGTTTTTGTGTACTTCGCCATCAGGCAGGATAATTTCCTGTACCATGACACCGCTTGCCCGTAGCGCATTAGCCAGCTTGGCCAAATACAGCGGCGCTACGGTTGTGTTGGTGACGATGGCAACCTGTGCTTGCAGCAAATGCGGTAAAATGAGGTCGGTGCGCGTCAACAGGTTGACGCCAATGTGGATCGGGTAGCTGCGCTCGCCCAGCGCGACGGTGAGTGTCTGCATATTGATCGGCCTGATGGTGGAAAATTTTACCAAACTATTTTCCGATTATAGCTCGAATTCTGCCTGGCAGCCCGTCCACCCGATGTGTTCTCTGTTACGAAGTTTTGATCGGAATTTTTATGCACCAGCCAACACTTCCTTCAGCATCCTCTGTTATACCGGTCACCGTGCCGACGGCTGTATCAACGACCGTATCGCAACGGGCCATTGGTGTTTTTGATTCGGGAATCGGCGGGCTGACAGTGGTGCGATCACTCATGGAGCGGTTGCCATTCGAAAATATTGTGTATTTTGGCGATACCGCGCGCGTACCGTATGGGGTTAAGTCGGTAGAAACCATCGCCCATTACACCACGCAGATTGTCGAATTTCTGTTGGCGCAAAACGTCAAGATACTCATCATTGCCTGCAATACCATGGCGGCGGTCGCAGCGCAAACAGTACGCGACATCTCGCCCGTGCCTGTGCTCGATGTCATTGATGCCGGCGCGCTGGCGGCTTGTGTCGCAACGCGGACAGGGCAGATTGGCATCATCGGCACCCCTACCACAGTCAATAGCAATGCGTATGCGCGTGCTATTCATATGGTCAACCGTTCTGCGCGGATTTTTTCACAGGCGTGCCCACTGTTTGTGCCCTTGGTCGAAGAAGGCTGGCTGGAAAACGAGGTCACCCGCCTGACCGCCGAGGAGTATTTGCGTCCGGTAAAAGCAGAAAATATTGATACGCTGGTGTTGGGTTGTACGCATTACCCGCTTATCAAACCGTTACTCCATTCGGTGATGGGGGAGGGGGTAAAACTGGTCGATTCAGCAGAAGCCATGGCGCAACGTGCAGCCGGATTGCTGGCCGAGCATGGATGGCTGAATACGCAAACTTGTGTGCCTCATTATGAGTATTATGTGACGGACGTACCAGTCAAGTTTCAGACCATTGGCGAGCGTTTTCTTGGTCGTTCGCTTTCACCGGTGCACGTGATGAAATGGTAGAATGCACACCGTACCGTCAGGGAAGCACTGGTTAATTCTCCCACCGTCGCGACCGTGTGGGAATTAACCAGCGCTTCCCTAGACATGCTGTTGTCATGAAAGAGAAAAATATGCCGTTTTATCGTCACCACGTTTTTTTTTGTACTAACGTCCGGGAGGGCGGTAACCGATCTTGCCAAGGCCGTGTCATGCGTGACTACGCCAAAGACCGTGTCAAGGCATTGCAACTTGATGGACCGGGACAATGCCGTATCAATAGCGCGGGATGTCTGGGACGATGTGATGATGGGCCTGTGCTGGTCGTTTATCCGGATGAGGTCTGGTACAACTGGGTGGATGAGCAGGATATCGACGAGATTATCGACAGTCATTTGCAGCACGGACGTATCGTCGAGCGTTTACGCATCGTATGAAGCGAGCCAAACTGCGCATCCCGTCGTCGGCAGGGCAAGTGGAAACCTTGGTCAATGATCCGGGTGACAAACGGCGTGGACTGGCGTTTATCGCTCACCCACACCCTTTGCATGGCGGCAGCATGGATAACAAGGTTGTGCAATGCATGGCTGAATTGTGTCACGATGAAGGCTATGTCGCTGTGCGCCCCAATTTTCGCGGTGTGGGTAACAGCGATGGAGAATATACTGGTGGAGAGGGTGAAACCGAAGACATGCTGGCGGTAATTGCCTTTGTGCGCGGGCATTATGCGGCGGGCTTACCCATTATTCTGGCCGGGTTTTCCTTCGGCGCTTATGTGCAACATTGTGTTGCACGGCGTATCGCCACTGAAAAACTGTTGTTGATAAGCCCGGCAGTCAATCTGTATGCTTTTGGTGATGTTGCCAGCAGCACCAGCTTGATTCACGGTCTGCAGGACGATATTGTTCCTTTCGCTGAAGCGCAGGCGTTCGCTGAAGCGCAACGGATTGATTTTTATCCGATTGAAGATGCCGGGCATTTTTATCACGGTAAATTGGGAGAACTGAAATCAGCCGCGCTCACCGCCTGCCAGTTATAAGTGTTCACCAGCTATTCAAACGGTACGGCGATACCGAAGTGGTTCGTGGTCTGTCGTTCGATATTTTGCCCGGCGAATGCTTTGGTCTGCTTGGCCCGAATGGGGCGGGCAAGACCACCACATTAAAAATCTTGCTGGGACTGGTGACAGCCACTTCGGGAGATGTGCGCATTGGCGAGAGCAGTATTCCGCACGATGCACGCACAGTCAGGCAGCGTATCGGTGTCATGCCGCAAATGGACAATCTTGACCCGGATTTTACTGTCGAGGAAAACCTGCGTGTGTATGGCCGCTATTTTGGCCTTGCTGCTGCCGTGCTGGCGCAGCGTATTCCCGTGTTGCTGGAACTGGTCGGGCTCATGAATAAAGCACACAGCCGGATTGGAGAGTTGTCCGGTGGCATGAAACGTCGCCTCACACTGGCACGAGCATTGATTAATGATCCAGACATTCTGGTGCTCGATGAGCCGACGACCGGCCTTGATCCGCAGGCGCGCCATGTCATCTGGGCTGGTTTGCGCCGATTGACCCAGCAAGGCAAAACCTTGGTGTTGACCACTCACTTCATGGAGGAGGCTGAACGCTTGTGTGATCACTTGGTGATTATCGACCACGGTAAGATTATTGCTGAAGGATCGCCACGGGCGCTGATTGCCGATCAGATTGAGCCGCGGGTAAGCGAGATCGATGGCGAACAAACAGCGGAATGGGTCAGGCATTATGCCGCGCAATGTTGTGATCGTTTCGAGGTGTCTGATGAAACACTATATTGTTATCATCGCGATTCAACAGCAATAAAAATTGCGTTACAAGACTACCCCGGTTTGCGTCATGTCGAGCGAACGGCGAATCTGGAAGACGTGTTCATCAAATTAACCGGACGTGAATTGCGCGATAATTAATGGCCTACGATTTTTCTCTTCCAGTATTGTCATTACGTTTCATCCCCATCTGGCGACGCCACTTTCTGGTATGGAGAAAACTCGCCATTCCCAGCATTCTGGGTAACCTTGCCGACCCGGTGTTTTACATGCTGGGTTTTGGTTACGGGTTGGGCAGCTTGATGCCGCATATTGGTGGCGTGAGTTATCTGACCTTTCTATCGGCTGGAACCTTGTGTTATTCCACCATGAACAGCGCCAGTTTCGAAGTGCTGTATTCCGGGTTTTCACGCATGCATGTGCAAAAAACCTGGGATGCCATATTGAATGCGCCGATGATGCTCGATGACATATTACTGGCCGAATTGGTCTGGGGTGCATCCAAAAGCCTGTTGTCGGGGTTGGCCATATTACTGGTCATCTGGGTGCTTGGATTGGAGCATGACTGGGCGCTCAGTCTGTGGACTATCCCTGTCGCCTTGCTGATTGGTATCACGTTTTCTGGTATGGGATTGGTAATGAATGCCGTCTCGCCTAATTATGATTTTTTTCTGTACTACTTCACGCTGGTTATTACCCCAATGGTATTGTTGTGCGGTGTATTTTATCCTGCTGACCGCATGCCTGTCCTGTTGCAGGAGTTTGCCGCCTGGTTGCCGCTGACCCATGCCATTACACTGGTGCGCCCGTTGATCATGGGAGAGATTCCGTCCCGTATCGCATTGCATATTACCAATATGCTGATCTGGAGTGGCGCCAGTTTCTGGTTGGCCAGCATTCTGACGCGACGACGTTTGCTGAAATGAATAAAACCGGCCGTGTAGCGGCCGGTCTGCAATACTATCCGGTAAACGTGTCTGGATGATTGTCATACCCGCACACATCCCTGATTTACGCACGCTTCCGCATGCTGATGATTACCCCGCAAATTACCAATGCGCCACCGGTTAATTGCGCCAGATTGGGCCATTGACCAAAAGTGATGGCCGTCAGCATGGCAAATACCGGCACCAGATTAAGAAATAATGCCGCACGTGCCGCGCCGAGCGCCATAACACCCATGTTCCAGAGCAGATACGCCAGAACAGTGCCTACCGTGGACATGAGCGCAAGCGCCAGTAGCGCGTGAGTGCCCGGCATGGCGAGTGGTTGGCCACCGGTCAGTGCTGCAAGCTGCAATACACCAGCTCCCGCGCTGACTACCAGCGTGGTATTGACCAATACCGATTGTTTGGGCAGGATGCGCCGGCTTAAAATATTGTAGAGCGCCCAAGCCAGATTGGCGCCGAGCATGAGCAGTACGCCACGATTGATTTGCAGGTGCAACAATCGCTCGACATGTCCGGCAGAAATGACGACTACCACACCTGCTAATGCCAATGGGATGGAAAACAGCCAGGCGAGTGACGCGCTTTCTCCCAATAATAGCGTTGCCAGCAATGCCGTCAGCAAAGGGTTGGTTGCCATAATCAGAGAAGCATCGGTTGCGGATGCAGTTTGCAATGCCGTGAAGAACAGCACGTTGAAGCCGCCGATACCGATGGCACCTGTGATCAGATATGCCAGCGCATGCTGGCGCAAAGAGGTAAGCAGCATTTCTCCGCGCAGCAGGGTGTAACCAGCCAGGATGAGTGCTCCCAGGTCGAAACGCAAAGCTGCCGCCCATAACGGCGTCATATCGTGCAGAATCGGGCCGGCCAGTACAAAGTTGGCACCCCAGAAGAATGTTGATAAGATGGTGAACAGATAAACTGAGTTCATGCGGTTTTCTCCAAACAATTCAACACCAGTCTAGCCGGGTTTCGCTAATGGGACAAACGAGATTAATTGAACCTGGAGGTTAGATAATCTAATGTCGTCACGCCAAATGCCTTCACTGAATGCGCTGCGTGCTTTCGAGACCGTCGTACGGTTGCGTTCTTTTGCCCGGGCAGCACAAGAATTGCACGTCACACCGGCGGCTATCAGCCAGTTGGTACGGCAACTCGAAACCCATGTGGGAACGGCGCTGTTGCAACGTGGCGGCAAGCAATTGGCACCAAGTGCCGCAGCGCTGGCAGCGCTGCCTGACTTGAGCCTGGGTTTTGAGACGCTGGCGCGAGCAGTTGATCGGTTGCGTCCTGAAGGTAATGGCGATAATGGCGTGTTGGTGCTCTCTGCGCCGCCAGTGTTCGCTTCACGCTGGCTGGTACACCGGTTGGACGATTTTCACACACATAACCCAAACTTTGAATTGCGTTTGCTGGTGACGCGCCGTCTGGTGGATTTTACGATAGAAGACATTGATATCGGGCTGCGTTTTGGTAAGGGTAGCTACCCCGGCCTGTATTGCGAACGTCTGATGCCAGAGACCGTTGTGCTGGTGGCCGCTCCTGCGCTGGCTGCCACGCTGACCAGCGTGCACGATTTGCTGCATTGCGCCCTGTTGAATGACGATGCGCAAAGCTTTGATCCCTCCATGCCGGACTGGCCGGACTGGTTGGTACTGCAAGGCGTGCCGGTTGAACATGGCTTACGCACCCGTAGTATGGGTGATATTAATCTGGTCATCGAAGCCGCCATGAACGGCCTGGGTGTAGCCCGGGTCTGGCGTAGCCTGGTTCAGAACGAACTGCGCCGAGGCGGGTTGATACAACTGTTCGACATGGCGCAAGCCATTGATCGTGCTTACCATCTGGTCATGCCGGAACAACGCCTGAAATGGCCGAAGGTGGCGGCATTCCGGTATTGGTTGCAAAGTCAGGTCAATTGACCCGGGTTGCCATGTGACAGGTTTCTGGCTCCAGGCTCCTGGAATGGGAGATAGCCGACAATAAACTGCCTGCTGCCTGGATACACTGCTTTTTTGTTCTGAAATGT
>JAJYHV010000043.1 GCA_021790515.1 Pseudomonadota bacterium
ATCACGACGCGCCATCATCAAGAAATTCAGATTGGGGGTAGAAAAAAAACAACGTTGCTTTTGCAAGGCGGCATCACGAATGCTGTCCACTGCCTGCGTCAGCGTCACCGCATCAAATGGCAAGCCACCCAAACAATGCACGTCACGATCAAAGTCATCCATCAGTGTTTATCCCGCTCTGTCTTGACCCAGTTTTTCTGCCGCTTGAACACAAACGTCACATAGCGTGGCAATTTTCCCAACACATAAAACGGTACATACAGCAAACCCGACAACGAGACCGTCTCGCGCCCCCAGCCCGCCCAGGCCAATAAAATGCTACCGCCGAATAACGCAAGATTGAATAAGGATAAATACCACGGCCAAACAAAACCGGACACAACCCACAAGAAAACAGACACCAACAGGCTGACCAATAATAATGCTGCCAACAACGCCAACGGCGGCACGGCAATATCCAGCGCCATGGCCAAGATTTCACGATTCATCTGCCGCAAACCCAGCCAAAACAAATGTGGCACCTGCGTCGCCATCAATCCCAAATGCCCATGTTCCCAACGGGTGCGTTGTGAAGACTGTGCACTGATTTGAGTCGGAAACAGACTGTCCACCTGTACCTGATCCTCAAACAGCGGGGCATGCCCCATGGCAGCCAAATCGATTCCCAACTTCATGTCTTCCGCCAGATGCCCATTGGCGAGACTGACTTGCGCCAACACCGGCCAAGGGAACGCCATACCCGTTCCCATCAACGGACACGGCAAACCAAGGCTGGCGAAACCCCTTGGACGTACCTGATTTTTCACGCGCCAGGCAAATTCGGCCAAACGCATTCTTAACCCGGATTTTGCTGGCGCACGCATCAAATACAATGCCTGCACCGGCCGGCCAGTCGCCATGGCGCGCGCCACCAGGCGACTGATACCATCTTTGCTGACGGTACAATCCGCATCGACGATCACCAGCACATCAGGTGCCTGCTGTGTCAACGCCTGCATGCCAAAATCCAGGGCAAAGCCTTTACCGCGCAGCGTGGCATCCTCGCGCTCCACCACTTGCGCTCCCACAGCGCGCGCAACCGAGGCTGTATCGTCGCTGCAGTTGTCGGCGACCACCAGCACAGTATCTTGTGGCTGCATTTGCGGCAAAATCGTCGCCAAAGTAACGCCGATGCCCGACGCTTCATTGTGTGCCGGCACCAACACTGCCACGCGCAAACCCACACTCCTTGCCAACGCCACGCGTTGCCGCGGCAGCCATGCCGCCAATACCTGCAGGCTCAAAACACATACCGGCACCGACAGCAACCCTGTCAGGCCGCCCACGATCCACGCCAGCGCCATCATTCCTGATGCTCCTGAAACAATGCCAACAATTTGGCGGCTTCACGTGCGATGGCATGCCGTTGCGTGACCCGCACGTATGCAGCTTCGCCCATGACCGCCATCTGACTGTCCGGCAAAGTCAACGCCTCCCGCATTGCCGCCACCAGTTCATCCACCGCACCCGCCGGCACCAGCCAACCATTTTCGCCCGACACCACCAGCTCCGGAATGCCGGCTACAAACGTACTGATAACCGGGCGGCGCAATGCCATCGCCTCCATGATCACCACCGGCAAACCCTCGGCAAAACTGGGCAACACCAGCGCTCGGGCAGCCAAAATCTCCTCCCGGACACGCTCGCTACTCACCCACCCGGTGATGCTCACCCGATCGTCCAAACCATACGCATGAATCAATTGTTCAATGTCGGCACGCATTTCGCCATCACCTGCCAACACCAATTCAAACGCTACGCCTTGCATGCCCAACTTACGTGCTGCTTCCAGCAACAACAATTGCCCTTTTTGCTCGCACAACCGACCGACGCACACCAAGCGTGGCTGTTTGGAAACAGCCAGTGGTATGACATCATAAAACGCCGCTTCCAACCCGCAATGTACCACTCTTATTTTTGGCCAATAAGCATGCGCCACCCATCGAAACAGTTGACTGCGACCATACGAACTGATGGCCACCACAAACCGTGCATGCCGGATTTTATTGGCCAGCCCCAATGCTTGCGGTTTGTCAAACTCTTCCGGCCCGTGTACGGTAAAACTGTATCCCGGCCCACCCAACGCATGCGCCAGCATCACCACCTCGGCCGGATTGGTGCCAAAATGCGCATGCACGTGTTCCGCACCAAATTCCTGCATCCAGGTGACCAAGCGGCAAGCTTCCAGCAAATACATCAGATGATACACTAGCGTGCGGTCTGAACCGCGCGCCATGGCAATAGCCAGGCCACACGCGCGCAACCCGCGCACCGGATGCCGCAGCAAGAAACCCAAGCCGAGCCACAACAGACGCAGAACACCTGGCTGCAGCACATACTGCGTTTTGTCACGCTCGCGTTCGTCCTCAGCATCCACCACCTCGGCATCCCATCCGCGCAACGCCAAACGCTGCACAACCACGCCTTTTGCCTCCAACGCCAGAATTTCGCGCCGAATAAAGCTGTGGCTGACCTTGGGATATTGATTGATGAAATAGGCCACACGCATGTTATGTAGTCGCTCTTTCAGTCGGCAATACTCTGGCCGGAATACCCACTGCCGACGCGCCTGCCGGCACATCGGTCAACACCACGGCATTCGCGCCGATGCGCGCATGGTCTCCTATTGTCACACCACCCAAGATTCTGGCGCCAGCACCAATGTCCACATGCCCGCCAACGCGAGGCGAGTGTCCATCATCACGCATGCCGATGGTGACTTGCTGAAAAATCAAACAATTCGGACCAATGACCGCCCTCGGGTGAATCACGATGCCGTTCGGGTGCGGAATCAGCAAGCCGCCCCCTAACTGACAATCCAGCGGAATATCGGCACCGGTTATCACCGTCCAAAACCGATGGCGCAACACGGCCATTCGTTTCAGGAACAGGCGGGAAAATGGATTGGATGATTGCGCATGCCGCTGGTAAGCACGAATGCTCGCCAGTAGCGATCGTCCGGGAGCCCAGACAAGGCAGGATTTGTATTCGCGACTCCAGTCCGGTATGTCTGCTGATACGTTGGTCAATGCCATCATTTATACTCAATCAGTCGCCCGCGCTGCCGCAACAAACGCCGATAATAAAATGTCAACGCGCCGGTCAATTCCGCAAATTTTCCGATCACCATCAACCCGCCCATCCGCCATGGTTGTGGCAACCCGCGTTGCCGGTTTCGCCACCCAAGACGGACAGCTTGCACGGGATAGAGCAACAAGCCTGACAGCATCCACCCACCGAACAACGCCGTCAGTACGCCAGTCAACACAGGGATCAACATTCCCCACAGCCAGATGCGCCGCGTTTCTTGCACCCAATGCCGCTCCGGCGGCGCACCATGCAAAAGAGTTCCTTCGGCAAATGCATACCCACCGCGCGCGGTGCGGCGCCACCATGACGAAAAGCGTAAAATAGCCGCGTCATGCCACGTCATTTCTGTGTCCAGTCGCCAGACAACGCCACCATTTGCCCGCAAACGCACACACAACTCCGGCTCCTCGCCCGCGATCAAATCGTCGCGAAAGCCGCTCACGGCTTCAAACGCCGACACCCGCATCATGGCATCACCACCGCAGGCTTTGGCTTTTCCTGCCGGAGTGTTCCATTCGACATCGCACATCAAATTATAAATGCTGCGTTCCGGAAAACGTTCGCGACGTCGGCCACACACCGCGACCACGTCCGCACGCTGTTGCAAAAACTGCCACGCTGTTTCCAGCCAGCCATCCCGGATTTCGCAATCGCCATCGACAAACTGGACACACGCTACCTGCGGCAGGCCGATTTTCAGCTGCCGCATGCCGGCGTTGCGCGCCCGTGCTGCGGTAAAGGCTTGCGCCATGTCCAGCGCCACGACATCCACCCCAAGGTTTTGCGCCTGCGCCACCGAATCGTCCCTCGATCCTGAATCCACATACACCACCTGTGCACTGAAGGGCAGCACCGACTTCAAACAGCGCAACAGCCGTTCGCCTTCATTCCTGCCAATGACGACCACACCCAGACCGGACAGAGCCTGCGCCATCAATTCGTCCATTCCAGCACATTGGCACGCGTCACCGACTTGAAATTGGCACAATTCAGCTCCACGCCCAGCCAACGGCCCAGTTGCGCCAAGTCTGCATCGAACACCTGCTCCAACCGAACCCTGCGCTCCGCATCCATCTCCGGCCGTTGCCGCATGGTCAAGCGCGACTTCACCCAGTCACGCGCACTTTGTGGCACAAAATGACGTCGCAACCACTTGGCAGGAGCCGAATCCACCACCAGATCGTAGCCGGGAAAACGTCGGATACGCTGCGCTGACACATTGCTCGGCGCCAAATCACTCTGCCACTGCGGCATGCCCGTATAACCAATGAACCAGCACACCCGTTCCAGCTCCTGCTGCGGCTCGGCAACCAACCGGTCAAAAAATACCGGTAATATGTTTTCCCGACCGAAGGCATCCAGCCAAGGTTGCAGTTGCCGTGCATATTGACCATACGCCACCAATTCCGGATACCGATCCACCGTATCCGCCATGGGTTCATGAAACACACCCATGCTCCACTCGTGAATATAATGTGATATCAAGCGATCGACAGGATGCCGCATCACATACACAAATTTTGCTTGCGGCACATATTGGTGAACCCGTGCCACCGCATCCGGATGCGTCGGCAGCTTGGTATAGTGCGTGCTGGCTTCACCAAGCAAAGCCCCCGCCGGAGCCTGTGCAAACAGCCCGGTATACCAGTCCAGCCCACGTGCAAACTGGTCGTCATC
>JAJYHV010000011.1 GCA_021790515.1 Pseudomonadota bacterium
CCAAGAAATAGCCTTGACAAGCGGCGCAACGCGGCAGTTCGCCTGCCAAGCCCCGTCCCGTATGGGTTGCGACGTCAACGAACATTCCACCAGCCACCGCCCAACGCCTGATACAACAAAGCCGTGTCACCCAAACGCAGGCTGCGTGCCTGAATCAAGTTTTCCTCAGCCTGTTGATGGGCCTGTTCGGCAGCCAGCAGCGTCAACTGACTGACATAACCTGTATTCATCTGTTGCCGGGTAATATCAAGACTCACTTTTGCTGCCTGCTCTGCGTTAACTGCCGCCACCAGGCCATCAGCATCAGCATGCAATGCGTGCAGGGTATCGGCGACATTCTGCAATGCGGCAAGCACCGTCGAGCGATATTGCGCCGCCGCCTGCACCAGCGCCTGATCAGCAGCGCGTTCCCGATGCAACAAGGTATTGCCCTCAAAAATCGGTTGCGTCACATTCCCGAGCAAATACCAGAACGGCCCGCCAGCCTGAAACATCTGATTGAATACCGATGCTTCACCCCCAACGGCCCCTTCGATGGAAAACTGCGGTAATCTGGCTGCCACGGCCACGCCGACATTGGCGCTGGCAGCTTGCAATTGCGCCAAGGCAGCCAACACATCCGGACGGTGACGCACCAATTGCGCCGGCAGGCTCATCGGCAATGTCTGCGGCAAATGAAAATCGTCGAGTAAAAACGTTTCATTGACATCTTGATCCGGTGTATTGCCCGCCAGAACACGAATCAGGTCACGCGTCTGCTCCAAAGCTTTGTGCAAAGGCGGCAGATTTTGTTGCGCGGCAGCCAACGCCGCTTCCTGACCGGCGACATCCATGCGCATCACATATCCCAGCACCTGCTGTTGTCGCACAATAGCCAGCATACGTTGATTTTCAGCCACCATGGCATCCGCAGCTGCCAATTGCGCACGCAGGGTAGCCTCCTGCAATGCGGCAGCCACCACGTTTGACACCAGCGTAATCCTTGCTGCCGCCAACTGATAACGTTGCTGGTCAGCCTGTGCGCCCAATGCTTCGACCTGACGCTGATTGGAACCGAATACATCCGGCGTATAGCCAACCGTCAACTGCGCAGTATGAAAAGTATAGATAAACGGATTGGCTCCTGGCGGATTCGGGCCGATATAGGTACCGTTCGCCTGAATACCTGGCGCATTACCGTTCATGTTACCGGCAATCTGCTGTCGTGAAGGTATATAACTCGCTGTCACTGTCGGATAAAAAAATCCTTGCTGCGCTGCGACCATTTCCTGCGCCTGTTTCAGTGCAGACTGTGCAGATGCAATATCCGGATTTTGCGACAGACTGCGCTCGATAAGCTGATTCAGCTTTGGGGATTGAAACACTTTCCACCAATCTGCCGCAATGTCTTTTTTACTGTCAAAATGTTGTGCCGCGCCATCCACATCATGAACCATCGCCGTTTCTGCCGGCAAATCCTGCGGCGCATAACGTGTTGCCGTCGGCGCTGCCGGCGCCTTGAAATTCGGTCCGACAGCGCACGCGGTCAATACCAGAGGAAGCGACCATGCAGCACGTTGCAAAACATTTGCCACCGCCATGTAAAGGAGACGAAGTTTATTCACCACGCGTCACCTCACCAACCGGAGATTTTTTTTCGGCCCTGTCCAGAATAATCATTTGCAATGCCGGCCCTACCACCAACAACATCAAAGGTCCAAGAAACATGCCACCGACCACCACCACGGCCAATGGTCGCTGCACCTGACTACCGATACCGTGCGACAACGCCGCCGGCAACAAGCCAATACACGCAGAAAGTGCTGTCATCAACAAAGGCCGCATCCGTTGATCGGCAGCATTGAACATTGCCTCGCGCACCGATTGTCCTTCCTGACGCAATTGATTGAAATAAGTAATGACCAGAATACCGTTCATCACCGACACCCCGAACAGCGAGACAAAACCAATCGCCGCCGACACACTCAAATCCAGCCCGGACAGATACAAGGCCACCACCCCACCAGCGATTGAAAATGGTATCGCCACCAACGTCAACAGGCTGTCACGCAAAGAATTGAACAATCCATACAACAACACCAGAATCAATAACACAGCAACGGGCAAAATCAACATCAAACGCTTTCTGGCCTGGCGCATTTCCTCGAACTCACCCGCCCAAACCATACGGTAACCTTCCGGAAGCACCACATGTTGCGCGATACGCCGCTTCGCCTCTTCTACCGTTCCGCCCAAATCGCGCCCACGCACACTGAATTTGACCGGAATGAAACGCTCCCCGCGCTCATGATAAATATAAGAAGCGCCCGTATCGAGTGAAATATTCGCCAGTTCGCCCAACGGCACATAACTGACCCCGCCTACGGCATTCTGGTAACCGACTTTAATGTTTTTGACATCATCGATGGTTTGACGGAATGGCCGCTCAAAGCGCACTGTCAACCCGAACTGCCGCTCATCCTCATAAATCACGCCTGCGCTGGTGCCACCCATAGCGGCCTGAATCACCGCGTTCACATCGCCGCTATTCAAGCCGTAACGCGCAGCGCGTGCCCGATCGACCCGAATGTTCAGGTTCGGCTGTCCCATGACCCGAAACACGCCCAAATCCTCAATACCCTTGACCTGCGCCATCTGATGCATTACTTCGTTGGACAGGCGTTCCAGTGTCGGCAAATCACGACCAAGAATCTTGACGGAATTGGCTCCTTTGATACCCGACAGCCCTTCCTCTACATTATCCTGAATATATTGGGAGAAATTCAACTCCGTACCCTTGAATTCATCCGCAAACTGGTGCTGCAACTGTGCGACCAGTTTTTCCTTGTCCATACCGGATGGCCATGTATCGAATGGCTTCAGCGGCACAAAAAATTCCACGTTGTTAAAACCCGATGCGTCGCTGCCGTCATCCGGACGACCATGTTGGGAGACCACTGTAATGACTTCCGGATAACTGTCCAGAATCTGCCGCATCCGTGTCACTTCAGCGTTGCCCGCCTGCAAAGAGATGGTCGGCGGCATGGTGGCGCGAATCCACAGATTGCCTTCTTCCAGCGCGGGTAAAAATTCCGTGCCGCTCAAGTATAAGAACAAGCCGGCGATACCCAGAAAAACCGCACCAAAACCGACTGTTTTAACCCGATGTTTTAACGCCCAAAGCAACACCGGCCGATACAAACGACGCAAATGCAACACCAGCCAGGTTTCCTTTTCTTCCACGTGTGCGGGCAACAGATAAGACGCCAATACCGGTGTGACTGTAAAAGTAGCCAGCAAGGCACCAGCCAGCGCATAGCCATACGTGCGCGCCATGGGGCCAAAAATCTGCCCTTCTACCCCCTCCATGGTAAACAGGGGCAAAAAGGCGGCGACGGTAATCAGGGTGGAAAACAGTACAGCCCTGTCGACCTGTAACGCGCTGGCGAGAATCAGACGCAATCTCGACGACCAATGACCATCCGAATTATCTCGTTCACCATGAATACCCTTCTCGGTAAAACCATCCAGCAATTGCCGCTGTTCCTGCGCATTGCGCTGAAAATTACGGAAAATATTTTCCACCAGAATCACGGCTGAATCGACAATGATGCCGAAATCCACCGCCCCTAATGACAACAGATTCGCCGACTCTCCGCTGATGACCAGCATGATGATGCTGAAAAACAGCGCAAACGGAATATTGACGCTGACGATGATCGCACTGCGCAAATCGCCCAAAAACAGCCACTGGATGAGGAACACCAGCAACACCCCAAAAATCAGGTTATGCAACACCGTATGCGTCGTGACTGCGACCAGCGTGGAACGATCGTAATAAGGATCGGCATACACACCTGCCGGCAAAGTGCCATCGTGGTTGATTTTGTTGATTTCTTCCTTGACTTTGGCAACAACCTCATTGGTCTGCATGGTGCGGTTCATCACCACGATAGCGGTTACCACGTCATCCTGATTATCGCGCCCGGCTTGCCCAAGACGCGGCACATGACCAATCTGGCACGTCGCCACATCCTTCACCAGCACCGGCACCCCGTTATACTGTGCGAGCACCGTATTCTCGATATCCTGCACGTTATGAATCAGACCCACGCCGCGCACATTCACCGACTGCTGCCCGAATGAAATCGTGCGACCGCCGACATTGATATTGGCGTTGCCCAACGCGGTCAGTAATTGCGGTAACGTCACATGATAGGCTTCGAGACGATGCGGATTGACGTTGACCTGATATTCCTTGGTCGTTCCGCCCCATGACACCACCTGCACCACGCCAGGCACATTGAGCAGGCGTCGCTGCATCACCCAGTCCTGCAAAGTGCGCAGATTGGTCAAACCGAAATGCGGCGGTCCTTTCAACTGATAACGGAAAATCTCGCCCACCAGACTCGATGCCTGAATCTGTGGCTGCTGATTCCCCGGCAAGGTCACATTTTGTTGCAGGCTCAACGCTGCCTGCGTATAGGCAAAATAATAATCCACACCATATTTGAACGTCACCCGCACAAATGACAAACCATAAAACGATGTCGAGCGGATATTGTCCACGCCAGGCGTCGTCGCCAAGCCGACCTCCATTGGAATGGTGTAATAACGCTCCATCTCTTCCGCTGACAAACCCGGTGCCTGCGCGGTGATTTCCAGAATCACCGGTGCCGGATTGGGATATGCTTCGATGTTGAGTTTATAAAATGCAGCCAGACCAATCCCGATAAACACAATCAGAAACAGAATGATGATGGGACGGCGCGACAAAGAAAATGAAAGCAGACCTTTTAACACAAATAAACCTTCTCGAATGGAAAAGACCGGACAGGCATTATTTCAGCCCCATCGCCCAGGCATTACTGATGAACAGCGCCCCGCTACCTGCCAGCATCTCGCCTGCCCGCAAGCCGGAAAGAATCTGATACATGCCGTCTTGCTGTATGCCCAACCGCACGACACGGCGATAAAAATGGCGCTGATCCTGCGTCACCCACACCGTAATCGTTCCATCACCCTCCCGAACCAGACTGTCTGCCGGTACGGCTGGTACATGCAACACTTTGCCAGTCAGGATTCGCGCCGTTGCCATCATTTGTGGCGCGATCCGGTCTTGCGGATCCGGCAATACCACCCTTACCGTCAAGCGATGCGTATTCGAGTCTACCGTCTCACCAATATTGTCTACCCGGCCACGAAACAGTTCATCCGGATAAGCATCCAGCCTGGCTTCCACCGGCTCGCCAAGTTTCACCAACGGCGCCGCAGATTCTGGTACGTTCACCAGCAACCATTTATCTGACACATTGGATATCACCAAAGGTGGAGGTGTGCCCCCCGGTTGCACCAACGTACCGACAGCGGCGTTCCGTGCAGTCACCTCACCGGAAATCGGGCTCAAAACGACAAAACGGGAGTCCAGCTTGCGCTCTCGAACGATCCGATCGATATCCGCATCATTTTTGCCGAAAATGCGAACGGCGCTCACAGCAGCTTTGTCATTGGCCTCCGCCACGGTTTCATCCGACACAGCCTGCTGATAATCTTTTTCCGCCATGCCTTGCGCTGCAAACAATGCCTTGGCACGCGCAAGCGCTGCCTGCGTCAGGCGCAGACTCGCCGCGCTGGATAACAACGTCGATTCTGCCTGCAACAAATCCGGACTGGCGATGGTAAACAGCGCTTGACCACGATGTACTTTTTGCCCGGTATCGATGGCAATGGCGCTAATCGTGCCGGCATAAGGCGACGAAACCTGTACATTTTTATTTTGATCGAAATCAGTATTGCCAATGGCCGTAATAGCGGTCACAAAATCATGCGGTTGCGCAGTCACCACCTGCACGAAGCGCGTTTGCCCGTCTGTCAATGCAACCATCGCAGGCGCATCCGCACCCGCCACAGCCGTATTCGTTACCAACAAAGCCAGCAGTGCGCACAACGACACCTGCCGCACTGTACGACCATTTTCCCACGACATACCCATCCTGCTTCATCCTGAATATTTTATCGGCGCCATTGTAACCGAGGCGTCATGTCAGACACATTACAAAATGGAAAGGTAACAAAAAGAATCCGGCCTGAATGTCGAGTCTTCAATATTCACAAGATGAAAACAGCAAGATGAAAGGATAAAGCAGAGATGAATACCCCCTGCGCATCGACGAAAATACCTGATACAATCAGTCAAACATTACAGTCAGACATCGCATGACATTGTGTATTTCCACATGCCGCAACCGCGTAACGAAATCAACAACGGGGTATGCGCAAAAATATGCGGCACGCGGGTTTCGATTGCTTTAAAGAACCACTGATTAACTCCGCCATGACATGTGGGAATAAATCAGCGGTTCCTTAACGCTATTTAAACTGTTTTTTCAACCATCAACGGAGCATTGACAATGACACACGAGTTACCTCCCCTGCCTTATGCCAAAGACGCGCTGCAACCACACATCTCGGCTGAAACGCTGGAATACCACTATGGCAAGCACCATCAAGCCTATGTAACCAACCTGAACAACCTGATTCCCGGCACCGAGTTTGCCGACATGACACTGGAAGACATCATCAAAAAATCCACGGGTGGTATTTTCAACAACGCTGCTCAAGTATGGAACCACTCGTTCTACTGGAACTGTCTGTCCCCCCATGGGGGTGGCGCACCACAGGGCGCGCTGGCTGCCGCCATCAACGCCAAATGGGGCTCGTTTGACGCCTTCAAGGAAGCATTTACCAAAGCAGCCATTGGCACCTTCGGTTCTGGTTGGGCGTGGCTGGTCAAAACGCCTGCAGGCGATCTGGAAATTGTTTCCACCAGCAATGCTGCCACCCCGATGACCAACAACCAGAAAGCATTGTTGACCTGCGACGTTTGGGAACATGCATACTACGTGGATTATCGCAATGCACGTCCGAAGTATGTCGAAGCCTTCTGGAATCTGGTAAACTGGCAATTTGTATCCGCCAACTTTTCTGCCTGATGCAGAAAAACAAATGCGGTGGCTGATGCCATCGCATTGTTGCAAACACTTTGCAAACAACAGGGCGGCGCAAGTCGCCCTGTTGTTTTTGACGGCAGCCTCAAATGCAACACCATGTATTTATTAAAAATTTAATATTTTCAAAAGGTTGATCCATAATCATGACCTATCTGATGAACACCTACGCACGACAACCCGTGGTTTTTTCCCATGGCGATGGCGTCTGGTTATGGGATGAAAACGGCAAACGCTATCTGGATGGGTTGGCGGGTGTCGCTGTCAACGGCCTCGGACACAAGCACCCGGCACTGGTCAACGCCCTTTGCGAACAGGCGAACCAACTCATCCATACCTCCAACATTTATCAGATTCGGCGTCAGGAACAACTGGCAGAACGTTTGTGCCAATTGTCCGCGATGGATAATGTATTCTTTTGCAATTCTGGTTGCGAAGCCAATGAAGCCGCCATCAAACTGGCGCGTTTGCACGGGCACCACAAAGGTATTGCCTTACCCAATATCATCGTCATGGAAAATTCATTCCATGGCCGAACCATGGCCACCTTGTCAGCCACCGGCAACCGGAAGGTGCAGGCCGGTTTCGAACCCCTGATGACAGGATTTGTGCGTGTTCCCTACAACGACATGACCGCCATCCACCATGTCGCCGAACACAATGCCGACATCGTCGCGATTCTTGTTGAACCAGTCGAAGGCGAAGGTGGAATCCAGATACCCAATGCCAACTACCTGCACCAATTGCGCAAGACCTGTGACGCCCACGGTTGGTTGCTCATGCTGGATGAAGTGCAGACCGGCATTGGTCGCACCGGCAAACTGTTTGCCTTCCAGCACACCGATATCCTGCCGGACGTGCTGACACTGGCCAAAGGATTAGGCTCAGGCGTTCCTGTCGGCGCCTGTCTGGCACGTGGCGAAGCCGCCAACACTTTCAAACCTGGTAATCATGGCTCGACTTTCGGCGGCAATCCGCTCGCCTGCACCGCAGGACTTGCCACCCTGACCGCGCTGGAAGCCGCCGACCTGCCTGCCAACGCCACGCGTACGGGGGACTTCCTGCGCGAAACGTTCAGCCGCGAATTCGCCAATGAACCCAGCGTGCTGTCCATACGCGGCATCGGCCTGATGATCGGCATCGAACTCGACCGCCCTTGCGCCACACTGGTCGCTCGCGCCCTGGAACAGGGTCTGCTCATCAATGTTACCGCAGAACGGGTGATACGCCTGCTGCCCCCACTCATCATGAACCTTACGGAAGCCCGGCAACTGGCAGACATCCTGATTCCACTCGTGCGCCAATTTTTACAGGAAAACAACGCATGACGACAATCCGGCACTATCTACAGTTTCAAGACTTCAGCGCCGATGAATATGCCTGGCTGTTCCAACGTGCAGCCCACATCAAAGCGCTGTTCAAACAATATCAGCCTTACCATCCACTTACTGACCGCACGCTGGCAATGATTTTTGAAAAACAGTCCACCCGCACGCGGCTATCATTTGAAGCCGGCATGCATCAACTGGGTGGTTCGGCGATTTATCTCAATACCCGCGATACCCAACTCGGGCGCGGCGAACCGGTAGAAGATGCAGCGAAAGTCATTTCCCGCATGGTCGATATTGTCATGATTCGCACTTTCGAACAGGAAATCATCGAGCGTTTTGCCGCCCATTCGCGCGTACCGGTCATCAATGGCTTGACCAATGAATACCATCCTTGCCAGATTATGGCGGATATTTTTACCTTTATCGAGCACCACGGCGACATTCGCGGCAAAACCGTGGCATGGATTGGCGACTCCAACAACATGTGCAATACCTGGCTACAGGCCGCAGTGACTCTCGACTTCAATGTTCATGTCTCTACACCACCGGAATACGAAGTCGAACCCGAACGCGCAGGTCTGTACGACACCACCCATTACGAGCAGTTTGATGACCCCATGGACGCCTGCCGTGGCGCCGATCTGGTCACCACCGACGTCTGGACCAGCATGGGATTCGAAGCCGAAAATGAAGAACGCACCCGCGATTTTCAGGACTGGCAGGTCGATGCCGACATGATGGCCATTGCAGCGCCCGACGCATTGTTTATGCACTGCCTGCCGGCACACCGGGGTGAAGAGGTCAGTGCCGATGTCATCGACGGCCCGCAAAGTGTGGTCTGGCAAGAAGCCGAAAATCGCCTGCACACCCAAAAAGCGCTGATGGAATATCTGCTGCTCGGCAAAGCAATCTGAAAGAAAGATCTGTACAATGAGTCAACCCAATCAAACAAGCTCAATCAAAAAAGTCGTTCTTGCCTATTCCGGCGGACTCGACACCTCCGTCATTCTCAAATGGCTGCAGGACACATATGCCTGTGAAATCGTCACCTTTACTGCCGACATCGGCCAAGGGGAAGAACTGGAACCTGCGCGCGAAAAAGCACGCAAATTGGGCGTCAACGAAATTTTCATCGACGATTTGCGGGAAGAATTCGTCCGTGATTTCGTCTTCCCAATGTTCCACGCCAACACCGTATATGAAGGCGAATATCTGCTCGGCACCTCGATTGCCCGCCCACTCATTGCCAAACGACTCATCGAAATCGCCAACGCGACGCAAGCCGACGCCATTTCACATGGCGCAACCGGCAAAGGCAACGATCAGGTACGTTTCGAACTCGGCGCCTACGCCCTGAAACCCGACATCAAAATCATTGCCCCCTGGCGCGAATGGACATTGACCTCACGGGAAAAACTGCTGGCTTATGCCGAAAAACATGGCATTCCAGTTGAAATGAAACACAAAAATGGCGGCAGCCCTTACAGCATGGACGCCAATCTGCTGCACATCTCTTATGAAGGCCGCGCACTGGAAAATCCGGCCATCGAGCCCGAAGCCGACATGTGGCGCTGGACAGTTGCGCCCGAAGCCGCACCGGATAGCGCCGAATATATCGAATTGCGTTTTGAGCAAGGCGATGTCGTCGCCATCAACGGTAATACGCTTTCACCGGCGTCTGTCCTGAGCGAACTCAACCGGCTGGGGGGTCACCACGGCATCGGCCGTCAGGATTTGGTGGAAAACCGTTATGTCGGCATGAAATCACGTGGCTGCTACGAAACACCGGGCGGCACCATCCTGCTCAAGGCACATCGCGCTATCGAATCCATTACCCTTGACCGTGAAGTGGCGCACCTGAAAGATGAACTCATGCCTCGTTACGCCAGCCTGATCTACAACGGCTACTGGTGGAGCCCAGAGCGCCGTCTGTTGCAAACGATGATCGACGCCAGCCAGGCCACCGTCAACGGTTGGGTGCGGCTGAAGCTGTACAAGGGCAGCGTCATGGTGGTTGGCCGCGATTCTGATACCGACTCCCTGTTCGACCCGACCATCGCCACTTTTGAAGACGATGCAGGTGCGTATCAACAGGCGGATGCCGGTGGTTTCATCAAACTCAACGCGCTACGCATGCGCATCGCCTCCCGCCTCGCCGCCAAAAGAAAAATATAGAAAAATGTCAAGGAATCAATATCATGTCACAATTCAATCAAGTCAATATCATCAAACGTGCCAACGTCTATTTCGACGGCAAATGCGTCTCGCACACGATGCTGTTCCCGGATGGCAGCAAAAAGACCCTCGGCGTTATTTTTCCGAGCATGCTCACGTTCAATACCCAGGCACCGGAAACCATGGAAATTAATGCAGGCGTCTGCCGCGTGCGACTGGAACATGCACAAGACTGGCAAACATACAGCGCCGGAGAACGTTTTGATGTGCCTGCCAACAGCCGATTTGATATCGAAACACTAGAGTTGCTGGATTACGTCTGTCACTTTGGCGCCTGACCTGACACGAAAGATATCCGTGATACTATCAAATCCTTGGTTAAAAGAAGGGGCGTATCTCCTGCTTTGCGTGACGCTCATTCTGCTCTACCAGCGCTTTTTGGCCTGGAAAACAAAACACAACCCGGCCTACACCATTCAGGCCGTCAACCGCATGGCGCGTACCGCCTGGGTCGAAACCGTCATGACCAGGCAACTGGATATTCTCGCCATCCAGACCTTGCGCAATTCCACCATGGCAGCGACATTTCTGGCTTCGACAGCCGTCCTGCTCATGATTGGCGTACTCAACCTGAGCGGACAATCCCACAATCTGGGTTCAACCTGGCTCAGCCTTGGCTCCAGCATCGAAACCACAAAACAGCTCTGGTCTTTCAAATTACTGGTTCTGTTATCCGATCTTTTTACTGCGTTTTTCTGCTTCTCGATGTCCGTCCGCATCTATACCCATGTTGGCTACATGATTAATGTCCCGCTCAATCTGGAACACAAAATCATCACTCCCTCACATGTTGCGGCGCACCTGAACCGCGCCGGGTTTTTCTACAGCCTTGGCATGCGCGCATATTATATCTTCATCCCGCTGATTTTCTGGCTATTCAGCGGCACCTTGATGGTTCTTTCCACCATATTGCTCATCATTGTGCTGTATTTTCTCGATCGCACGCCACGAACACTTGCCAACGATTACATTCAGGAATGACACCTTATGCCCAGCTTCGATATTGTCTCCGAAGTCGACAAGCAGGAAATCAAGAACGCTGTCGAACAGACCAACAAAGAAGTCTCCACACGCTTCGACTTCAAGGGTTCCGACGCCCGAGTGGAACAACAGGAATACGCCTTGACCATTTTTGCCGATGATCAGTTCAAACTGGAACAGGTCATGGAAATTCTGCGCGGCAAACTCATCAAACGCAACGTTGACATCAAATGCCTGGAAACCGGCAACCCGGAAAAAGTATCCGGCAACAAGATAAAATGCCTGGTTACCGTGAAAACCGGCGTGGAAAGCGAACTGGCAAAAAAAATCGTTAAACTCATCAAAGACAGCAAACTCAAGGTACAAGCCAGCATTCAGGGTGAAACCGTGCGCGTGACCGGTGCCAAACGCGACATTTTGCAAGAAACCATTGCATTGATACGACAAAAAATCAGCGAATTTCCTCTGCAATTCCAGAATTTTCGTGACTGATTGACGAGCAGCACGATGACTCTGCTATACTTGCAGCACATCCGAACCAGAGGTATATCATGATTATTCGAGACATTTTGACCACCAAAAGAGGCGATTTGCTATCAGTCACTCCCGGACATACCATTCAGGATGCCATTGCCATCATGACAGAAGCTGATATCGGTTCGCTGATTGTATTTCAGCACGATATCATGGTCGGACTGATTACCGAGCGCGACATTTTGCGCGGATTACGCCGTGACGGCGCCGCCGGACTTGTTGCCACCGTAGATACCATGATGGTGACCGAACCGATTTTTGCCGTACCCGACGATACCGTTGATTATGTACGCGGCGTCATGACAAAAAACCGTATCAGCCATCTCTTGGTCATGGAAAACGACCATCTGATCGGAGTCATATCTTTTCACGATGTGGCGCGCGCATGCATGAATGCCGCTGATTTTGAAAACCAGTTGCTCAAGCGCTATATCAAGCATTGGCCAGAAGCTTAATGAAACATAAACCCAAAGCAATCCATTGACAGCAACACACTTCAACAGTTTGCCGCCAAAAGTGGCATCCCGATTCAGACGAAAGACAACAACATGTCAGAATTGACCAGCAATGAAATCATCATTCAGGGTCTCACCAAAAATGGACGCCCGTTCCGTCCCAGCGACTGGGCAGAACGACTATCGGGCGCCTTGTCCACGTTCGGCGAAGACCACCGCATGCATTATTCGCCTTATGTTCGCCCGATGACCATCAATGGCGTCAAGTGCGTGGTCGTCGAACGTGAACTACAACAGAAACAACCAACCACATTTGCTTTTCTGATGAGCTTTGCCCGTGAAAACGACCTGCAAATCCTCGATGGAGCGGAAATAGGCAAACAGGCAAGCTGAAGAAGCGCTGATTAATCCCCCATGAGTCGTGTTGACGGGCGACGACCGTGTGGGAATTAATCAGCTAACCCCTCCCTCCGTTCAACCGCGAAATCGCCGCCCGCATCCTGCGCGCAAACAGAAAGCCGGAGAAACAATCTCCGGCCAACGGTACGCTCGCCTGACTGAAAGCGCATCAGCAAAAAATCAGGCCAGCACGACAAACCACATGAACAAGACGGTTTTCAGGCAAGCATTCCGGTGCGCCAATCAGGCCATGGATTTGACTGCGGCAGAAAGCCGGCTCTTATGGCGAGATGCCTTGTTTTTATGAATGATTTTTTTATCCGCAACACGATCGATCACAGACATGGAAACGGAAAAAGTCTGTTTCGCCAAATCTTTATCTCCATCGGCAATCGCTTTGCGCACTTTTTTAATGGCAGTACGCAAAATAGAACGCATGGCGGCATTGCTGGCGCGTAATTTGTGATTTTGTCTGGCACGTTTCTCGGCTTGGGCGCTATTGGCCATTCACGACTCCTGAAATTCAGCTAAAAATGAATTCGGCATTCTATCAGACCACCCCGTCAAACACAATGCCGGCAGACGTAACGGTAAAAAATAAAATCTGCACGCAGTGACACCGATATTGATTAATTATTAATAATTGTTTATAATGCAGTTAAATGCATTTCAAATTAAATTTATTTTATTTAATTTCATATTATTGCTTATGTTTACATTGGTTTTGTAAAATACATGGCAATTAAATATAAAACATGATTATTTGACATGACATTCATGGCACCGCCATCCGATTGGCGTTCGCATCACACAGGAGGTTCTCAATGCTTCTGCAAAAAATCCTGACCATCATCCATGAGCACCCCAATGTCAGCGACATTCATTTATGCGCTGACAGCCCCATATTCATGCGCAAACCTGCCGGTTATGAAACTTTTGACAACATTCCCATTTCAACCCTCGAACTGGAAGGATTTATCAGCAACAACGCCATCGGTGGACAAAGCTGGCAAACCAGCATGCTCGCCAATGGCGGAAAACTCGATGGCGCCGTCGATCTCACCGATTCACGCATTCGCTACTCGGTATACGAAACCCACGGCCATCACCACAACATCAATATCGTCATGCGCATCATCCGCAAGGCAGTCATTCCGCTGGAACAATTGGGCGGTGGACAAAGCGTGCTGAAAGAAGTCACCGCACGCAGCAAAGGGTTGGTCATCATCACCGGTCCCACCGGATCGGGAAAAACCACCACACTGTCTTCCATTATCGACCGCATCAACAGCGAACGATCCTGCCACATCATGACCATCGAAGACCCGATTGAGCACCTTCACTACAACAAGCAATCCATCGTGTCACAACGCGAAATCGGTTCCAATATAAAAAACTTCTCCAGCGGACTGGAGGGCGCAATGCGCCAACGTCCGGATGTCATCGCCGTGGGAGAATTACTGGACAAGGATACCGTCGACACCCTGTTTCGTGCAGCCGATTCCGGCCACATGGTACTCGCCACCACCCACGGACGTAGCGCCAAAGACGTCATCAATCGCCTGCTCGGCTTTTTCGATGCTGAAGAACGCGCCCAACGGCGGCAAGTACTGGCTTCCTGTCTGAGCGCCATCATCAGTCAGGTATTGGTGCCGTCCAGCGATGGAGAAGATTGGGTATTGGCGTCAGAAATACTGATCAACACGGCCAATGTGCGCTCAATCGTCAGCAACGGCAATCTCGCTCAACTACCCGCCGCCCTGCAACAGGGCCGCGCCGATGGCATGAACCTGCTTAGCGCCGATTTATCGCGACTGGCACGCGAAGGGCGCATCACGGCACAGCAGGCTCGTCTGGCTGCGTATGATGAAAACTTTTAACCCCAGGCAATGAGGTCACCGGCCTTCAGGCCGGGATTTCAAACCAGCAAGGAAAAAGAATAAACCGTGCACAAACACCAGCCATCCACCCGTAACGCGCTCTATCTGCTTACTGCAACGCTATTGCTGGCACTGCTTTTCCCGCCGCAAAGCAACGCGTTCCAGTTATTCTGGTGGCAAAAAAATACGCCTGCAACCAATCAGAACCAGACCAACCCATCGAACAATCAGCCACGTCAACGCCCGAGCGACGCCATCAAATGGCATGTCATGTACACCCAGACAAACCCGATGACCGGTAAAACCATCCACAAAGCCACCAGCGGGTTTGGTGACCCACGTGAACTCATGCGCCAGGACGAAAAAAACCACCCTTATCCTCGCGAACTGGGATATGGTCCACCAGAGATGGCACGTTACACCAGCAATCCAAATGCCTTTCATGCCTACGCCAAACAACTGGATCACAGCCATCGCATCGCCAGAACCTACGCGCCCTACCCATATAAAACCGAATTTGGTTACAACCCGCCGCCCAAAGACGAACCAGCAGAAGAGGAACCGCCAGCGCGCCATCCGCTAACCTACAAACCACCTTTGCGCTCCAATTACCCCCTACCTGTTTCGCGCGCCGACAGCCATGTTAGAATGGGCATCTGGGATTACGGTGACTGACACAAAAACATGCTCGACCCTCAACTACTCGCTATTACCATACAGCGCAACGTTATCGACGCGCTGACAGAAGATTTAAGCCATGGCGACCCTACCGCACAACTCATTGCAGAACACACCCACGCTCATGCACAAGTCGTTTGCCGTGAAAATGCCGTATTATGTGGGCAACATTGGTTCGAGGCGGTTTTTCGGCTGCTGGATCCAGACAGCCAAATCAATTGGCTGGCCAAAGAAGGCGACAACATCAGTGCGGGACAACGCTTGTGCGAACTGGCCGGCAATGCTCGCGCGCTGCTTTCTGCCGAACGCACCGCACTCAATTTCTTACAAACCCTGTCGGCGACGGCCAGCATCACCCGGCGTTATGTCAACGCTATCCGTAATGCTACCGGTAACGCTTCCTGCCTCGTCATGGATACGCGTAAAACCTTGCCTGGTTTACGTGTGGCACAAAAATACGCTGTCTTGACCGGCGGAGGCAACAATCAACGCATGAGCCTTGGGGACGGAATTCTCATCAAGGAAAACCATATCGCGGCAGCCGGCAGCATTGCCAACGTGCTGGCCATGACCCGCAACAACCCTTTGCCGGTACAGATAGAAGTCGAAAACCTCGCGCAATTGCAAGAATCACTCGACGCAGGCGCCAAACTGATACTGCTGGACAATTTCAACCTGCCGACACTACGTCAAGCCGTTCAAATAACAGCGGGGCGCGCAACGCTGGAAGCGTCTGGCGGCATTGACCTCGACAATATCGCTGCCGTCGCAGCAACAGGTGTCCAGCGTATTTCCATTGGTGCGCTGACCAAACATGTTCAGGCAACAGACCTTTCCATGCGCATTATCACTCACGCCAAAACAGATGCCGTCTGACACCCGTGCCAACTTTCAACCATCAACATCCGGACAAACAACTGACTGTCGTCATCCCTGGCTTGTTACCGCCGGCAACCATGCTCGACAGCCTGCTGCATGACATTCGGTTACCGGCACTAACCACGCTGTTACAACACGCACAACGCACGCAGGAAAACGACATTCCCGATCTGGAATCCCTGCTCGCCACGTTGACGCACATCTCACGCCAGCACGACTGGCCACTGGCCCCCATCATGGCGCAACACGATCATCTGCCTGCAACAGAAGGTTACTGGCTTTGTGCGGACCCCATATACTTGACGCCTGCCCGCAATCAACTGCTGCTGACCGACGCCAGTATATTTGACTTGGATACCAATGACAGTCAGGCGCTCGTTACCGCTTTCCAGCAACACTTTGGTGACGAGTACACCCTGTTTGCGCCGCACCCGAAACGTTGGTATCTGCATATTCCGCACACACCCGATTTACGGACTCATCCCCCGTCAACGGTTTGCGGCCAGGGAATCGACGCCTTTCTGCCCACCGGCAAGGATGCCATGGCATGGCACCGGTTTTACAACGAAGTACAAATGCTGTTTTTCAGTCTGCCCGTCAACGCATCCCGACAACAACGCGGGTTACCGCCGGTCAATGGTGTCTGGTGCTGGGGCGGCGGCACCCTGCCCACCCCGTCGGCATCTCCATTTCAAACAGCATGGGGAAACAGCCATCTGTTATCCGCGCTGGCAAACCAACAACACTGCCAATACTCCCCCTTGCCGCATGGCCGGCAGCGAGGCATGACAGGATTGGTTTTACTGGATGCACTGCAACAGAGCCTCCAATATGGCGATTATCACGTCTGGCAAAACGCCCTGCAACAACTCGAAACCGACTGGTTCGAGTGTTGGCTCGCACAACTGCGGCAGGGAAAATTACAGACGCTGCACCTGTGGAGCCTCGCGAACAACACAGCTTATCACTGGCGAATCAGCAAAAACAATCTCTGGCGTTTTTGGCGGCGAGCCACGCTTGACACGCTGTTGACGACAACACATCACCCGGAAAAAACATCGCGCGACACGCCGTCATAAAAACCCGTCGCTCATGAATCGCTTTTCGTTACCCGTCGGTCGACATACAGACTGGAACCCGTGATACGTTTGGCTGCTTTTTTAACCTCAGCCGCGACGGTAGAGATTTCGTGCACATTATGAAACCGCTCGGATGTCACCGGCACCACCCCAATGGATACCGTCGGCAAACAATACGACACCACGTTGCCCTGCCGGTCTTCGCTTTGGTATTTCCCGTCTCCCAGGCCTTTTTGCTGCGCATACGCCTGTACGCCCGCATCAAACTGCTGGAGTACATTCTGGCAACGCTGTTCCCAATCATCAATTTGATAAATCACAAAAAAATCATCGCCGCCAATATGGCCGACAAAATCCACTGTTTTATCGGCCTGCGTTACCAGCACATCACCCAACAAGCGAATCACCGCGTCACCGTGCTCGTAACCAAACACATCATTGAATGGTTTGAAAAAATCCAGATCGGCATACGCCACCCAAAACGGCTGATGATTGTCCAGCAAATGCTGCATATGCTCCTGAATTGGCACATTTCCCGGCAGCAAGGTCAACGGATTGGCATAACGCGCCTCTTTGAGTTGCAGACGCGTCATGGCCTGCATGAGGTCGAAATTCGACCCGACGCCGGCATATATCCCTTCCCGCACAATGATGAAACCATCGCCAAAATGTTTATTGCCTTTTTGAATCACCTGTTCACTCAACTCAACGATACTCAATTCCGCCTCGACAACCAGAGGATGCTCATCCATGAACACTGTGCAAGATTTGCGGGCGTACAAATCACGCATGTATCCATGCGAAAATTTGTCGACCATGTCGCGCCCCAGCAAACCAGCAGGCCGATTACCATCCAGCACAGGCAGTACATTTTGTTCCGGATTGGCAATCAGGATTTTCAGCGCCTCTTCACTTGAGGTTTTAATGGTCACCGTCGGCACATCCGTCAACAAAGAGGCAGCACGCGGACTGCGCGAAGCCACCAGACGGGAGGACACCATCATTTGCCGGCTGTCATCTATGCAGGCAATGGCTTCTTCGCGCACGTTTCCCTGCAATTTACCGATAAAATCGCCTTGTGCCAGACAAATACCTAGCGTTTTCAATACACGCAATTCTTCCGGCGTTTCAACACACTCGGCCAGCAAATGGGTCTGACTGACGTCGGCCATCTGCTTTAACGCCCGCACAAACTGCAACTTCAGCACATCTTCATCAATCCGGTGCGTCATCCAGCCATCCAGCCGAATGAAGTCGGGTCGTGCCCGCGCCCACAAGCGCAAACAACCCAAGCCATCGCCGACATTATCCAAAGCAAAATGAAAACCCTTTTCGCGCAACAAGGCAAGACTGGCAACCAGCTCACCCACAGCAGGATCACCTGGTTGTTCGAAAAGCTCCAGCACGATACGGTCGCGTGTCATTTCCTGCTTATTCAGCAGCTTGTGAATATTGTCACCATCCTGCACCCCATTGATCAAACTTTGCGCGCTCAAGCGAACGAACAGCTTGCCCGACAAATGCCGGGACACGAAAGCCCGCACCAACAAATCGAGACTCAATATCTCAAATGTTGGTAATGCTTCATACCGGGTAGCGGCTTCGAGCAACTGCTGGTAACTCTCCAGTCGGCTGTCTTCCGGGCCGCATACCGTGCCTATATAACCATACAAACGCGCTTGCCGCACATCCAGCACCGGGCGAAAACAGGTCAGTAACGCACGTTGCTCCAGTAGATCCTGAAAATCCTTACGTCGAGACATACATACTTTCACGCCTTGCCAACGGCTTATTTTATGCCGATAAATCAGACAATTTCATGACAACAACACAACTATTTTTTATTGTATTTTTATTGCCCCAAAGTCTGGTTCAACACCATCGCCAATCTGACAGAAGACTTCTGCAATTGCTGCAGGATAACCGGCCAGGCATACTGTTGATAACCCGCATTCCAATCCGACAAGAGGGGGTTGGCCGGTAAATGACGATATGCTGCGCAAGCCAGCGCATGCGAGGCGTTCGCCCAGGCCACAGCGTCAGCCTGAATCGGTATGCCCGCATCAGCCCAACTTTCGCGCTCACGCTGACCAATTCGGGCATCCATGTCTTTCGCAGCACGTCGAACCTCATCACGATCAATGTGGTAATGTGGCCCCAATTGCCAGCCATAATGCTGTTCAATCACGCCCAAATCCCATACAGCATGCAAATTACTCACCTTGCCTGCAAACACTACTTTGACCATATTGCCGCCATGGTCGTGGTCGTCTTCCGTATGCAAAGGTTGATGGATATCCGCGACCAGATGCACGACCCACTTGAGCGCCAACAAACGTTCTGTTCCGGAAAGACGTTTATCACCCAGTTGCCGCACAAATTCGGGCAATTTGGCAACGATACAAGTGTTTTCCATTACACGCTGACCACGCCAATCCTCGTGACAATCGCGCCAGGCGTCGTATTGCTGTGCATACAGCGGAATATCGACATAATGCCATGGACCAGTTTCCGGGCGACTGGCGCGCATGGCATCGGGCCAGGAAGCAATTGCGTCCAGATGGCGCCTGCCTTCTATCCGTAACAATTCAACAACCTGCGCCTGCGTGCGTGCCGTCAGATGCATCTCGGCCATATCTGCAACCATGGCGTGTCCTTCCGGCCCCCATGCCCAAGCCATATCATGGTATCCCAACCCTGTCACACCCAACACCAACACCTGCCAAACTGCTCTCATCACATTTTCCTGTTCAATTTCATTTAAAAAATCATACGCACCCAATATGACAGTTCATAGAACACCAATTCCATTGACAAGACAAACCGTTTGGTATGTAATACATCCATTCCGTTCACACCCATTCGCAACATGGCCGAACAAAGCGATCAAACCCGAAACACATTATTATGTGCAGCATTCGCGGAAATTCACCGTCATGGCTATCAAGGCGCAGGAATTACGCAAATCCTGGACAAAACCCGACTCACCAAAGGGGCGCTGTATCATCATTTTCCCACCAAACACGCTTTGGGTCTGGCTGTTGTGGACGAAGTCATCGCACCAAAAATCCATGAACTGATCCTCGCTCCCTTGCAAAACAGCGCATATCCAGTACAGACCTTGCTCGATATCACGTTGAGCATCGGAGAACGATTCGGAGAAGAAAACATTCTCCTTGGGTGCCCGTTGAACAATCTGATGCAGGAAATGAGTCCGTTAGACGGTGAATTTCGTCAGCATCTTGATACCATTCTGACACAATGGCGTGCTACAGTAGAATCTGCCTTGCGCACAGGACAACAACAAGGCGTTGTACGTGCTGATGTCGATTGCGCTGCAGCCGCCCTGTTTACGCTTTCCGCGTGGGAAGGCTGTATTGGTGTTGCCAAAACCTTGCAGTCACTATCGGCGTTTCAGACCTGTATGCAACAGCTTCATCAATACCTGTGCAGTTTGACCACGACGCCATCACGCATGCCGCAACATATGCCATAACGACAGCCATACTTTTTTGTTTCGACATTTACCGGGACACTTTTTTTGTTCCATAAAGAATACCGAATGGTTGGTATTTTGCATTTTCAGTCGTTTTTTTATTTGAAAGGAGCATCATCATGCCGTTGATTCACACTGTTTCCCCTGCGCAAGCAGAAGGACAAGTCAAGGAAATTTACGATCAGGTCGCCGCCGCTTTTGGCAATGTACCCGCTGCCATGCAAATTTACAGTGCCAGTCCGGTCCATCTGGCAGCGCATTGGCATAGTATCGGTTACTATATGCAGCATCCCAAGCTGAGTTTTGCCTTATTGGCCATGGTTCGCATGCTGGTATCCATCAACACCCATTGCGAATACTGTGTCGGGTTCAATGAAGGTTTGCTCATCAATCACGCCGGATTCACGCCAGAACAGATCGCTGCCAGCAAAACCAATCCGGCACAGGCGCCACTCCCCGCCAAAGATGTCGCCATGCTGTTATTCGTACTCAAAGCGACACGCAACTCGATGAGTACGACTGCTGCCGATATC
>JAJYHV010000064.1:0-15165 GCA_021790515.1 Pseudomonadota bacterium
TTGGCGGAGAGAGGGGGATTCGAACCCCCGTCAGGATATTATCCTGAACACGCTTTCCAGGCGTGCGACTTAAACCACTCATCCATCTCTCCACATTTCATTTGGCGAATATTTGTCTTTGAAAGCATGGCGATAGAATTTTATCATGCTCGAGATGCAATCAAAGGTGCGGTGCCATTTGTTGAAATGGTCGCGCAGTTTACCGTATCGTGCCAATGATTGCAAGAAATACGGGGTTTTCATGGGGGCTCAATGTGTTAAAATCCGATGTCCTGAATGCGCCATGTCTGATTGACACTGTTTATTGATACCGTTATGGCACACGCCGAGATTTCCTTGCTGGAGCAGTTGTCCACCAACAGCTCGCCTTATGTTGACCCTATTGCCCGTCTGGATTGGCGTGCGTTGGATATGTCTCGTCCCTGGCTGCCTGCAGAGGCGGTTTCATTGTATGGTTTGCCGGCGTATGACGCGTTGCCAGAGGCAGTACGCATCCGGTTGTCGCAGTTTGAATTTATCGGTTTCATTCAATCAGGCATTTGGCTGGAAGGAATTTTTATTGAGCGTTTGTCGCGCAATATGCGACATACGATTTCCGCGCAGGAGTTGGCGTATTATCTGCACGAGATTCGGGAAGAATCCGGCCATAGCCTGATGTTTCTGGAATTGATGGAAAAAAGTGGCATTCACATGCCGGGGGCTTGGCGTAACCGTCCTTTTGTGACAGATTTTCTGGGGCGTTATACGCCTTTGCACAGCACCCTGTTCTGGCTGGCTGTCACCATCGGGGAAGAAATTCCAGACCACTTGAACCGTTTTATCCGCACACAGGGCAATGGTGTGGTTTGTCCTGTAGTTCGTCAGATGTGCACGTTACACATCATTGACGAGGCGCGACACATCGCCCATGCGCACAGCGCGCTGGACGCCAGCCTGAAGCGTGCCGGCAAGTTGCGCCGCAATATTTTGACGCCATTGCTCAACTTGATGATCAAGCAATTTGCTTACACCTTTTATCTGCCATCCAAAGACGTTTATGAAATGGCAGGATTAACGCCCGGGCATCAATGGCGAACGATGGCGCAAAACAACCCGGCACGGCAGCAATTTGTGCGCAAATGCCTCAACCCCACCATCAACCGTCTACGTGAACTGGAGTTTGACGTCCGTCACCCGTGGTAGCATGATGTGTGCGGCAACAGAAAGGCGGGCAGGCCGGTTTCAGACACGGCATCAGATCGCCGATGCGCCCCGTTCGCCGGTACGGATACGAACGACTTGCTCAACGTCAGTCACAAAAATCTTGCCATCGCCAATCTTGCCGGTTCTGGCAGAACGGATGACGGCTTCCTCGACTTCATCGAGCTTGTCTACAGGCACCACCAGCTCGATTTTTACCTTGGGCAAGAAATCCACGGTATATTCAGCGCCACGGTACATTTCCGTATGTCCCCGCTGACGCCCAAAACCTTTGACTTCGGTGACCGTCATGCCGGTAATGCCGATTTCTGATAAGGCAATGCGCACTTCTTCCAGCTTGAACGGTTTGATGATGATATCAATTTTTTTCATGCCTTTTCCAGTCTTCTCGAAAATTCTGCCATACCGGCTTAGCCCGCTATAAACCGTTGTGTAATAGGATACCGCCTGTCTTTACCAAAGCCTCGTGCGGTAATGCGCACGCCAGGCGGTGCCTGTCGTCGTTTGTACTCGTTACGGTCAATCATGGCAACGACCCGTTTGACGATATCTTTCGCAAAACCAGCCGCTATGATAGCAGCAACCGATTGATCATGCTCGACATAGCGCACCATGATTTCGTCCAGAACGGCGTAATCCGGCAGGCTGTCCTGATCGGTCTGATCAGGGCGCAACTCGGCAGAAGGCGCACGTTCGAGGACGCGCCTCGGTATGACCGGCGAAATCTGATTGCGGTAATGGCACAAACGGTACACCAATGTTTTGGATACATCGCGCAACAGAGCGAAGCCGCCCGCCATATCGCCATATAAAGTGGCGTAGCCCACGGCCATTTCGGATTTATTGCCTGTTGTCACGACCAGATAACCAAATTTATTGGAAAGCGCCATCAACAGGGTGCCTCGCACGCGCGCCTGAAGGTTTTCTTCTGTCAGGTCTTGTGGCGCATCGCCAAAAACAGGCGCCAGCGTTTGCAAAAAGCCATCGAAAGCTTGAGTAATCGACAGTTCGTCATATTGCACGTCCAGTGTCTTTACCATGGCGCGAGAATCGGCAATACTGATATCCGACGTATATGCCGATGGCATCATGACGGCTCTGACATGCTGTGCGCCCAACGCATCAACAGCAACCGCGAGCGTCAACGCAGAATCCACTCCTCCCGACAGGCCGAGCAGCACGCTGGAAAAACGGTTTTTATGCACATAATCACGCAAACCAAGCACCAATGCCTGATAAGCGCTGGCTTCCGGTCCCGGCAAAGTGGTCATGGGACCTGGTTTCGGTGCGCGTTCATCCAGCGCGACACTGAACAGGCCGGTAACAAACGCGGGGAACTGACTGGTCAGCTCACCGCGATTATCCATGACAAAGGATGCACCATCAAACACCAATTCATCTTGCCCACCCACCATGTTGCAATACAGCACGGGTATCTGAATCTCGGCAATTCGCTCACGCACCACCATATAGCGTTCCTGTTGTTTTTCCAAGTGGAAGGGTGATGCATTCAGTACCAGTAATACGTCCGCCCCGGCCGCGGCAACCATCTGTGGTGCATTTTGGTGCCAGACATCCGCACAGATATTAACGCCGACACGCCATCCATTCTGCTCAAACACACAAGCGGTGCCACCCGATGCAAAGTAGCGTTGTTCATCGAAAACCGTGTGATTGGGCAAGCTGTGCTTGCGATACGTCGCCACCAGCACACCATCACGCAATACCGAAGCCGCGTTATACAGATTTTTGCCGCGCCGCTGTGGATGACCAACCACCAGCGTTATCTTTTGCGTATACTGCTGAAGCTGCTTTAGCCCATTGGCAACCTGTTCCTGAAAATCATCGCGCAACAGTAAATCTTCCGGCAAATAACCACTGAGGGCAAGCTCTGGGGTCAACAGGATATCTGCGCCTGACTGGCGCGCATCATCCAGCGCAGCAATCAGCAAAGCAACATTACCACTGACATCGCCAACCAGCACATCCAGTTGTGCCAGCATAACCTTCAATGTATTTTTCGGGATGGTTTTCATGTTGGCACAGCTTGCGGCACGGCTCGCGACGGGGCGCGTGATATAGCCTGCAGAATGGCAAGTCCCATATCTGCAGGCGAATCTGCCACGACCACGCCAACTGCGCGCAGCGCCTCTATTTTTGCCTGCGCTGTCCCATGCCCACCCGCAACCACCGCGCCGGCATGTCCCATACGGCGTCCTGGCGGTGCGCTCTGCCCGGCAATATATGCCGCGACCGGCTTACTGACATGATGTTGAATATATTCTGCGGCAACTTCTTCCCGTGCACCGCCAATTTCACCAACCAGAACGATAGCTTCGGTCTGGGCATCTTGCTCAAACAATTGCAGGCAATCGATGAAATCCATGCCCTTGATGGGATCGCCGCCAATACCGACGCAGGTACTTTGTCCCAAACCAAGACGTGTTGTCTGGTGCACTGCCTCATATGTCAGCGTACCGGAACGAGAGACGATACCTATCTTGCCCGGCAGATGGATTGATCCAGGCATAATGCCGATTTTACACGCGCCCGGCGTAATGATACCCGGACAATTCGGGCCAATCAGACGCGCCTGATTCGCTCGCAACGCAGCCTTGACATTCAGCATGTCACGCACCGGAATACCTTCAGTGATACACACCACCAATTCAATGCCGGCATCTACTGCTTCCATAATGGAATCAGCGGCATGGTGCGCCGGCACATAGATTACACTGGCTGTGGCATATGTGGCGCGCACGGCTTCACGCATGGTATGGAAAACCGGCAACCCCAAGTGCTGTTGCCCCCCCTTGCCCGGGGTAACGCCGCCCACCAGTTGCGTGCCATACGCCAAAGCCTGTTCGGAATGAAAACTGCCTTGTTTGCCGGTGAACCCCTGACACAGCACACGGGTATTTTTATCGACCAGAATACTCATGCCGGAACTCCTGACGCCAAGGCGACTGCTCGCCGCGCTGCCTCGTTGAGATCTTCTGCCGCCACGACATCCAGCCCGCTGTCACGCAACATGGCTTTACCCAGTTCCACATTCGTTCCTTCCAGCCGTACAATCACCGGCACACGCACGCCAACCTCGCGGATAGCCGTGATAATACCTTCTGCAATGGTATCGCAACGCATGATACCGCCAAAAATATTCACCAGAATCGCCTTTACCGCCTCGTCGGACAAAATGATACCCAATGCACGCGCCACGGTGGCGGCAGTGGCGCCACCACCAACATCGAGAAAATTAGCCGCCTTGCCGCCATTGAGCCGAATCAGATCCATGGTCGCCATGGCCAGTCCTGCGCCATTCACCAGACAACCAATATCGCCATCGAGCGCAATATAATTCAATCCGGCTGCATGCGCGGCCACCTCCTTGTCATCTGACTGGGTATCATCCGCCCAATCCGCCAACTGCGGCTGACGCGCAAGCGCGTTGTCATCGACCACCATTTTGCAATCCAGCGCAATCAGGCGCCCGTCCCGAGTCAACGCCAGCGGATTGATTTCCAGCAAACTCAAATCGCGTTCGGTAAAAATACGATATAAGGTTTGCAGCAATCGTGTCACCCCTGTCGCCTGCTCACCCAATCCTAGCGCAAAAGCCACTGAGCGGCATTGAAACGCTTGCAAGCCCAACACGGGATCACATACTTCCTGCGCAATTTCCCGGTCATAACCCATCGCCTCGATTTCCATGCCGCCACTGGCTGAGGCCACCAGAATAACCCGTTCACGGTCACGATCCAGCAAAAAACTGACATACATTTCGCGCGCAATATCCAGTGTTTCTTCCAGCAACAATTGTCCAACCAGTTGTCCTTGCGGCGCATTTTGCGCAGTAATCAGACGAGACCCCAGCAACTGGTCGGAAATCCCGACCACAGCGGCCAGCGAATTGGCGATTCGCACACCACCCGCCTTGCCACGCCCGCCGGCGTGTACTTGCGCCTTGATGACCCAGGAGTCACCACCCAAATAACCACTGGCTGCCAGCTCGGCATGCGCCGCATTTTCTACCACCACACCGCGCGGCGTATTCACGCCTTGCTCGCGGAGAATCTGTTTTGCCTGATATTCGTGTAAATTCATCTTGTCATTACTTTGCGACTCGTCAAAAAAATGTCAGGGTAACAGCAGTGAAAACACCGCGCCGCCCGCTTTCCCATTGTGCAACAATAATTCTCCATGCTGTTCCTTATTGACATGCGCACGCGCAATCAGCGCCGAAAAATACAGACCAAGGCCAGTACCATCCTGCGACACCGGCAACGGCTCATCTTGCTGCGCTGACAGCACCGAGGCCGGATAACCGGCACCATCATCCTCGACCTCAAACAGTAATCTGCCATGACGCACGCCAGTGCGCAGCACCAGACGTGCGGAGGCATGACGCACTGCATTATGCAGCGCATTCATCATGGCCATTTCGACCAGAGAACGGTCAAAATACCAATAATCCGGCGCGCCGTCTTCTTCGCTGTCAATACGCAAGCGCCCATCCACCCAGGAACGGGCATTTTCGCGCAATTCAGCCAGAAAATCTGCCGGGTTGTGCGCTTCATACCGCGGAACCAACCTCTCTGCCTGCAATTCGAACAGCAACAACATTTGCACCATACGATCGGACACCTGTTGGCACAGCAGTCGCGCATCGCGAACAGCGGCAGTATGGCTGTCCATGTTATCCAGCCGCAGCATCAATTGTGCCAGAATATTCTTGGTTTCATGCAAATTGGCTGCCAGCACAGTCTTGAACGCCAGGCCATCCATTCCTGATGTATTCATAGGTCAACTCCGAATTTGGCACCGACATCTTTCATCATCACCTTGATTTTTTTAAATTTATCTAACTTGCCATATCGTGTTTCATGCATGGCAAGCAGCTGTTGTGCGGCTTTCATGTGCTCGGCATTCCATCCATAACGGTCGCTCTCCACGATCATGGCCTGCGCAGCGTTCAACGCCAACTGGATATTCTGTGGCATACGGTGGCTGGCTTCAAGTAACAGGTCAATAGCACCTTGCAGATTTCCCTGGCGTGCCAACAGCACGCCTTCGTTATTCAGCTTCACGACTTCCATGGCGCTGTCTTCCACCAGCGATTTACTTTCATGTCCGCGCCCGACGGATTCCAGCATTTGCCGTACGGATTGCTGCAACCGGGTATCGTCATAAAAATTACTGGTCATTTCTTTGACCAACGCGCGCGCTTCGTCTTCTTTACCATTCAAAAAACAAGCCTTGGCCAGATCCAGCGCTGTAGCGTCGCCGAGGTTGAGCCTGACTTGATCGCGCGCAGCCAATGCCCTGACCAGTGCATCTCGTGCCTTGTCCGGATTGCCCGCAACCTGGTGTGTCAACGATTCCATGGTTGACACGGCCAATTCCATCTGCGGATCGTCCCCGAACACACTACGCGCACCATTCAGGGTTTGCAGCGCCTTGTCGAATTGTTGCTGCTCCATCTGTATCCGTCCAAGATTGACAAATTCCTGAGGGGAACGCATGAAAGCATTGCGGTTGCTTTCCACCACCCTACCAAATGCCTGTGCTGCCGTTGCCAAATCTCCATTACGATACGCCACCTCGCCAAATGCGGTCTGACGCGCGACGCTGCCAGGCGACACTTTGATGGCTTTGTCCAACGTCTGCTGCGCTTTTTCCATATCGCCTTGCTCTTCCTCAACTTTTGCCAGCAAGTCATATGCAGGCAAAAATTCAGGCATTTCCTCAATGGCCAGTTGCAACTGTTCATTCGCCGCGCCAATCTCGCCTGTGGCACGCATGGCACGCGCCAGACCAAGCCGCGCCCAAGGCACGGCACGTGTGGCAAGAATCTGTTCATACAATTGCTGCGCTTCCTCCTCGCGCCCCAATTCCAGCAACAATTCACCCTTCATGCGCATGACATCGATCACATAACGTGTTCGGTCAACCAGTAAAGTATCGCAGGCAGCCAGTGCCGCCCCAATATCATTCTGTGCCAACTGATGATAAATTGGCGCAAAAGCTTCTTTTTTCTCAAACACCCGCTCCAGTCTCACTCGCATTGTTTCAGCAGTAAATGGTTTGAGCAGATAATCGTCAGGTGCCATTTCCGCGCACAGCACGACTTTTTCGTATTGCCTCTCGGCGGTCACCATCAAAAAAACCACCGAAGGCAAGATAACTTCCTGCCGGCGCAAGGTTTCCAGCAATTGTTGCCCGTCCGTGCCTTCGCCGAGATTGTAATCGCAGACAATCATGTCAAATTCACGATTGCGGATGCGGAACAGCGCTTCACCGGCGGTATTGGCCATTTCGCTGCGCGTCATACCAAAATTTGTCAATGTCATGCGCAACGATGACGCCATGGCCTGGCTATCATCGATAATCAGAACGCGCTTTTTACTGAAATCTGTCATGGCGATTTGTCAAAGGTGCATCAAAGAAGGTCAGATGGCCACCGGCGCCTTGATGGCCGGGTGGGGATCATAATCCATCAGCTCGATGTCCTCAAAGGTGAAAGCGAATATATCCTGAACCTGGGGATTCAACCGCACCCGCGGCAAAGGGCGTGGTTGCCGCGACAATTGCTCATCTGTCTGTTGCAAATGGTTAAGATACAAATGCGCATCGCCCAGCGTATGAATAAATTCGCCTGGCAAAAGCCCCGTCACCTGTGCGACCATCATGGTCAGCAGCGCATAACTGGCAATATTAAATGGCACCCCCAGAAAAATATCGGCACTGCGCTGGTACAACTGACAACTCAATTTTCCATCAGCAACGTAAAACTGAAACAAAGCATGACAAGGCGCCAGCGCCATGTTGTCCAACTCGCCGACATTCCACGCCGACACCACCATGCGACGCGAATCGGGTTGTGTGCGAATCTGCCGAATCACCTCACTTATCTGGTCAATATGTCGCCCGTCCGGCGCAGGCCAGCTACGCCATTGTCGCCCATACACCGGGCCCAATTCCCCTTCGGCATCTGCCCATTCATCCCAGATGGTCACGCCATGCTCACGCAAATAGCGAATATTGGTCTCACCACGCAAAAACCATAACAACTCATGAAAAATCGACCGCACATGACACTTTTTGGTGGTTACCAAGGGAAACCCGTGCGCCAGATCGAACCGCATCTGATAACCAAAAACCGACAAAGTGCCCGTGCCCGTACGATCGGCTTTCATGGTGCCGTGCGTGCGCACATGGCGCATCAAATCAAGATACTGCTGCATGCCTGCTCCCTGTCATCCTGCGAACCACATCGCGTTTGCTATTGCTGCACTGCCTGCCATTCACGCCATGCGCCGTCCAACCAGACTTCCAATGGTTGGTACTGTTGCTTGTACGCCATTTTACGACTTTCAGCGATCCAATATCCCAGATACAAGTAGGGTAACCCCAACTGGCGTGTCAAATCAATCTGCCACAGCACATTTAATACGCCAGGACTATCATGTTCCGCCGCAGGATCAAAAAACGTATACACCGCCGACAGCCCATCAGATACCACATCGATCAGGCTAACCATGTACAGGGTTTGTTGCCGCTGAAACACCGCCAGGCGTGTGTCCACTTCACTCGCCATCAAAAATTCACGATACTGTTCCTGGTTGTCCTGATCCATCCCGCCACCGGCATGACGACTTGCCTGATAGCGTCGATACAGATCAAAATGACTTGCCTCAAAATCGGGACGCTGCATACTGACCGTTACGTCTGCGCGTCGGCGCCACACGCGCCGCTGAGTACGATTAGGCCGAAAATCCGCCACCCGGAGCCGTACCGGCACACAAGCCTGGCATTGATCACAACGAGGACGGTAAACACTTGATCCGCTACGCCGGAATCCGTGCTGCAGCAGTTGGTCATACAGACCGGCACCTATGCCAGCTCTGGTTATTGCCACTTGCGAACGCGCCATACGACCTGGCAAATAACTGCAAGGATAAGATGCCGTCACATAAAAATTAACAACAGACATTCCACGCGCATTCATCATGCCATCTTTTCTATCCAGTCATTCGAAGTGGTTGCCAATGCATGGCTCAGACGCCGTTCAAATTCGACACGAGACATTTCCCTTGCCCCAAACCGCGCCAGATGCTCTGTGTACATCTGACAATCAATCAACTCCACCATCCCATGTTCCCGCATCTGGCGTACCGCCGTCACAAAAGCCACTTTTGACGCATCCGCCGCCCGGGCAAACATCGATTCACCAAAAAACGCCCGCCCCAACGCCACTCCATACAAACCTCCCATCAACACATTACCCTGCCAGGCCTCAACACTATGCGCATATCCAGCTTCGTGCAGTGCAATATAAGCGGCTATCATCTTCTCCCCGATCCACGTACCATCCTGCCCGACACGCGGTGCCGCAGCACAACCGCGAATCACGGCTTCAAACGCCGTGTCATAGCGCACATGAAACCGCTGCTGCCGCAACACCCGCTCCAGTGAACGAGGCACGTGCAATTGCTCCGGCAACAACACCATACGCGGGTCAGGGCTCCACCATAGAATTGGGCTGCTTGCTTCGTTGAACCAAGGGAACACGCCCTGCCGGTAAGCAGCCAACAGCCAAGCTACCGTCAATTCGCCACCCGCAGCCAGTAAACCTGCCGGTTCATGCAGCGCCGACGTTGTGGCGGGAAAATCTACTGTTTGTGTCAACCATCGCAACATGACAACATTGTAACGGAAGCCGTCGTAAAAAAAACACGATGACACAAAAACTTCCTGACAGGTACTTGACAAATTTTTATAAGAAGATATAGTTATCCTCATGATGATTTATTGCAACCTGCTATGTAGGGAGGTGTCATGCTTGATATTCTATTCAAAACCCCGATTGGCCTGTTAAGCATTTTCACCGTCAGTATCGCTGCCGCGATAATAGGTTGGTTTGCTTGGTGGTTCCTCAAAAAATCCAAGGAGCCCCATGGTACGCAATAACGGGGCTTAAACCCCGTGTCGTGACGATGCCAGCCTTGGCTGGCATCTTTGAAACGACCGGACTCCTTCGCCACACATCGTGCTGTGGAGCCGGTCGTGTTTTGTTCTACTCACCCCATCTGCAAATACGGTTCGTCGTTCCGGCGTCCATACTACCGCACCCATGACATTGCAAAATTGACATTGCAAAATTGCCGCAGGCAGCGGCAGCTTTCTTGCGTGGTCAACTGACCGTAAAACGCGTAAAATGACGCGGCGCCGCCTCCATAGCTCAGTGGATAGAGCACCTTCCTCCTAAGAAGGGGGTCGCACGTTCGATTCGTGCTGGGGGCGCCAATCCGGTACGAATCTGGGCACTCCAAGCGGCATGCCCATTTTCATTTCTGTGACAGCAATATCCATCAGCATCTGATTTTTTCCATGAATCAGCGCGTGTTTTCCAGCGAGCAATGAGGGCCACCGGCCTTCAAGCCGGGGTTTTAAGCCAGTAAGGGAAGCGCTGATTAATTCCCACACGGTCGCGACGGTGGCTTGGCGGAATGAAATGCAAGGCGCGACGCGCAGTCAAGGGTTATTCTCCTTGGGTTCTCCCTTGGGTTCTCCCTTGGGTCAGTACCCAAGAAATAGCCTTGACAAGCGGCGCAACGCGGCAGTTCGCCCGCAATCCCTTCTGCCACCATTATCGGCTGACTGCGGAAGGAAAGACAAAACGGTATCGACCTTTGCCCGTCGGGTTGCCGATGATGGCGAGCAAGCCTTGTAGCGCCTTGGGTTTGGCTTGCGCATAACCAGACAAACGCAAGCCTGATGATCTTTCCCATTTGCCGTTACCCTGCAAAAACAAGGGGCCTTGCAAGGTGGTCAACTGCACGCCGATCTGACCCACGGTGCCCTGTACAGCAAAATGATAGCTGCCCAAGGGGACAACGCGAGACAGCGCGCTTTGCGCGTCGATCCAATCGACGCTCGCCGATCCGGTCATGCCATCGGTCAAGGTCAAATGCCTGGTCTGACAATGCAGTTGTCCGGCCAGCCCCAGCGATTTCATGCGTGCATCGCTGCGATCAACCAACGGCGCGAGCGGTAGCCAAATGTCCACATGGTCGAGAATGACCCGGTTGGCGGAAGCAATAATATGCATCGGTTGCGCTATTTGAGGGCGGTTGAGGACGACCCGCAACTGCCCCAATAACAAATAGCCCGGCTGCATACGCCAGGTAAAATCCATGGCGCCCAGTCTTGCCGCCCCGTGCCAGAGAGTGCCGTGTACATTGGCCAGGCGCAATTCACCATTGGTCGACTGCGCCAACCATTTGTCCGCAAGACTTGCCGGAGCCTGTACCAGCAGTGCTACGCCATAAATCAATAATCCGATCGTCACATAATGCCAAATTTTCATGGCTGATTTTCCGCAGAAATCAATGTGGCGTCAATGTTGACCAGACCTGGTTGACCGCTGGTTTGAATCTGCGCCATCGTCAGACGCAAATGGTTCTCGCGTTGCAAAGCAGCAAGCCAGGATACCCAATCGTCAAACGATATATTGTGCATTTGCAGGTGAATATCGCCCGTCGGGCTCACCGTCAATGTACGGGTATCGTTCGGTAACCGATGGTGCGCGGCACTGGCCAGCAGGTCGTCACGCAAATGCGCAGAATTCGGTAATAATGCTGTTTGTCGACGCAAGTGTTGTATTGTCGTCGCCTGCTCACGCATTTGTGCCAACTGTGCCCGCAAAATCGGCACGGATTTGGCATAACGGGCGCGTGCTTTTTCACCGGGCTGCCAAATCAATCCATACAGGACGGCCACTGTCACGAACGCAGCACCCAGTAACAAGAGCACTTTTTCGCGTGGATGACGCGCACGCCAGAATGCCTGCCAGTTTTCACTCATGACACGCTCCTGATGCTGACGTGGGCCAACACCCCATTGGCCATGCTTTCCACCCGTTCCAAGGTAACCTCAATGCCTGCTGTCGCCAGTTGATCGGGCAATGCATCTGCACTCTGCTTGTCTGCCAGTTGGAGCGTCATGTCAAGCTCGTTGGCTTGATAGTGTATCGACTGCAAGCTGATTTTCGGCAGCACAGCAATTTTTGGCGCAACGTGAGCCAGCAAGGGCAAAAAATCACCCGCTGCCGGTTGTCCGGCCGCACGTTGCAAGTCGGTCAACTTGCGCTGCATTTGCAACGGAGCGTCCACGACGACTTTAGCATCGGGAAAACTGGCGCGAAACAACTGATTCATCTCGGCGTGCAAGCGATTTTGTTCCAGACTGAGGCGCAGCCAGTCAACCCCAACCCCCACGACTTGCAATAACAACAGCAGCAACAATGAAACAAGCGCCGGGCGCAAGACGGGTAGCCATGACCAATCCCACTGCTGACGGGCAAATTCGCCCTGCAAGAGATTCACCGGGCAGGCCGGTGGCTGTTTATCCCGATCCCAGTTCGTGCGGCACACCACCTCCATCTGGAGTACGGCCTGCCAATGCGCCACGTCTGGTATCTCGTCGCCGGACAAATACAGGGTGAGTTTCTGTGGTTTGCCGGGCGTGTCACGCAGCGCCAGTAACAAGGCGGTTGGCGGTTCTCGCCACGACGAATCAACCGCCATGCCGGAAAATTTGCCTGTACGCAACACGCCGTGGTCCAGCCACAATGACCAGCCGTGCAATTCATAAGGCAGCAATAAAACTTCCGGCACCACGCAAACGGGGTGCAACCCTTGTACCGACAAGCGCTGCAACAACGCTGCCAGCCACTCCCGCGCCACAACAGCCAAGGCATCATGATCGTTTTCATCATTGCCGCACCAGACGACATGCTGTTGTTCGGGTTCACCGAGTACACTGTCTTCCACCGCATACGCCAACAGCGTGTCACGCTGCCGCCGAGCCGTTTTAGGCAATTTCACACTGGTAAGCAATATTCGGTCTGCGGGCAACACGACCTGACAAGGCAAGTGAATCGGTGGGTGATCGCCGCTGCCTTGTTCATGCAGTTTGCCTTGCGCATCAAACACAAACCAGTCAAAATGCAAATCATGACTATTGGGATAGATGAGTAATTTCAAGATGCTTTCTGCCAAATGATGTGTGGCCATGCATTGCTGCCACGTTCGAATAATGTCCAGATGGTGCGTTGCGCGCGATTCGCATGCACGGTCACTACCGCCATGAAATAACTGCTGGTTACCGTCAACCCTTGCGGGTCCGGATTGATATCAAGTCTGGGCAGCGCCTGATGAAAATCCGTCAGCGCCAAAAATGGCTGATTATCGCGCTGCGCCACCAATGTGCGCGCCTCAGCCGGAGACAGACCATCAACCATCGCCAGCAACACTTCCGGAGGTGCCGTATTCACGTTGATGGGCGTCTGTTGTGGCAAGGCGCTCACAAACGGGCGTAAACGTGCAATGGTCTGTAGATCAAACCCCTGTACATAACGCAATTCGCTCACATCCATCAATATATGATTCGCAGTTCGATACGGCGGAAAATGATTGAGATAAACCGCATCTTCCGCTCCTCCGGGCTGCACGATGTTGTCTGCATCCAACCAGTCTGCCAAGGTATTGGCAAGCGTCAGCGGCAAATTGAGTCCGGCCAGCAAACGCTGAAAACGCATTTGCCAATGCGGGTCGGTTTTCCCTTGCTTGACCAGATTGTTCAAGTTGAACAACCCTTGTTCATCCTGCAAAAAGCCGCCCGCCTGCACCTCTTCCATGGGTAACAACGGCAGACGTTGCGCCCATGGTTGCAGCAAATCCACCTCGTTGCGCGGCGATGTCGCCAGAATGAATGCCGCCCAATCGGCCCCGGCCTGCGCGAAAGCCGTTGCCTGCACGGAATGCCCCATATTGTCCGTTTCACGCAACCACACCTGTTGCTGCCATAACAGGGCGGCCGCAAGTGAAGCAACCAGCGCCATCGACAAAATCGCCATAATCACGGCAGCACCTGTTTCACGCTTCATGGCAAGGCAAACACCCGGTAAACGGTTATTCCGGCGCGTAAAGTCAAATTGACTGCCACAGCGCGAGGCAACGCACCAATCTGTCCGGCCTGCGGCCACTGATCCACCCATTGACCATTGTTTGCCAGATAATGCAGCGCAAAAGCTTTGACTCCGGTCAACAAGGGATATACATCCGGTTGTTGCGCCGGCGCATCGTCTGGCGCTGGCCACCACAAAGCGTCGATTTCTCCGTGGCGATACCGATAGCCCACTTTTTGCACGCCACGTTCATCGGCTTTCAGGCTGACCAATTCCAGATTGGCGCTGCTGCCTGTTCCGAGTACCGGTCTGGCCTGCCAGCTCGCCACCAACTGACCATCCTTATCGCGCCACGGGCGATTAATCGCATGGGTGACATCGTCTTCCATACGGCGAAAAAAAAGCGCCAAATCCTGCCATTGATGCGCCTCTGCCGCCAAATGCGCGCGTGATTCCGCCATTGAGGTCAACCCTCGCCACGCCAGCGCAGCCATGATAGCAAAAATGGTCAGGGCAATCAGCAATTCAATCAAGGTGAAACCACGGGAATGAATAACGCGAATATTCATGAGGATGGTCGTAACAGATAAAAATCGACCAATCGATATAGCCTGTGTTGCGGGCTGGCGACATTTGCCACATCGATTTGAATCTGCCGGAACATTGGCATAGGCGTTGTACTGACCGTCTCTTTCCAGACAAAATCACTACCTGCCTGCCGCTCGATACCTGTGGCAGAGGCAAGCGGCCAGTCATGCAGGGCATGATGCAAAGCAAGACGGTTTTCCGCCACCCATATCGCCAAGGTATGTTGACGGAGCATGACGGCGCTGTCAGCAGCCAGCGCCGCAGAACGCAGCGCGGCTCCCATGGCAACAGCAACAATCGCCAACGCCACCAACACTTCAAACAAAGTAAATCCATGTTGCCAATAACTATTCCGATGGCTATTCCGATGGCTATTCTGATAGCTATTCCGATGGTTATTCTGATGG
>JAJYHV010000064.1:15962-21345 GCA_021790515.1 Pseudomonadota bacterium
ACCCGCCTGGCTTCGTCAGGCCGATCCATGATTTTGGGTACGATCAGCGCGGCCAGAATCCCCAAAATCAACATGACCACCATGACTTCAATCAGTGTAAATCCTTTGTTCGCCAGAGTGTTGACCGTTCTCATCTGCCTGCCCCATAATCACCGTGTGACAGATTATAACGCAGCCGAACAACAGAACCATGACAAAAATATGACATTCCATGGCACCGGATGCGTGCCCATGCAACGAAAAACAGGTCACGATGTCTGTGCGGAGAGCCTGTCACATTGACTGCACGCACTGCGCAGAGAAAACTGCAGCGCTTCCAGCAACACCAGCAAGCGGGATTTTAATGTCAGCAACCGTTTTCTCTGAGCGCGTATGACCCGTTCATCCTGTTGCGTGACGGCGTCAACCAGTTGTTTTGCGCAATCATGCACCTGATGATGCACCTCGCCAATAGCCGCAAATTCAGGCAGTTGCCGGTAAAGTACGTTGCGCTGCGCGCCATACCATTGCCCGAAACGGCAACGGTATTCATTGTCGATTTCGGCATGATCCTCCGGTATCTGTCGCGCATCGACAAAAACCAGCAAACGATTGACCCACTCGATGTAGTCGTATTGCGCCAACACCAATGGAAAATCGCTGATCTCCCAGCGGACATCAGCCCATTTTTGCCACAACGGGTCAACTTGATAATGCACGGCCCAGTCGAGCACTTGCGTGGCCGGCATGGGTTTGCTGATGCCATAACCCTGTGCCAGTTCACAGCCGAGACGAATCAGCAATACGCCATGAGCGACCGTTTCCACGCCTTCCGCAACCAGTTTGCGATTAAAAGCACGCCCCATGCCGATGATGGCCTCAATCAACGCCAGATCGTTTTTATCCTCCAGAATGTCGCGCACGAACGTGCGATCGATTTTGATGGTTTCCGTGGGCAGATGCTTCAGGTAGCTCAACGATGAATAACCCGTACCAAAATCGTCGAGCGAAAAACTCACCCCCAATACCTGTATCGCTCGTATTTGCTGGTTTACTTGCTCAATGTCTCCCAGCGCCACGGATTCCAGCAATTCGATTTCCAACCGCTCATGAACAGATTTTGGACAGGATGCCAGCATGGTCTGCAAGCGCAGCAAAAAATCGGCACGCTGAAAATGTCGCGCCGCAATATTGACGCTGACGGACCAATCCTTTCCCGCCGCCTGCCAGACCGCAATCTGTTGCAGTGCCTGTTCGATGACCCATTCGCCAATGTCCACGATCAGATCGGTCTGTTCTATCTGCGGCAAAAAATCCAGTGGTGGAATCATGCCTTTTGACGGATGCTGCCAGCGCAGCAACGCCTCCAACCCGAAAACCTCCCCGGTGCGCATATTCACCTTGGGTTGATAAAACAGCACCAATTCACCGGCGTGGAGCGCCTGACCAACCTGTTTGACAAGTTGATGGGTATGCTGCAAAGCAGCATCATGCGACACATCGAACATCTTGTACTGATTTCGCCCCTGCTGCTTGGCCTGATACATGGCCTGATCGGCATGGCGCAACAACAGATCCGTATCGTCGTCATGCACCGGATACAAGGCACAGCCAATGCTTGCAGATAATTCGATGATTTTGTCTTCTGTATGAAACGGCTGTGACAATATTTGCAACAGCGAATCGAGCGCGGTGAACAACGCGTCCTGACCGGACAGGTTGCCCAACAACAGCACGAATTCGTCTCCCCCCAACCGGGCTACCGTATCATCGTCGCGCGTGACGATCTGCAAACGTCGGGCAATTTCCAGCAAAATCCGGTCACCAACATACGAACCCCAACGCTGGTTGATAGGCTTGAATTTGTCCAGATCGATGGCACACACCGCGAGCAATCCCTGCTGCCTTTGCGCACGAACGATAGCGCGGGTCAAACGGTCGTGCAGCAGCACCCGGTTGGGCAGACCGGTCAACACGTCATGCGTGACCTGTCGCTGTGTGGCAGGGTGAAACCGGGTTTTTTCCGTCACATTTTTTGTCACGACCAGAATCTGCTGTCGGTCCGGCATCAACGTCAATGACATGCTGACCTGAATCCGCTGCCCATCCTCGACAATGCAGGTCTTTTCGAAATCACGCACATACCCTTCACGCCGTACCAGCGCCAACGCTGCTTCGGCACGTTTTTTGTCTTCCGGCGCAGTCAAATCAAGGCAGGATGTCTGCAACAACGCTGTTGAACTGAATCCTGTCATGGCAAGGTACGCCGGGTTGGCAGACAAGAAGCGGGATGCCAAGTCCAGCACTGCAATCCCGTCAGGAAAGTTCTGATATAGCGCTTCAAACAAATCCGCATTCGCGCGTTGTACAGTCATCATACGCTTAACCATCCGTCAGCAAATGTCTGACAAGACTATATCCAATGTCATGGCAGGCAACAATACGCAAAAATACGCGCATTTCCGCACCGAACCTCAATGCGACGCATCCATATAGCCATCAGTGAGTGTATGCAAAAACGCGATGATATTCTGTTTGTCTTTTTTGCTCAGGCGCGGAGTATCTCCCGATTTGCCGCCAAACGGCGCGTCCTGCGTATCCACATTTTTTTGATATACCAGCGGTAAATCATCAAAACGCTGCACCTTGCCACGCACCACGGGATAAATATTTTGTGGCGCAACATCACGGAAACGATAGAAATCCAGCACCTGTCCGAGCGTATGATAATAACCATTATGAAAAAAAGCATGGCGAGTAGCCACATTGCGCAAGGTGGGCGTCAAAAACATGCCGCAATACTGCATTTGAGTTTCCAAATCGGTACGATATGGTCCGCACAGCCCCAAATCTACATAGTGAAGATTTTTGTTGGCAGGAATCGCCGGATTACGCGGCACGCCCAGCGCCTCATATTGCGTGTCGGTAAATAATGGTGGCAAACCATCACGGGTCGGTTTGTCCACATGACACGCAGCGCAATTCCCTTTGTTCGGGTCGTTGAACGCCAGATAACCACGCAACTCTGCGCGTGACAAACGCGCCTTCCCTTGTAGCCAGGCATCAAACTTGCTGCTGAACGGACGAAAGCTCGGGTCTTCAATCTGGTAGCGTGCAATCGCAAACAGCGCCTCCTGTACCACCAAACCGGGCTGCCGCCACACATTGGCTCCGAACAACCGTGTAAAATCGTCCGCATACGACGCGTGCTGCAATTTGGCAAACACCTCCGTCTCACTTGCAGCTGCCATCTCCAGCGGATTGAACAAGGGACCGCCCGCCTGCTGCTGCAAGGTGTTGACACGACCATCCCAGAACAGCCCGCCTTGAGGCACCAGCCTGGACTTGCCTATGGCCTGTTTTGGCGCCAGTGGGTGGGTTTCGGCCAGTTCGGCAGCTTCCAGCAGATTGCTATCCTCATTGGCCGGATTATCCGGACCCACACTGAAATTCGGCTGCCGATACAAATAAGTCAGTGATGGCACGGCCCGCACACCCATTTGCCGCATGTCAGAGCCGCCCAATTGCACCGACAGCGCATTGGCAGGCGCATACGCATGCGCAGGGTCATGACATGATGCACATGCCAGTCGCCCGGAACCGGACAGGCTGGCATCATAAAACAGTTTTCTTCCCAAGATGGCCATGGCGCTCAATGGCTTGACAGGTGGGTATTTCAACGCTACGACCCGTGGATTACGTCCCTGATTCAGCAAAAATGTCTCTTTCGGATGCTGCCACCAATAACGCAACGGGAAAGGACTTTTCGCCAATACGGCGCCAACGACAAGTACCAACATCAGCAACAATAACAAAATCGCTTTTATCCAATTTTTCAACATGGTTTGCCTCACTCAAATGACAGCGGCAATCCGGCGAATGACATCGACCGGATTGCCGCTTTGCAACAACAAAACAACAAGCATTACATCTGATTACAAGGTTTTTGGTGTCGCACTGCCAGCAGGAGCGGAAGGAAGTATCGCGCCCGTTGTGGGATTAATCCACAACGGCGGCAAATTGCCCGGGCCGGAAAAGTCAAACATGTCCATCAACGAACCTGTCGTCGCATCAGACGACCCACCACCCAGACGCTGCCCACTGAGCCAGTTATCTTCAATAAATCTGGTCACCGAAGCCAGCGTCACAGCCACATGGCTGATGTAATTGGCTTTTGCCCACGGCGAAATCACTGTCAGCGGAATACGCGTACCCGGACCACAACGGCCATTGACCGGCGTACCATTGACACCTATTGCCTGCGTACCGTTCACGCCGCACAAGCCAGAACCATCGAGCTGATCCGCCTGCGAATCAAACGACGAGTGCGTTGGTGTTACATAAGCATGGTCATACCAGCCGTCCGAATCGTCATACGTAATGATGACTGCCGTATTTTTCCAGTCCGGTTGCTGTTGCAGAAAATTAAGCACAGTGGCAACGAACGCCTGCTCATCAATCGGGTCAGAATATCCTGGGTGCGCATCCTGGAAGGCAGGTGCCTTCAAGAAACTTACCGACGGGAAATTGCCCGATTCGACCGCCGCAAAAAAGTCATTCATGCCATACTCATGATTCGCCGGCTCCGCAGTAGTCGTACCGGGAATGGTCGAATAACCGATGGCCGCCGTACTGCTGGGGCGGGCATGGGTAGGATTCGCCGTCGTCGCATAATACTGGAACCAATTGTGATGCTGGATGTAATCCGTTACCGGTTGCATGCCGGTCGGCGTTGGCGTGGTGGTTCGAGCGCAGCCTGTGGTGCCGTTCGCATTCGTCACCGACAGATTGAATCCGCCCATGAAACCACCCCAGGTAATATTGGCCGTATTGAGCAGATCACCAATATTTTTCCCTGACATATTCACTTGATTGGTCGCGCTGGAACAAACGTCGTATCCGGGATCCACGTCATTGATTAACGTATAACCACCCTGCCCATCGTTGATGTAATACGAATATGCCGCCAATGTGAAAGGCGCTTTGGTGGTATGCGTCAGTATTACGCCATTGGTCTGCCCGCTCACCACTTCCAGCGCCCCGGGCGTAGAAGGGCCATAATCGTCGTCATAATTGTTGTCGCTCAATGCGAAATGCTGCGCATAATTCCACAACCCCGTCACGGTATTGCCGTCAAAATACCCCATTACCTGACCGGTGGTACCAAATGCCCCGGCACCGCCCGTAGTCGCCGAACCCGTATATTCCGGAAACAGATCCGCCAGACCACGATCATATGCCTGCTGCTCTGCCGTATAAGCGTGATTTTGATCCGCCGTATTCGCTTGCGTCGGATCCAACCGGAACGGGTTGGCCGCACCTGTACCATTCGCGGTATTGGTATAATTAGGGTTGGCCGTCAGCAAAGTGCCGGATAATTCATTCGGCACCGGTGTGTTGGGTA
>JAJYHV010000060.1 GCA_021790515.1 Pseudomonadota bacterium
GGCGTAACCATTACCGGCATAATGATCACCGTGACTATCGCTATGGCTATGGCTATGCTCAACCGGTCTACGTTCCGGCGCCAGTGTACTACGAACCACAGCCATCACCTGGCATCAGTCTGTTTTTTCCGATTGATATACGTCGTTAAGGAGGTGGGATGGGCGTCTTTCTCCCACCGGGGAGCAAGGGCAAGCGGTTAGCTGAGCTGACGGCAGCTTTCTGTTGTTTTGATGATAGTCAACACTAATCTTAATATTACAAAGGATATCAACATGATGAACATACAACGTATTTTACATAAATTTCTTATCGTGGCTGCTGTCTTGTCACTGGGCGCTACCACCATGGCGAAGGCTGATACGGTCGAAGACCTGAACAGGGAAGCAAATCAAGCACTAAAAGTTCTGTATCAAACCAACCCTGTCGCCAAGCAGATTTCGCGCGAAGCCAAAGCAGTGCTGATATTTCCGAACATTATCAAGGCTGGGTTGGTATTTGGCGGCAGTTATGGTGAAGGCGTATTGAAAGAAGGGCCGGTTATCGATGGTTACTACAATTCCTTTTCGGCATCCTGGGGTTTGCAAGCCGGAGCCCAGTCCTATGGCTACGCTGTCTTCCTCATGAACGACAGGGCTATCCGTTATCTGCATAAAACCGACGGATGGGAAATTGGTGTTGGTCCTACCGTGGTTGTGGTTGATGAAGGTGTTGCCAAAAACCTGTCTACCTCAACACTCAAAGACGATGCTTATGCTTTCATCTTCGACCAACAAGGCCTCATGCTCAGTCTTAGTATCGAAGGCACCAAGATATCCCGCATTCATCCCAAGTGAACTCCATGCCAGCGTGAATGCTGGCATGCGCGTTGGTTACCCTGTTGCACAGTATTCGGGTGGTTGCGCGTTTGATGTCTTGATCGCATACAGCATATAGTGCAACAGTAGGTTTCCGATCTTTAATATGAAAGTAAATCAAATGACCCAACAATATGACGTCGTAATTGCTGTATTTTCCGATCATCGCGAAGCTAACACCGCTGTAGGAGAAATTATTCACAGCGGTTTTGATATAAAGAATTTCAGTGTCATCGGCAAAGGCTACCATACCGAAGAAAAAGTGGTCGGATTCTATAATGTGGGTGAGCGCATGAAGTTCTGGGGCAAATACGGTGCCTTCTGGGGCGGCCTGTGGGGACTTTTCTTCGGTGGTATATTTCTCACCATTCCCATGGTTGGCCCTGTTGTGATACTGGGGCATCTCGCCGTTGCCGTCATTTCTGCCATAGAGGGTGCCATTGTGGTCGGCGGTCTTACCGCTATTGGCGCAGCGCTGTACAGCATTGGCATCCCCAAGGATAGCGTGATCAAATATGAAGAGGCAATCAAGGCGGATAAATTCCTCGTTATCGGGCACGGGTCTGCGGATGAGATGGCCAGAGCCAAAGCCATACTTGCAGCTTCTCACCCGACACAACTGGATCTGCATCAAAGTGTGAAACCACCCGTTGTGGCCGAACATACCGCCACCACTGCGTCTTGAAAAATCGCGGTCAGACCAATCCGATCATGGGCTGACGGGATTGATTTGAATCCAGGAGTACACCATGAACCTGAAAACCCAGCTCCAAGAAACAGACGAGCCCCGGCAAGCATTATCAAAAAAAGAATACAAACAGAAGCTGTACCAATTGCAGATCGAACTCGTCAAGTTGCAGCGACAAATCATCAAATCCGATGACAAAATCCTTGTCATCCTTGAAGGACGCGATTCGGCAGGCAAGGATGGCGCCATCAAACGCATCAATCAGCACTTGAGTCCGCGCGAAATTCGCGTCGTCGCGTTGGGCAAACCGTCCGACCGGGATCGTGGCGCATGGTATTTTCAACGGTATGTGCCCCACTTGCCGGTGGCGCAAGAGCTCGTGCTCTTCAATCGCAGTTGGTATAACCGTGCCGGTGTGGAACTGGTGATGGGTTTCTGTACTGCCGACGAGCATGAGGAATTCATGACCTCTGTGTTGAGCTTTGAACACCTGTTGGTTCATTCAGGCATCAAGGTCATCAAATACTATCTGGATATCAGCCACGCGGAGCAGAAAAAACGCCTGGAGAACCGCGCGACGGATCCACTCAAACAATGGAAAACCAGTCCTATCGACGCACAAGCGATCAAATACTGGGAGCAGTACAGTGCTGCGCGCAATGAAATGCTGGCGCGTTCGCACGCGCCATTGGCGCCGTGGACGATCGTACACACGGACAATAAACATGAAGCCCGGCTTAATATCATTAGCGATCTGCTCGGACGACTGGACTACAAAGGTAAAGACAAGCAATTGCCGGAACCAGATTCCAGGATTCTCTTTACCTATGATGCGATGTGTCTCAAAGAAGGTCGACTTGCGCCATAACGAATAACTTCTTGCGAGAACATGATGCCAAAATCTGACACGGACACCCCAGCGAAAACTCCAACCAAACCGGCAAAAAATCCGGTGGAACCAAGCGCAAAGCCAGCAGACAGTCCGCCAGCAAAGCAATCGGAGCCTGCGCCCAAAGCAAGCGACGATCCCGCCACGTCCACTGCAACAGACCCTGCCGGTACACAAGACTCGCAACAAGGCCTCACGAGTGATGAAGCTCACGGGCTATCCGAAAAATTCGGCCCCAATGCCATGCCCGACACAGAAGTAAATCCCTTGCGTAGCGCGCTGGGTAAACTCTGGGCACCTGTTCCATGGATGCTCGAAGCTGCGATTCTGCTTGAGATCGGACTTGGCAAGTATGTTGAAGGCGCAATCATTGCAGGCCTTCTGGTATTCAATGCCGCGCTGGGGTTCTTTCAGGAAGGACGCGCTCAGGCGACGCTTGCCGCGCTGAAATCACGACTTGCGCTGAGTACGCCGGTTCGGCGTGACGGCGCCTGGAAGGTTATTCCTGCAACAGAGCTGGTGCCCGGTGATATAGTAAAATTATCGCTTGGTGCTGTGGTGGCTGCCGATGTAAGGCTCATCGACGGAGAGATATTGATCGACCAGTCCATGCTTACTGGCGAATCCGTACCCATTGAAGCGAGCAAAGGTCTGCAAACCTATGCAGGCGCGCTGGTGCGGCGTGGCGAAGCCGTAGCAGAGGTCACTGCGACCGGCGTGCACACCAAATTTGGCCGCACCGCTGAGCTCGTTCTCACAGCACATGCCATTATTAGCACGCAACAAAAGGCCGTGCTGCGCGTGGTACGCGATATTGCTGTATTCAACGGCATAATCATCGTCGTGCTGGCACTTTATGCTCATGCGCAATCGATGCCACTTACCGAGATCATCCCGCTCATTCTGACGGCGATACTCGCGTCCATTCCTGTCGCGCTGCCCGCCACCTTTACCCTCGCGGCAGCACTGGGTGCACGCGCCCTGGCCAGACTTGGCGTCCTGCCGACGCGATTGTCTGCGGTAGATGAAGCGGCGTCGATAGATGTTCTTTGTGCAGACAAAACCGGCACGTTGACGCAGAACGAACTCAAAGTCACTGCCGTCCACCCCATGGACGGCTTTGACGAAGCGCGCGTTCTGGCATTGGCTGCACTGGCGAGTTCGGATGGCGGGCAGGATCCTGTCGATAGTGCCATTCGTACGGCAGCCGCTGGCAATGCACCTCCCAACCCACCAACACTGGTCAAGTTCGTACCGTTCGATCCTGCGACAAAAATGTCCGAAGCATCGGTGACGGATACGGACGGCACTACGTTGCGTGTGCTAAAGGGCGCGTTCGCTGTCGTCAGCGGCCTGGCTCAAGCCTCGCCGGCCGCAGTCACCGCAGCAAATGAACTGGAGGCACAAGGTTTCAGGGTGCTTGCTGTCGCAGCAGGCCCTGCGACAGCCATGCGGCTTGCGGGTGTCATTGCTCTGAGCGATCCCCCGCGAGCCGACTCGGCAGCACTGATTGCGGAACTACGCACGCTGGGGGTACGTACAGTGATGGTAACGGGCGATGCACAAGCCACAGCAACCATCGTCGCCCGTACGGTGGGACTGGATGGTGCTGTTTCCCCGCCCGGACAGATTCCGGCAAGTGTGCGTCCCGAACAGTTTGCAGTCTTTGCTGGCGTTCTTCCGGAGGGAAAATATGATCTCGTGAAAGCGTTTCAGAGCAGTGAACACGGCGTTGGCATGTGCGGCGATGGTGCGAATGATGCGCCGGCGCTGCGTCAGGCGCAAATGGGTATCGCGGTATCGACTGCAACCGATGTGGCCAAGTCGGCAGCCGGCATGGTACTGACCACCCCCGGATTGGGCGGCATCGTTGCCGCCGTGAAGGAAGGTCGGGTGACCTTCCAGCGTATCCAGACCTATACCTTGAATACCATTATCAAAAAGCTTGTGACGGTGCTTTTTCTGGCAGCCGGTCTGATCATGACCGGACACGCGATTCTGACACCGATGCTGATGGTTCTGCTGATGATCGTTGGTGATTTTCTGACCATGTCGATAACGACCGACACGGTGCA
>JAJYHV010000070.1 GCA_021790515.1 Pseudomonadota bacterium
AAGCGCTGATTAATTCCCGGCAGTCTCGGCTACGACCTTCGTCGTTCGACTCGCGATCATCGCGATTTGGTCTGCTTTGCTCCTCGTGGAGAAGTGAGTCAGCGCTTCCTTAAAGCGCCAGCAAGATTGTGTAGATGGGTCGTTGTTTTGGTAGAACGCAACAGAATTACTGGTCTTTGGGTTGTGATTCCGTTGCTTTCTGCTGGAACATGGGCGACTGAAACACGGGCAAGAGGCTTATTGCCGTTGATAAATATCCTCAAAGCGTACGATATCGTCTTCGCCCAGATAGCTGCCCGATTGAACCTCGATGAGATGGAGGGGTACTTTGCCCGGATTGACCAGTCGGTGTTTGCTGCCCAAAGGAATGTAAGTGGACTGATTTTCCGTGAGCAGGGTTTCGGTGTCGTCATGGACGACGAGTGCTGTGCCAGAGACGACAATCCAGTGCTCGGCACGATGGTAGTGCATCTGGAGTGACAGTTTTGCGCCAGGGTTGACCATGATGCGCTTGACCTGAAAACGGTCACCGGCATCAATGCCTTCAAACCAACCCCACGGGCGGTAGACACGGTCGTGATACAGGTGTTCATTGCGTTGTTCTGCTTTGAGTCGTTCAACAATGCGTTTAACGTCCTGTGCATGGTTTTTGTGGGCGATGAGTACGGCATCGGGGGTTTCAACCACAATCAGATCTTCCACGCCAAGAGTGGCGACCAGGCGTGATTCAGCCCGGATGAGGCTGTTGTGCGTATGTTCCAGCATGACGTCGCCACGCACCAGATTGCCGTTATCGTCTTTTTCGCTGACCTGCCAGAGCGCGTCCCAGCTACCGATATCGCTCCAGCCAAAATCAGCCGGTACGACAGCGGCCAGTTGGGTGTTTTCCATGATGGCGTAGTCGATGGAATCTGCCGGACAAGCAGCAAATGCCTGGGGTGCCAATCGTATGAAATCGAGATCTTGCTGCGCCTGTTCGACGGCAGTCTGGCAAGCGGCAAGGATGTCGGGGCGCAGACGTTGCATTTCGGTTAGCAATACGTCGGCGCGAAACAGAAAGATACCACTGTTCCAGTCGAATTCACCGCTGGCGAGGTAGTGTTTTGCAGTGGCGAGATCGGGTTTTTCCACAAAGGCGCTGACGATAAAACTGCCGGGGCAATGACCGAGCGCCTGCGTGCGCTGAATGTAGCCGAAGCCGGTCTCCGGTGCGTGTGGGCGAATGCCGAAAGTGGTCAGATAACCTTGACTGGCAGCATGACGTGCCGTGACAACTGCTTCGGCAAAGGCGGTTTCGTTTTCGATACGGTGGTCGGCTGGCATGACCAGCATGAGCGCCTCTGGTGTGTGTCGCGTCAGCCAGAGAGCAGCGGCCGTGATGGCTGGCGCAGTATTGCGCCCGACGGGTTCAAGCAGGATGCTGGCATCGCTGATGTCGATGTGGCGCAGTTGCTCTGCAACCAGAAAACGATGCTCCTGATTGCAGATGACAAGTGGAGCGGTGACATTGCCGGGCAGAGCCATGGCACGGGCAACAGTATTCTGTAGCAGACTTTGTTCGCCGGTCAGAGGCAAAAACTGTTTGGGCAGCGCCGCGCGGGAGAGTGGCCACAGACGGGTACCAGAACCGCCAGACAAAATGACTGGAAACAGGGGGGTATGTGACATGGGGTATGCTCTCAATGAAGATATCGTGCGTGATTATCTCAGAAAATGATGAAAAATAAACGAGATAAGATTGGCGGGATACAGATTTGTTTCATGATATTGGGCTTGGCGCCGACATTCCGGCCATGGCCAGCGCTGTGCGTACAGTGATTTCGATTCGACACCTGCGCGAATCATGGCGGAGTAAATCAGTGGTTCTCTATCTCCATTCCTTGGGCAGGTAATAATCTCCATAACCTTGTTCATCCACCGGGATATTGATGATGCCTTGGGTAAGGGTATTTTGAGGGGCGTTGCTGATGATACTGGGAAAAGCAATGACCAGACCGACGACCAGTAACTGAATCAGGACAAAGGGTAACGCGCCAAGATAGATTTGTGTCGAGGGCAAGGATTTTGGCGCGACGCTGCGCAAATAAAACAGCGAGAATCCGAATGGCGGGTGCATGAACGAGGTTTGCATGTTGACGGCGAGCAAAATACCAAACCAGACCAGATCAATGCCCATTTTTTGCGCAACGGGAGCAAGCAACGGGATAGCGATAAAAGCGATTTCAAAGAAATCAAGGAAAAAGGCCAGAAAAAAAATGAGGATGTTGACGACAACCAGAAAACCCAGTCTGCCGCCGGGCAGGCCGCTTAGCAGGTGTTCGACCCATAAATCGCCATTCACACCACGGAAGACCAGACTAAACACAGTGGAACCAATCAGGATGAACAGGACAAAGCTGAGCAGGCGCAAGGTACGATCGGTAGCCTGACGTAGCAGAGTCATCGACAGACGACGTTTGATGGCGGCGAGCAATAAGGCACCCACGGCACCCATGGCACCGCCCTCGGAAGGAGTCGTCCAACCCATGAAGATACCGCCTAGCACCAGCATAATCAAGGCGAATGGCGGAAAAATGGCGAGGCTGACGCGTTGCGCAAGGCGCCAGCCGTGCAGTGTACGTTCGGCTAATGGAAGTGCAGGCGCGGCAGAAGGTTTGACCAGGCTGACGATGAGCACAAACAGTACATAACAGCCTGCCAGAACGGCGCTAGGCAGGATGGCGGCGCGAAACATATCGCCAACCGGCACGCCAAGCTGGTCGGCCAGCACAATCAGCACGAGTCCTGGCGGAATGACTTGTGCCAGCGTGCCTGCAGCGGCAATGACTCCCGTGGCCAATTTTGGGTCATACCCATAACGCAGCATCACAGGCAGTGAAATCAGTCCCATTGCAATGACGGAAGCGGCTACGACCCCGGTGGTGGCCGCCAGTAAAACACCGACAAAGATGACGGCATAGGCCAATCCGCCGCGTAGACCGCCAAACAACTGCCCGATACTGGTGAGCAGATCTTCCGCCATACCGCTGCGTTCCAGAATGAGCCCCATAAAAGTGAAAAACGGAATGGCCAGCAAGGTCTGGTTTGACATGATGCCCATGATGCGGTCGGGCAACGCCTGTAACAGACCTGCATCGAGCAGGCCAAAATGAATGCCAATGAGGGCAAACAGCAGTCCGTTGGCAGCCAGTGAGAAGGCGGCTGGAAAACCCAGCAGCAAAATGATGGCCAAACTGGCAAACATGACAGGGGCAAGATTAATCATGGCTGGTGTCGTCGTGGGTATCGTCTGCGAGGTGGCCAGTCAGATAAGCGCTGTTTTTGATGATTTCTGCGATACCCTGTAGGACAAGCAAAAAAAATCCGGCCGGAATCAATAACTTGACCGGCCAGCGCAACAAGCCGCCAGCGTCTGGTGAGGTTTCGCCACTTTGCCAGGCAAGCATGAATTCTGGCCATGAAAGATAAATCATCAGGATGGAGAAAGGCAAAAGAAACAATAGATTGCCAAGAATTTCCACCCAGTATTGTGCGACGGCGGGCAGATGAGCATGTATCAGGTCGATGCGTACATGCCCACGGTGTTTCAGGGTATAAGCGGCGCCAAGCAGGAAAATGGCGCCAAACAGGTACCATTGCAGTTCTAACCCGGCATTGCTGCCACGCCCAAGACCATAGCGCATTATTGCATTGCCGGCGGAAATGAGCGTGGCAAGCAACACCAACCATTTGGTTTTTTGGCCGATCCATTCGTTCAAAGTGTCGATGGCGCGGGCAATGGCGAGCCAGAAATGCACGTTGTCAGTCTCCGGCAACGGTCATATTGGCGACGAGAATTGAGCCGGTCTGGCGTGAACTGCGCATTTCCACATCGGTGCCGATGGCGGTGATATCGTGATACATTTGTTTCAGGTTGCCCGCGATGGTGATTTCTTCGACCGGGTATTGAATCTCGCCGTTTTCTACCCAGAAACCGGCGGCACCACGCGAATAATCGCCCGTTACCATGTTGATGCCGTGACCGAGCAGTTCGGTGACCAGAAGACCTGTTCCCATGCGCGCCAAAAGGCCGGCAAAGTCTTCGCCACTATTATTGACCAGCAGGTTGTGGCTGCCACCCGCGTTCCCGGTGGTGGTCATGCCCAATTTGCGTGCGCTATAAGACGACAGGAAATAACCCTGTAATTTACCGCCCGTGATGATATTGCGCGCACTGGTGCGAACACCTTCATTGTCGAACGGGCTGCTGGCCAGACCGCGCAACAGATGTGGTTCTTCCCGGATGTTGATCCAGTCAGGGAAAATCTGCTGTTCCAGTGAATCAAGTAAAAAGGATGATTTGCGGTACAGGTGACTACCACTGATGGCAGAAACGAAATGGGAAAGCAGGCCGCTGGCAATGGGGGCTTCGAACAGTACCGGTACCTGACAGGTTTTGATGCGGCGAGCATCAAGGCGGCGCACGGCGCGTTCACCGGCACGTTGGCCGACCGTTTCGGGCGTTAGCAGGTCATCGGCAGAGCGGGCGGAGGTATACCAGTAATCGCGCTGCATACCTTGTACAGATTCGGCGATGACGGCACAACTGAGCCCATGGCGTGAGCTGGGGTAACCCGCCAGGAACCCCAGACTGTTGCCATGGATGAACAGAGATTGTTGCGTACTGACACTGGCGCCTTCCGTGTTGGTGATGCGGGCATCGACAGCCAGTGCGGCAGATTCACAGCGGCGCGCCAGTTCGATGGCGTCATCGACGGATTGTGTCCACGGGTGGAACAAATCAAGGTTGGGCGTTTCGTGCGCCAATTGATCGCGATCCGGTAAACCGGCAAAGCTGTCTTCTGCCGTATAACGCGCGATGGTGAGCGCCTTGTCGACCGTGTCGTGAATGGCTTGGCTGCTGAAATCGGAGGTAGAGGCATTGCCGCGGCGTTGGCCGAGGTAAACGCTGACTGACAAGCCTTTGTCGCGATTGTATTCGACGGTTTCGACCTCACCCTTGCGCACGCCGATGGATTGTCCCATGCCGACCGATGCCTCGGCAGCGCAAGCGGTGGCACCTTGACGGGCAGCATAAGTCAGCATGTCGTTGACCAAGGTTTGCAGTGTGGATTGGTCATGGCTGAACGGTTCTGACACGAGAATTCCCCAATGTATGTAATAACGGCTAAAACCGGTATCATAACAACATTTTGAGCAAGTCTGCAGAGTGATGAAAGAATTTGTGATGGAAGATGTGGATTCGGAGTCTGTTTCACCGAGTAAAAGCGAGCGTAAGCGGCAAATGACAACGCTGCAGAAATGGGGTGAAGTGTTGGTGAGCCTGCCGAAAGAGCGGTTGAAGAAATTGTCGTTGCCGGATAAATTATATTCGGCTGTGGAGGAAGCGCAGCGTATGACCGCGCATGGTGGCCTGCGTCGGCAAATGCAGTATATCGGGCGGTTGATGCGCGAAATAGATGCAGAACCCATTGTTGCACAACTGGAAAATTGGCAAGCGCACGAACGGCAGGATAATGCTCGCTTTCATCGTCTGGAAATCTGGCGCGATCGGTTGATTGCGGAAGATGACGCGTTACCTGCGGTTCTGGCGGTTTATCCCGGGATCGATGTGCAGCCGTTACGTACCCTGATTCGTAATGCACGCAAGGAGAAGAGTGCAGGTTCTGCTCCCAAGAGCAGTCGTGCATTGTTCAAGTTGTTGCGGGCAGCGGACGAACAACCGGATGCAATGGATCGGGATCCGATCGAAGCAGAATCAACATCCGGAAACCGCGCTGCTTGGGGAAGCACTGATTAACTCCTCCATGAATCCCGGTTATGACCTGCTTTGCTGACTTAAGTCCGACAGACTCCTGGCGAAAGGGATTTTCATGGAAAATGCTGAGAATCTGATATTGGAACACCTTAAACGCTTTCAGGCAGGACAAGATCGCATTGAGCGGAAGCTCGAAGAAGTCATTACTCGCATCGGAAACTTGGAAGTATCTGTTGCGAGCTTGAGACGTGATTTCGGACATTCTGGAGAAATTGCTGCGTCTATGGGCATTCGTATGGATCGATTGAACGAGCATATGGAGCGCATCGAACGAAGACTGGAACTCGCTTGATAAGATTTATCAGTAACAATTATTTAACCCGGATTTTGCATAAATTAACACACGCCATCGCTTGTCTATTGATTGATATGAAAAATTTTGCTCAGTCGAGCATATGAATAACTACGCCACTCCTTCTCAAAACTTCCTTAGGGAAGCGCTGATTAATTCCCACACGGTCGCGACGGTGGCTTGGCGGGATGAAATGCAAGGCGTGACGCGCAGTCAAGGGTTATTCTCCTTGACAAGCGGCGCAACGCGGCAGTTCGCCCGCCAAACCCCGTCCCATATGGGTTGCAACCAAATCGCGCGCTCGCTTCGCCGACCTCCTTGGCATCGTAGTCCCGGCTACGACCTTCGTCGTTCGACTCGCGATCATCGCGATTTGGTCTGCAACGCGGCTCGTGGAGGAGTTAATCAGCGCTTCCTTAGTCTTCGATTTCGATGCGCAGTTCGGTGATGGCTGCATTCTGCGTTGCGAATAGTTCGCCGGCCTTGCGACTGGCATAACGAGTGATGCGGCATTGATGAAGCTGGTTTTGTTGCTTGACGAGCATGTCCTGATTGCTCAGGATGGCTGCTTGCCTTAGTGCATCTGCAGGATTTTCTGGTGGCGGGTATTTTGATTCTGCAGGCAGAACGTCGATGCGAGTGAAAGTTTTCCATGGGCGGCACTGTTGTAACACTTCGGCGGCACGGCCACCACTTCCCCATAGGCGCATCAGGTGGGACAGATGGTTGATGAGATCGTGCTGGATGGTGCTGGTCAGCAGGGGATAATCGCCATCGGGGTGTTTCGCCAATTGTGTGCGGATGCTGTGACCGGCAATTTCGTTGAGGGCGGTGTGATAATTGATTTTTGCCACACCGTGTGCGATGAGTTTTTTGTGCTGTTCGTCGGATAATCCGGTGCCACCATGGATGACCAGTGGAACGGTGACATTGTCATGAATTTTGGTCAACCGGGCGAGATCGAGTTTTGGCGATCCTTTCAGCAGGCCGTGCACTGTGCCAATCGATACCGCAAGGCAGTCGATGCCGGTGCGCTCGGCAAAGGCTTTGGCTTCGGCGGGTGATGTATAGGCGATGGCGTCGGTTGATGTTTCGCCGGATTGCTCGGCATTTGCCCACGGAATGTAACCCAGTTCACTTTCTACGCTGATGTCGCAGGCGTGGGCCAGTTCGGTGACTGCGCGGGTGAGGCGAAAATTTTTGTCCAGAGTCTGGGTTGATGCGTCAATCATGACGGCATTGCAGCCAATCCGGATGCCGGCAATGACGGATTCCAGAGTGGTGGCATGATCCAGACAGACGGTAATCGGTACATGGGCATGTTGTGCGCTGGCATTGATGGCGGCAAGCAATCCGGCACTGTTTGGCTGGGATAGCAAATATTCTGGAATGTTGAGTACGACTGGCGCGCGACACTGTTCGGCAGCAACCAGTACGGCGTCCAAAATAGCAAACGAAGCGACGTTGAAGGCACCAATCGCATAAGCGTGTTGCTGGGCGTGTTTCAGCACGTCGTTCAGATATACACGGGGCATGAGTCTGTCCTGTTTTGCTTAGAGAGTCGCGGATTTATTCCTGCATGGCTGCAACGTGGCTCATGGTGGAATAAAAGAGTGCTCCTTAGTCGTCTTCGCCCAGTTCGGCATTCCAGCCACGCTGTTTTGCATGGTCGATGGCTTGCGCATACAGGCTTTCGTGGCGTTTACGCAAGGGCTCCGGCAGACGGCTGGGTAGATGGGCGTAAGGTTCCCATGCGGCGTAAACCTGTTCATACAATTGCTGCATGCGAGCAGCATTCCAGCCAGCGCAGGTTTCGGATTCCGGCAGGATGTCAAACACCCAGGCATCGCGCACGATGCGCCCCAAATGGGTCAATCCGGCCCGTTCATCCTCTTCGATGCCTGCATAACTAAGCTGTGTCATTTGGTCAATCCTGCGTAAATGAGCGGTAATTTTTCTGGTAAACGCATAATGTGGTCTACCACCATGTAATTGCGGGCACCGAAAATGCGCGACACGTATTGATCGGCGCGGGGGTCAAGGCTCATACAATAGGTATGAACGCCCTGACGCGCCACGGTTTCCACTGCTTTCTTGGCATCATAGCGCAAATATTGCGGATCGCGTATATCAACGTCGGCTGGTTCACCATCGGTAATGACAAGCAAAAGTTTTTTTGATGATTTTTGTTGTTGCAGGTAATGCCCGGCATGACGGATGGCAGCGCCCATGCGAGTGGATAATTGACCGCTCATGCCAGCAATTTTAGCTTTGGTCTTGTCGTCGTAGCGTTGATCAAAATCTTTGAAGCGGTAATAGTTGACATCGTGACGGCCGTCAGAGCAAAACCCATGGATGGCAAACGGGTCACCGACCTTGTGAATGGCGTCGGCGAGCAGCACGGTTGCTTCGCGGGTGAGTTCGAGCACGCTGAATTCCTGCCCGGCTACCTTATCGTTGGTCGATTCGGACAGGTCGAGTAAAACCATGACCGAAATATCGCGTATTTTACGCACGGAACGCATCATGATACGGGTATCGGGCTGCTGATGGCGCCGGATATCGATGAGGGCTTCTGTGGCGGCATTGATGTCGATTTCATCGCCATCTTCCAGTTTGCGCAGGCGGGTAACTCCCTGTGGTTGCAAGGCATCAAGCAGAAATTTCAGGCGGCCGATGGTACGCTTGTGGCGGGCAATGATGGCATCGATCTGTTCCAATTCACCATATTTGGCGCGTCGTTCCAATACGGTGGCCCAGGATGGCCGGTCGAGTTGAATCTGGTAATCCCACTCGGGATAGTGGTAGGGATCAGAGACAGGTTCCTTGCCTTCGCTTTCGTTGTAGCTGACACCCAGGTCTTCGTAAGGGAAGAGTTCACTGTCGAGTATCCAGATTTCCTGTGCATCGTCGCCGGCCAGTTCGCTGTCGATTTCGTTGACCATTTCCATGACGTTGACGTGACGGCGAACCTGTTTTTTTTCTTCATGGCCGGCTTGCAGGGCTTTGTCAAAATCGAAAGCTTCAAATTCCCAGATGTAACGGTTGTCGTCACGGTATGGAGCGCTGAGAATATCGGTGCGTGGCTGATAAGGAATTCGCAATTGGCTCAGGGCATGCGCCAGCGTGACGCCAATGTCCCAAGACAAGCTGTTGTCAGTGAGTTGTTGCTGGTGTTCGGCAAACAGTGCGCGGGCTTGAGCAATGATCGGATGGTTGTCAGTAAAACCCGGGTCGAGCAGGGCGCGGGCAATGCGGTTGAAATAATCGGCCAGTGTTCGGTTGGCATTGGCGTCGACGGTGTGAAATGTCTGCCATAGCTGTGCTAACCCTGGAAAATCGCGCATGGCGAGTTGTTCGATGCGTGCATCTTCGATGATGGCAATGACAGCCATCTGCAACGGATTGAGGTTTTCGGCGGAAATCGGTGCGCGTGTGTAGACCATGTGTGCGGCGCAATGGGCCGCCGTTGCCCGGTACAGGTCGAGTCCGGTCATGCCGTTGCAGTCGTCAAATGCATCGGGCAGGTGGATGAGATAATTTTCGATGTAAGGCCGATAGCCTTGCCGGTTTTCAAAATCTCCTGATGTCGGCCGCATGAAGAAATCGCGTGCCCACAAGGCGCGCAGGTACATGTTGATGCGGCGTTGAATATCGACAAACAGCGTGCCTTTACGCTCTTGTTGCAACATGGCAAGCGATGCTTTGCTTTCCAGCCCGAAGTAGAGCACTTGTTCGGGGTAATCTGTGCGGTGTGCCTGTGCGCCCCATAGTGCCCAACGGCGCAGACCGCCCAATGTCAGGTGTTCAAACAGGGTATCCAGGTGTTCGAGCATGGGGCGTAATCCGCGTGGCGCCTGGGCGCTGAGCAGGTTCAGCAATTGCAGGTAGCTTTCAAACAGGCTGGCATCACCCAAGCGCTTTGCTGCGGTAGGTGCAGTGGCGAAAATCAGCGTGATGACGGCACCGCTGGTTTTGGATGCCATCATCATGCCAGTCTGAATCAGGTCGGGGATACTGTCCTGACCGATGTCGCGGGCAACCTGTGGTGCATTTTCCAGAAAAGCGATGACAGGTTCGCAGCCGCGGCCAAGACTTTTGAGTGAGCGTGCGCCAGTCAGGTAGTTGTGCAGTCCTGCCGTGCTGAAAACGCGCGTTGCTTCTTGCCAGGCGGCACGCAACACTTCGCGTGACGGATTGGACAGTTCGTCCAGAATATCCTGGTAGTCTTCCAGATGGATGCTCATCATGCTGCTCCAGTCATCAATAGAATATGCCAATCAGAAAAATGTGCTGACGGCGGCATCCAGCGCGTCGCGCATGTCCGGGTCATCGGTAATCGGGCGTACCAGAGTAACGCGGCAGGCAGCCAGCGGATTGACGCCTGAAGCAATCAGCGACCCGGCATAAATCAGCATACGGGTAGAGATGCCTTCATCGAGGCCATGGCCTTTCAGGTTGCGGGCCCGTTCGGCAATAGCGACCAGTTTTTCGGCTGTTGCTTTGTCAACGCCGGTTTCGTGGCTGACAATTTCCGTTTCGATCTCTTTGTCAGGATAGTTGAAATCCAACGCACCAAAGCGTTGTTTGGTCGACTGTTTCAGGTCTTTCATCAGGCTTTGGTAGCCAGGGTTGTATGAAATGACCAGTTGAAAATCAGCATGTGCTTGAATCAGCTCGCCTTTTTTTTCCAGTGGCAGTACGCGTCTGGCGTCGGTAAGCGGGTGGATGACCACTGTGGTGTCTTGTCGCGCTTCCACCACTTCATCCAGATAGCAGATAGCGCCGTAGCGTGCGGCGATGGCTAACGGGCCATCCTGCCAGCGGGTGCCGGATGCGTCCAGCAAAAAGCGTCCGACCAGATCCGAGGCGGTCATGTCTTCGTTGCAGGCCACAGTGATCAGTGGTTTGTTGAGTTTCCACGCCATGTATTCGACAAAGCGAGTCTTGCCGCAACCTGTCGGGCCTTTCAGCATCATGGGCATGCGTTGTGCATACGTGGCTTCATACAGTTCGACTTCATCGGCAACCGGGCGGTAGTAGGGTTGCTTGCCAATCTGGTATTGCTGAATGATTTCGTTCATGTCCGGATTCCTGTTCCAAGCGTGATGGCATGAGAAGATGCCCTGCCCGCAGGCAGGGCTGGTTCATTACACGGTTTTGCCGCGATAGATGACCATGGAGGCGCCTTGACTCTGATTGAAGTTGTTATATCCAATCAAACGGACATGGTTGTCCGGGTTGGCTTTATGGCAGGCTTCTGCTTCTTTCAGAATCAGATCCACGTCGGTTTCACCGAACATCGGCAGCTTCCACATATACCAGTACGAATCCATGACGTGAGCAGGTTCGGTGTGCTCGATAGCTGGATTCCAGCCTTTGGACACGATGTATTCCACCTGTTTGCGGATTTCGTCGTTAGTCATGGCAGGCAGGTAGGAAAATGTTTCAAATTTTCGGCTGGCAGGGTCGCTCAGGCGGGATTTGTAGTCTTGCATGGTAGTCATGGTGTCATCCTTAATTTAGTCAATGGGTGGTTTATTTGTGTGCCACGTCCAGTTTGTCGACCGTGTCGAATTCAAATTTGATTTCTTTCCATGTTTCCATGGCGACTTTGAGTTCCGGGCTGTGTTCTGCTGCCTTGGTCAGAATGGCTTTGCCTTCTTTTTCAATGGCGACGCCCTGATTGCGCGCTTCCACACAGGCTTCCAGTGCGACGCGGTTGGCTGCGGCCCCTGCGGCATTGCCCCATGGATGACCCAATGTGCCGCCACCGAATTGTAGTACGGAGTCGTCACCGAAAATGCTGACCAGCGCCGGCATGTGCCAGACGTGGATACCGCCAGAAGCGACCGGAATGACGCCGGGCATGGAACCCCAGTCCTGGTCGAAGAAAATACCGCGTGAACGGTCTTCTTTGATGAATTCATCGCGCATGATGTCAATCCAGCCCAGTGTGGCGCCACGGTCACCTTCCAGTTTGCCGACGACGGTGCCGGAGTGCAGGTGGTCACCACCGGACAGGCGCAGAATTTTGGCCAGCACGCGGAAGTGGATACCATGGTGCGGGTTGCGATCCAGCACGGCGTGCATGGCGCGGTGAATATGCAGCAGCATGCCGTTGTTGCGACACCAGTTGGCCAGACCCGTGTTGGCGGTCAATCCGCCGGTCAGGTAGTCGTGCATGATGATAGGCGCGCCAATTTCTTTGGCAAATTCTGCCCGTTTGTACATTTCTTCCGGCGTTGGTGCGGTGACATTCAAATAGTGGCCTTTACGTTCGCCGGTTTCGCGTTGGGCTTTTATCGTGGCTTCGTGCACGAATTGGAAGCGGTCGCGCCAGCGCATGAAAGGTTGGCTGTTGACGTTTTCGTCGTCTTTGGTGAAATCCAGTCCGCCGCGCAAACATTCGTAAACAGCACGGCCATAGTTTTTGGCAGAAAGACCCAGTTTCGGTTTGATGGTGCAGCCAAGCAATGGGCGACCATATTTGTTCATTTTGTCACGTTCTACCTGAATGCCGTTTGGAGGGCCGCCACAGGTTTTGACATAGGCAATCGGGAAGCGAACGTCTTCCAATCGCAGCGCACGAATCGCCTTGAAACCGAACACATTGCCAACGAGTGATGTCATCACGTTGACCACCGAGCCTTCTTCAAACAGGTCAATAGGGTAGGCAACAAAGGCATAATAGCAGCTGTCATCACCAGGTACGTCTTCAATGCGGTAAGCGCGACCTTTATAGTAATCCAGATCGGTCAATAGGTCTGTCCAGACGGTGGTCCAGGTGCCGGTGGATGATTCAGCAGCGACGGCCGCGGCCGCTTCTTCGCGGTCAACGCCAGGCTGCGGTGTGATTTTGAAACAGGCCAGAATATCGGTATCGGCTGGCGTGTATTCTGGGGTCCAGTAGGTGGCGCGGTATTCTTTGACGCCGGCGTTATAGGTTTTTACGGCCATGAAATATCTCCTGATAAGGGTGACAATGCGCTTTTTGGGAGGTTGCCTGTATGTTATGGTAACTATTGCCAGAAAGCGGTTAGCTCGTTATCGAGCTACTTGCACTATAGCAAGGCATAATGATAAAAAATAATTGTAAAATTTGATATTTATGATAGATTTTAGTCTATGTATTATTGCGGGAGAGAAAATTGGTCTCGTTGATCAAACAATTGACTTTGCATCAGTTGCGTATTTATCAGGAAGTCGCGCGTTGTTTGAGTATTACCCGTGCGGCGGAAAATTTGCATCTGACGCAGCCGACAGTGTCGATTCAAATGAAACAGTTGGCTGAGCATATTGGGTTACCGCTGCTGGAACAAGTGGGAAAGCGGCTGTATCTGACTGAAGTGGGGCGCGAGCTGTTGGGGGTTTGTCGGCAATTGTTTGACGATCTGGCCAAGTTCGAGATGCTGGTTTCTGATTTGCAGGGAGTCAAGACCGGCCAATTGCATTTGGGGGTGATTACCACGGCAAAGTATTTTATTCCGCGTTTGTTGGGAGCGTTTTGCGAGCGGTATCCTGGCGTTGATGTGGTGATGAAGGTGACGAACCGCCAGCGCTTGCTGCAACGTCTGGAAAGCAATGAAGATGATTTGTATGTGCTCGGTGAACCGCCGGATCATGATAACGTGTGGGTAGAACGATTCATGGTCAATCCATTGGTGGTGATTGCGCCACCAACACATGTGTTGGCCGGGCAGTCATCCATTCCGGTAACACGCCTTGCCGGAGAAGCGTTCCTGATGCGGGAACAAGGGTCTGGCACACGGAGAGCGATGGAAAGTTATTTTCGTGAGCATGGTTGTTCGATTCGGGTGCGCATGGAATTGGGTAGTAATGAGGCTATCAAACAGGCAGTGGCGGGGGGTTTGGGTTTGGCAGTATTGTCGGCACATACTTTGGCGTTGGAGAAGAACACGGATGAATTGGCCATGCTCGATGTGGAGGGATTTCCCTTGTTGCGGCACTGGCATGTGATGTATCCACGCGAGAAGCGACTTTCTGTGGTGGCCAGATCTTTTCTGGATTTTCTGCTTCAGGAAAGCGCTGGTCTGGGTGGGCAGTATCTGGCTGGCTTACCCTTGTCACATTCACGAGAAAATACAGGGAATCATTGATTAATCCCGCTAGACCGCGGTCGCGGCCATGTGGGAATAAATCAGTGGTTCCACAGGTCAAACGGCCGCGAAACTGTTTGTTTGTTCGAGTTGTTCTGCCGAGGTTAGCAGGCTTTGCAGTGCGCGTTCAAACAAAGGCTGGTTTTCCAGAAAACGTACTCTGCCGCCTACCAGCATGCGTTTGAATGCGCGCAAGCTCATGATGACGGGTGGTTTTGCTTCATCCAGGCTCAGTAATAATTTATTGGCAGTGCGGTTGATCCAGCTCAGACGTGCCGAACTGGGTGTGCTGCTGAGTTTGAGTTCGATCATCACGCCATGGTGCAGGCGTAAATCCATTTCGGTTTCCAGTTCTTCCATGCTTCCCGACATTCTTCCTGCTATGCTGGCTGTGCTGTCGCTTGTCAGCGACTCCACTGCCTCATCGCTCAATGTCTGGATGGAATGGCTGACTTGTCGTGTGGCAGTGTCAAGCAGGATGGCTTCCGACATTTGCTGTTCTCGTTCCGAGAGGGTCTGTGTGACCGGGAGGTCCTGTATCAACGATTTGAATTCGGCGTTGATGATGGGCGGGCTTTCGGACGGGGCAGGGCTATTGCCAAACGGATACATGGCGCGGGTATGCATGATGAATAACCAATCAAGCAATTCTTTTTGCTGGTTTTCTGGCCATGCAATCAACTGGGCACCTTCACGCAGGCGGTTGATGAGACTGGGCAATATGTTGGTGAGTTGTTTACGCTCCGCATCACTGTGTTTGGGTGTGACCGACCAGATGAGATCGGGAATGAGCTGTCGAAAACGTTTGGCGTGTTCTGGAGAAATGCTTTCACCAAATTCAATGATTTGTGACCAGGTTTTTTCAAAAAATTCGCGTAGTTTCGGATCCAGCAAGGGCTGGCTGGCGAGGCCCAGTTTGATTTGGTTGGTGATGCGCTGGAAATGTTGTGTCCGATCGGGATTGATTTGAGATAAAGCAGCGATTGCCTGGTCGGTGAGTTGATCCTTGTGGCGTAATTCAGCGGCGATGAACTTGTCAAACTCGTCTAGTAAACGGGTGAATAGCGGCACAAATAATTCGGGGTTATCGCTGGTGTCATGCAACAGCGTTTCGATGAGTTGGCGGATTTTGGCGGTAATCAGTTCATGGCTGCTATCAATGGCCTTGTGCGCTGTGGCAATCGTGGCAATGCGGTTGACCAGGAGACGTACCGGATGCCCACGTTGGGTGAGCAGGTTTGGATCGTGCAGGGCGATTTTGAGAATCAGAAATTGCAGGCGCGCGAGTTGAACACGAATTTCAGGAGGAACATTTTCATCGCGCAAAATAAACTCGAACAGCATCGCAACGATATCGATCGTCATGTTTTCGTCGTGATCTTCGGTTTTTTTCGCTAATTCCTGCCGTTGCTCCAAAATCAGGTTACGGATGTTGCCAGAGGCTTCCAGCAGGTGGTCTTCGGTTGGAATGACCTCATTCAAACAGTTGATGGCTTGAGAGAGGGATGGCGATACGGCATGAAAAGGGCGGGAAGATTGTTGTGCGGAGTATCCCTGATAAGTCGTTGTGTCCGACGCACCCAGAAACTGCCGTAAGGCACTGCCGATTTTCTGGATGCCGGATGATAACCAATGATTGGCGCCAGCCGGGTTTTGTGGCGAGATTGCATCGGGTTGCGCTGGATCGTGCCGCGCAGCATTGGTTTGACGTGGGTTGGTGTTTGTCGCCTTGCCAGGTTGGTGACGGATGGCGGCAAGCCACGCATCGAGCACTTGATCGTTGGTAACGGCCGCACCATCGTGAGTGGTCGCTGAAGCGGGCAGGTCGGGTGGCGGAGCCATGTCAGTATGGGATAAAACATTGGCGCTTGATTGTGCGCGACCGGGCGGCGTCATGGCTGCGGACTTTCCGAGTGCGGTCTGAATGGCCTGTTCGGGTGCTTCAACCCCTTTTTTGTGCTGTGTGGCGGTTTTCCGAATATGCAGATTCAGTTCAGCGGCAATGCCATGTTCGGAAAAATAGTGATTGAGGTTACGATAGGTATTCTCAATATTGTCATCAATGCAATCGGCCAGATATTGGCTCATCTGCGGAATGACATGGCTGCGCAGTCCGATGGTTTCTGCCGTGTTAGGCAGCGCGCGTGCGATAAGCCAGGGACGAAATGGGTTTTCGCGTTCGTTGACATTATCGTTGTTGAACAGTAATGCCATACGGATGTTCAAATTACGCAATTCTTCGGCCGACTGGTTACGGAACCGGTTGGCCAAAGAACCGACCAGCAATTCGCTTTCGATGGTAGTGGTATCAATCAGGGATAGTTTGGCGTCGTTACCCGACATTGAAAATTGTGGGCGATGACTGTCATAAGCGGTTTGCAATGCGCGGGATAACAGTTGGTCCAGATTGTTGTGCAAAGTGCGCCATAGCAATGCAGATTGTTTGCTGAGCGTGGTGTAAACAGCCAGTTGTGTTTCCTGCTCCATAGGACGGCGGGCGAGATCGGCATTTTTGAGTGCGGTCTCTGCCATGACAGGCGTACAGCGCTCAATACTGGACAGAATCTGTTGCAGCAAGGTCGATTTTGCCTGAGTGAGTAAACTGGTTCGATCGTTCGGCATGCGCTATTCTTTGGTTTCGTATTCAATCGTCTGGTTTGAGTATAACAAGCATTCTGTCTCGCACAAAGAAACAATGGTAACAAAAACCATAAAAACAATTATTAAGTATAGATGAGAGCTTTTGCCCAGACCTAATTGTATCGTTTTCCACGGGCTTTACTATACGCTTAATTACGCAATGCTATAGCAATGTTGTAGCAAGACTGAGGGTGAAGGGGCGAAAAATGGCATTATCCGAAAATTGATTTGTGTGTGGCGGAATAAATCGGCGGCCCATGAATTTATTGAGGTATAATTTTGCTGTCAAAATTGTGATGGAGAAAGTGAATGAGTTTGAATTTGGTGCCGTCAGGCAAGAGTCTGCCAGACGATTTTAATGTGGTGATTGAGATTCCCATGCATGGGGCGCCGATCAAGTATGAAGTTGACAAGGAAAGTGGCGCTATTTTTGTTGATCGCTTCATGTCGACCTCGATGCACTATCCATGCAATTATGGTTATATCCCGCAAACGCTGTCGGAGGATGGTGATCCGGTTGATGTGCTGGTCGTGACGCCGTTTGCCTTGATGCCCGGTGTGGTGGTGCGTTGTCGTGCAGTGGGCATGCTCAGGATGAGCGATGAGTCAGGCGTGGATGCCAAATTGTTGGCGGTTCCGGTCGATAAACTGAGCCCATTGTACAAAAATGTACATGAGATTGCAGATTTGCCGGCGTTGACGTTGGCGCAGATTACGCATTTTTTCGAACATTATAAAGATCTCGAACCTGGGAAATGGGTCAAGGTCGATGAGTGGGTCGATGCACAGGCTGCGCGCGCCGAAATCATGGCCGGGGTAACGCGGTATGTTGGCTGATATTGCCTTGAGTGATATGCCATTTGTTCATGATCTGGACGTTGCCGCCTTGCGTCAGGCGCAGCAGCGTGCTGCGCAGGCAGCTGGCGTGGCTGCCTGCTTTAGCGATACATTGTACGCGGATGGCAGTAAGGGACCGGAAATGATGGTGATGCCGTCAGGCTGGTTTGAAATTGGATCGCCAGTGGGTGAGGTTGGGCATCAACCTGCTGAGGAACCGCAGTTCCGGGTGCAGGTGGAGCGGGCGTTTGCGATGGGTAAATATACTGTCACTGCCGAGGAGTGGGAACGGTTTGCGCAGGCGACCGGATTTCGCCCCTTGCGCGAACTCATCTGGCCAAAAGATCGTGAACCGATAGTCAATGTTCGTCTGGCAGATATTGAGCGTTATATTGATTGGCTCAACCACGAAACCCGTCAGCATTATCGTTTGCCGACCGAGGCGGAGTGGGAGTATGCCGCACGTGCCGGTAGCGCCGGACCGTTTCATTTTGGTGATTCGGTCGGCTGTAAAGACGTGGCATTCAGACCGATATTTCCGTTGCCGGAGAAGGAAACAAAACGAGGATGGTTATCATTTCTGCCACAATGCGCGCCAATGAATTGGGCGGCACCGGTAGGGCAGAAAGATCCGAATGTGTGGGGATTGTACGATGTGCACGGCAATGTATGGGAATTGACCGTGACACCCTGGCACCCGAGTCACGCCAAAACACCACGCAGTGCGCATGAAATTCCGCGGCAGGGCAAAAATCAGCGACTGGTTACCAAAGGGGGATCCTGGTTCGACCCGGCGGTTTCGGCCAGAAGTGCAGCGCGTTGGCCACGCCTGCGGGATGAACTGGATGTGAATCTGGGGTTCCGTCTGGTGCGGGAGTTGTAATGACGGTGTATTGTTGCCCTGTTACGATTCGGCCGTAAATGGCATGCCTGATTGCTTGCCGAAATAAACTTTTGGTGCGATAATGGCAGACTTGATTCTGCTCGCTTGATTTCCGTTCATTTCCGTTCATTCTGTCCGTCCCGTGCGGGAACAGGGTCAAACGAGATGGGCTGGTACCCGTTGCAGAGTATGCAGGACCGTAGCTCAGCTGGTTAGAGCGTTGCCTTGACATGGCAAAGGTCGCTGGTTCGATTCCAGTCGGTCCTACCAAATTTTTGATGGTACGCTTGCTTGATACAGCGAGGCGTGGGTCGGTAGGGCGCGGTCATTGCCGCGCTTTCTTGTTTTTGAGGTGACGATGCCGCAAGTGACTTTGCCGGATGGTTCGGTACGACAATTTGAGCATGCTGTCAGCGTGGCTGACGTGGCGGCGAGTATCGGCGCGGGACTGGCTCGTGCGGCGATTGCCGGGCGCGTCGACGGACGGTTGGTTGATATGTCATATATCATCGAGCGCGATGCGGTGTTGGCGATTGTCACCGACAAGGATGCCGATGGGTTGGAAGTGATTCGTCACTCCACTGCGCACTTGTTGGCGTATGCCGTCAAATCACTTTATCCCGATGTGCAGGTGACGATAGGTCCCGTCATCGAGGATGGTTTTTATTATGATTTCGCCAGCGCCAAGCCGTTTGGTACGGATGAGTTACAGGCCATCGAGCGCAAGATGGCTGAATTGGCGCGAGAAGATTTCACCGTCACCCGGCAGGTCATGCCGCGTGATGAAGCTGTAGCCTATTTCAAAGGAATCGGCGAGTATTTCAAGGCGGAATTGATTGAAAGCATTCCTGCCGGAGAGGACGTGTCGTTGTACAGCGAGGGCAAATTCACGGATTTGTGTCGTGGCCCGCATGTGCCGTCTACTGGCAAGCTGCGTTTTTTCAAATTGATGAAAGTGGCTGGCGCTTATTGGCGTGGTGATCACCGCAATGCCCAGTTGCAGCGTATCTATGGCACGGCATGGGCCAGCAAGGAAGCGCTGGATGCTTACTTGCACCGTCTGGAAGAAGCAGAAAAACGCGATCA
>JAJYHV010000073.1 GCA_021790515.1 Pseudomonadota bacterium
ACGGCCTGTACCAGCACTTCTGGTGCAGAAGCGCCAGCGGTAACGCCAATGCGGGTTTTCCCGGTTAGCCATGCCGGTTGAATTTGTGCTGCATCGTCAACCATGTACGCTGTAACACCATGATTTTCTGCAACTTCTCGCAATCGGTTGGAGTTGGAGCTGTTGGGGGAGCCGACCACGATGATCAGATCGCATTGCTGTGCCAGTGACTTGACGGCATCCTGCCGGTTTTGTGTGGCGTAGCAGATATCGTCTTTTTTCGGGCCTTCAATGGCAGGAAAGCGTTGTTTTAACGCGTCGATGATACGGGTGGCGTCGTCGATGGACAGCGTGGTCTGGGTAACGTAGGCAAGCTTGTCGGGGTGATTGACAACGAGACGGCTGACGTCAGATTCGGTTTCCACCAGATACATGCCGCTGTCGCTTTGACCCATGGTGCCTTCGACTTCCGGGTGACCGCGATGTCCTATCATGACGATTTCGTAATTTTTGTTGCGCATACGGGCAACTTCCAGGTGGACTTTTGTCACCAGTGGACAAGTAGCGTCGAAGACATTCAACCGGCGTGCTTCGGCCTGTTTTCGTACCGACAGGGGGACACCATGGGCGCTGTAGATAAGGGTGCTGCCGATGGGAACATCATTGAGGTGTTCGATGAAGATGGCGCCTTTCTGTTTCAGGTCTTCGACCACGAACCGGTTGTGTACTACCTCGTGGCGAACATAAATGGGCGCACCATATTGTTCGAGTGCGCGTTCGACAATGGCAATGGCACGGTCAACGCCTGCACAGAAACCACGTGGATTGGCAAGCAGGATGTGGTGGTGGGTCATGGTGTCAGTTTTTGTGGGTTTTGGATGAATGGAAATTGTCCCATAGCAATAAGGCAGCGCCAAGGTCGATGGCAGAATCGGCAACATTAAAGGCTGGCCAACTGTATTGTTGGACATGAAACCATAAAAAATCGACCACATAACCGAGTGCCATGCGGTCGATGGCGTTGCCGAGCGCACCGCCGAGAATCAGTCCGAGGCCGATGCTGGCAAGCAGGCTGAAGTTTTTTTTGCGCAGCAATATCAGAATGATGATGCTGGCGCCCAGCGCGATCGCAGTAAAAAATCCTCGCTGCCAGCCAGGTTGATTCGCCAACAGGCTGAAAGCAGCGCCAGTGTTGCGGGCGTAGACCAGCGAGAACCACGGGGTAATGGGGTGATCGGTGCCAACCAGAAAGTGGCGCATGATCCAGTTTTTGCTGCCCAAATCGAAAAACATGATTAAAACGGCACTGATGAGTGCCATGCGGCGGTTAAACATGGTGGCGCACCTCACCCGAGCCAAACAGGTTGTCGTAGCAGCGCGCACATAATTGGGGGTGCTCGGCGTGTTTCCCGACATCGGTACGGTAATGCCAGCAGCGCTCGCATTTTTTCTGCTCACTGGCTCGTGCGTCGATAAGCATTTCGCTGCTGTTGGCATTATGCAGGAGATTGGCGCTGGAGGTAATGAAGGCAAAACGCAATTCGTCGCCCAAAGTGGACAAGGCGGCGTGGTCGGCGTCGTTGACCTGCAAGGAGATGTCGGCTTGCAGCGACGCGCCGATTTCTCCTGTGCCGCGCAGCACTTCCAGCTGTTTTCGTACCATGGAAATGGTATTGCGGATAATTGACCAATGCTGATTCAGGGTGTCTGTGTCTCGTGGCGCAGGAATGACATGCCATTGTTGGAAAAAGATGCTGTCGTCCTCGCGGCGGGTCAGCGCTGACCAGGCTTCCTCGGCAGTAAAGCTCAAATAGGGTGCCATCAAAATGAGCAGACTGCGAGTGATATGGTACAGGGCGTTTTGTGCCGAACGTCTGGCGTGCGAATTGGCCTGTGTCGTGTAGAGTCGGTCTTTGAGAATGTCCAGATAAAAGCTGCCTAAATCTTCCGAGCAAAACAGATGCAATTTTTGCACGATATGATGGAAGGCATAATTGCCATAATAGGTACAGCTGTCAGTTTGGAAGTTTTGCAGCATGATCATGGCATAACGGTCGATGGTCAGCCATTCATCAATCGGCAGCGCGTGGGTTGCCGGATCAAAATCATCCAGGTTGGCGAGCAGGAAACGCAAGGTGTTGCGCACGCGGCGATAAGATTCAACCACACGTTTGAGGATTTCATCCGACACACTCAATTCGGCCGAATAATCGGTGGCGGCAATCCATAGGCGCAGGATGTCGGCGCCCCAGGTATCGATGACTTTTTGCGGAGAAATGACGTTGCCGCGCGATTTGCTCATTTTGTGCCCGTTGCCATCAACGACGAAACCATGGGTAAGCAGTGCGCGATATGGAGCGTGACCGTCGATGGCGCAACCGGTCAGCAGGCTGGACTGAAACCAGCCGCGGTGTTGATCAGAACCTTCCAGATATAAATCGGCTGGCCAGCGTAATGCCGGCCGCGTGCGCAGCACACTGGCATGGGTGGTGCCGGAATCGAACCAGACATCCAGCGTGTCGGTCAATTGCCGCCATGTGTCGGCGTCTTCGGTAATCCAGTCCTCTGTCGTGCTGGAAAACCAGGCTTCGATGCCGTGTTTTTCTACAGCATCGGCGACGGCTTCGAGGATGGCGTGGCTGCGTGGGTGCAGTTCACCGGTTATCTTGTGCAGGAACAATGGCAGGGGGACACCCCAGTTGCGTTGGCGCGATACACACCAGTCCGGCCGGTTTTCTATCATCGCCGCCAGGCGCGCGCGACCCCAGTCCGGATAAAAAACAGTGTTGCTGATGGCTTGTTCGGCAAGATGGCGCAGGCTGTCGCGATGGGCGTCGGGTTTCCCCATGCCGATAAACCATTGTGGCGTGGCGCGGAAAATGATGGGCGTTTTGTGTCGCCAGCAATGGGGGTAGCTGTGCTGCAGTTTTTGTTGTGCCAGTAGCAGTTCCCGTTCGGACAATAATTGAATGATGACAGGGTTTGCTTGCCAGATGTCCAACTCTGCCACAAAAGGGATGTGGGCGTAAAACTTGCCGGCATCATCTACCGGATTGTCTACAGCCAGTTGATAATGCAAGCCGGCCTGATAGTCTTCCACGCCATGAGCGGGGGCGATGTGCACCAACCCGGTACCCGTTGTGGTGGTGACGTGGTCGGCCAGAATGAGCGGAACCTGCCGGTCCAGAAATGGATGTTGCAGCATGATGCCTTCCAGCATGCGACCGGTGCATTGACCGAGTACCTCGACCGAATCCATCGCATAACGGGCAATTGCCGGTTCTGCGAGGTCTCGCGCCAGCAGCAGAATGCCACGCGGCGTCAGGATGAGATCGTAAATGATGTCTGCATGGGCGGCTACGGCCTGATTGGCAGGCAATGTCCAGGGCGTGGTGGTCCAAATGATGGCGTATGCCGGTTCAGTGAACGTCGGCAGCTTGAGACGTCGTGCCAGTTCGTTGGGGTCGGTGAGGGCGAAGGCAACGTCGATGGCGGGCGATTGGCGGTCTTCGTATTCGACTTCAGCTTCGGCCAATGCCGAACCGCAGGCCGTACACCAGTGCACCGGTTTGGCGCCGCGATACAAATAGCCATTGTCGAGTATTTTACCCAGTGCGCGGATGATATTGGCCTCGGTAGCAAAATCCATGGTGCGGTAGGGGTTTTCCCAGTCACCGATGATGCCAAGACGGATGAAATCAGCGCGTTGCCGATCAATCTGGCCGCTTGCATATTCGCGGCACAGGGCACGGAACTGGTCGGCAGGAATATGTTTGCCATGCAGTTTTTCGACCTGAAGTTCAATGGGCAGGCCATGGCAGTCCCAACCTGGCACATACGGCGCATCGAATCCGGCCAGTGTTTTGCTTTTTATGATGATGTCTTTCAAAACTTTATTGACCGCATGGCCGATGTGAATGTCGCCATTGGCATAAGGCGGGCCATCGTGCAGAATGAATTTTGGCCTGCCCTCGCATCGTTCGCGCAGTTTTTGTTGATAGCGCTGCCGTTGCCACTGGGCGAGCATCTGCGGTTCGCGTTTGGCCAGATCGCCCCGCATGGGAAAGGTCGTGTCGGGCAGGTTGAGCGTGTGTTTGTAATCAGACATGGTAGCTTGGGTTCGGTGGTTCATGCAGAAACGGGTAAACGAAGGATGTCGCGCATCTGCGCGACATCGGCGGCAATCTGGTGACGTAATGCGTCAAGGCTGGTGAAGGGGCGCTCTGCCCGGATATGAGCCAAAAAAGTGACCTGAACGATACGCCCGTACAGGTTACCGGAAAAGTCGGGAACATGAACTTCCAGCCTGGATTTTTTACCGTCATTCAATGTGGGGCGCACGCCAAGATTGGCAACTGCAGGCAACACCTGCTCAGGGGAAAGGCGTATCTGTACGTAAAAAACTCCGGTCAATGGTGGCGTGACAGACAGAATGCGCAGATTGGCGGTAGGGAAACCCAATTCGCGTCCGCGTTTGTCGCCATGAACCACATGGCCGCTGATACTGAACGGGCGTCCGAGCATTTGTTTGGCCAGTTCAAGATTGGCGCCGGCCAATGCGGTGCGAATGGCAGTGCTGGAAATGCGGGTGCCGTTTTTGGTTAATCCGGGCACGACATCCAGACTATAATGGTTTTGTTTGCCAAGCTGTTGTAATAAATCGATACTTCCTGCGCGTCGTGCGCCAAAACAGAAGTCGTCACCTACCACCAGATGTTGCATACGGAATTGGCGCAGTAACAAATCCTCTACAAACTCGTGCGCTGTCATACTGGCAAGCTGGGCGCTGAATGGCAAGATATGCACGTGATCGACACCGAGTTGTTGCAGGCAAGCCAGTTTATCCCGCAGGCTGGACAGTCGGGCCGGTGCCTGCTCAGGCGCAAACCATTCGCGTGGATGTGGTTCGAAACTGAGCACAGTGACCGTTTGTCGATGATGACGGGCGTGCGCGTCCAGGCGTTGCAGCATCAGACGGTGTCCAAGATGCACGCCATCAAAATTTCCGATGGTAATGGCCGTCGAGGTGGCAGCCATATAATGAAGGCCGTGGGTGATACGCATGAACGGCGGAAATATACTCTGACAGGAAAGTGGCGATTTTACCGCAATTTACGGTGTGGCGTCATCGTTTGACCCGGAAGCCTGCCGGACTTGATGCGTTGATCCGCAGCAACCCCCACCTTTGCGGGCGAAGGTCGTTGTGGATATTTTATCGTCCGTATGGAGCTACCAATTCGGCTTTACCCAACGCGGCCTGATTAATCATGAAACCAGCGAGCGATGCTGTGGCATTGGCCGGGACATCCAGGTGAGAAACCTTGAGCGCATAAACCGTAAAATGGTAATGGTGTGGTTTGTCGCCAACGGGTGGACAAGGTCCTCCCCAGCCAGTCGTACCGAAATCGGTACGGATTTGTTGTGCACCGGCAGGAAGATGGCTGCCATTTGCTGTGCCGTCGCCGCGCGCCAGTCCGGTCATGCCAGCGGGAAGGTTGATGACTATCCAGTGCCACCAGCCGGCGCCGCCAGTCGGTGCATCCGGGTCGTGTACCGTGATAGCGAAACTTTGTGTGCCGGCAGGCGGGTTATGCCAGTTCAGCGCCGGAGACACGTTGCTGCCCGTGCAGCCGAAGCCATTGTACGTATATTGGGTCGGTATTGTTTTTCCTGCCGAAATATCCGGGCTGTTCAGGGTGAAGCCGGCTGCTTCGCTGGCAGGCAGGGAAAAAATCAGGGCAATGGCCAAAAACAGACGTTGCATAAAGCATCCTTTCGTGAGTGGACAAGGGTTGCAAAAGGGTTGCAGAAGATTTGGCGTGACGAATGCTTGTGGTATAGACTACAGGATTCGTCAGTTTTTTTCTACTTTTCGTGCTTAAACCATCTCAAACCATCTCAAACCATCTCAAACCATCTCAAACCATCTCAAACCATCTCAAACCATCTCAAACCATCTCAAACCATGTTAATTACCCCACCTTACAGTAAACCGGAAAATTTTGTGCGGGATTTGGCTGGACAGGCGTATGCCGTGCTTCCTCCTGCGGACGTTGCCAGCTTTCTGGGTGACGACCTTGCTGCGTTACAGGCATTGCAGCCGTTCTGGAGCCGGTTGCCGGCCGACAGGTGGTTAAAAGACGGCGGACATTACCGCCGTCGCCGTCATTCGTGTTTTATCGTGCAACAGGGATATGTCGAGCAGGTGCCGCATCGTGCGCATTGGCAACCGGTTGAATACAATGCCTTGCATGGTGGTGTCTTGCGCATGTTCGATCCGGTGGAACGAGAGATGGCGATACAACCGGTCTGGCAGAAAATGTTGGTGCGGTTGGGCGAAGTCTGCTCAGCCATCAAAGGCGAACAGCGCTGGTTCGTGGAAGCGCATGTGTTCCGTATCGATACCACAGGGGGTATTGGTCGCCCGACGCCAGAAGGCGCGCATCGAGATGGTGTTGATTTTGTGAGTATTTTTTTGGCAGACAGACAGCATGTTCAGGGGGGAGAGAGTCGGGTGTTCCTGAATAATGCCAGTGAAGGACGGCGGTTTACGCTGCTGGAAAACTGGACACTGATGATGCTGGATGACGAACGGATGATTCATGAGTCTACGCCAATCCAGCCGGTCAATGGAAACGGTTTCCGCGATACATTGGTATTGACCTGGCGAAAAAACGGATTTTTGTCGCCGGATGTCTTGAGAGAATAGTTTTTGACTGCGCGTCATGCCTTGTATTTCATCCTGCCAGATCACCGTTGCAGCCACGCGGGAATCAATCAGTGGTTTCTGAACGTCATCAGTTGACCAGGGTCGATGGTATCCAGCAGATTTTTAAACCACAAACCGAGTTCGGTGTCGCCTTCCATGCTCAGGCGACGGCTGAAGAACAGTGTATCCGGGTCTTCCTGGCGTAGGGCGAGCTGGATGAAATCGCGCAAATTGGCGCTGATGGTCAGGGTGGCGTCGTTACGAAATCCTAGCGGGATGAGTTTTTTCTGGTTGCTGCCAAGAAAGAGGGAGAGTTTGATGTCCTGGCTGTGCAGGCAGAGTGATTTGCCTTGCAGGGGAGAAAAATCAGCATGCTGGTTTTGCAACAGGCGGTTGAGCAACAGGCAGAACAGAACGGAATGCGGGGACGGCGGTAATAGTCCCGACAGGTTTGTGAGTATGGGAAGGTTTGGCATGTTGTGAAAGGTTTTGGGCAGGGACAGTCTCATACCGGGTTTTCCTGTGTCTCGTGGTTGATGAATGGTTTGGGGCAAAAGTGGATGACTTGCTGTAACGCTGCGATGTCCAGTTGCGCTTTGGCTTCAAATTTTCCGGCATACGCCAGTTCTTCCTGTTGCAGTTCATAGCAGTTCGAGCCGCTGATATCGAGCAACAGTGCCGGCATGCCGGCTTCTTCAAAGGCGCGATGACGTTTGATGAAAAAATTGCTGCAGCACATGCCGATATAAGCTGCTGTCCGGGCTGCCTTGAGTTGTTTGAGTGTGGCGACCAGATGCTCATAACGCATGATGGTGAACACCTGCATGTGCCGCTCGCGCGCCAACCGGTAGGCATCACCCACTTCGCATTTGCCGCATTCCGGGCAGCCATCACGGTTCCGCCATTTGCACCAATTTGGTTTGGCGCAGTAGGGTATCAGCATGACACTGGCGTCGCGCAGAATTTCTCGTGCGGTCTGTCCTTTTGGATTGTGCAGCATCAGGCTGTCCAGCGTTTGGTTTGTCAGGTTTGCCTGTATGCGCAAGGACAGTTTGTCGAGCAGGGTGTGTAACAGGTGCAGTAAGTCCTGATAACCGAATCCCAAGGTTTCAACAGCGGGTGCTTCGTATTTTTCTTTGAGACGAATGCTGAGTAGATGACAGGGCAGGCCGCTTAATGCGCGCGAAACGTGTGGAAGAAAATCGGCAGGATGGGTATGCACATCACCGCCGATTTCCATTTGGTTGCAGATGGTGCCTTCTGCATCAAACTGGGCGCGGGCGCGTAGCAGGCCGCCGGGCGTTTTCCACATGGCTTCTACAGTGTTGTCGGGTTTTTTGTCGCGCCAGTCGAGTATTTGCGTAGCGTGCAGGGCTTCTGCGTGGGCGTCGGCAGATGCGGTCGGCGCGGTCTGGTCACGGCTGTGAATGTCGTGGTTGCGAATGTCGTGGCTGTTGGCGTCGTCAGGGCAGAGCGTGCGTGACAATTGGCGGCATATGTCGTCGATGGCGGGAATGTCGCCCAACAGTTCTTTGATGGTGATGATGTGGTCACGCGCGGCGGCAAGGCCATCGGCTGAGAGTTTTTCACTGGGGACGCGTAACACGGACAGCGTGGTGCGGATGTCGATATCCAGCAGCAGGGCACCTTGCAGGAGCAGACTGGCATCCTGTCGGATGCAAAATAGCGTGGCGATACGGCGGCCATCGGTTTCGATGCTGTTTGGCCAGTGCCAGACGGTGTCGCGAATCCCCAGTGAATGGAGTGCATTCATGACTGCTTGTGCATGTTGTTCGAGCGCGGTTTCCGTGCTGATTGCGTGATCCAGCGTCACCAGTTGTGACCAGCACAGTTGTTGTGCGTCCAGATACAGGGTGTTGCCGCCTGTGAGACGGCGTATCCACGGAATATTGTGCCGTGCGCAGTAATCGGTGCGTAATTCGTGCTGGATGACCTGGTCGCGACCCAAGCTTGCTGCCGGATGACAGCGATAGAATCGCAATTCATCTGGTAACTGACCAATGAGGTGGCGTTGCCAGTGCTCCCGGTCAATGGCGTTGTGGACGATGGCGTCAGCGATGCCGTCATGCAGGACGATCATGGCTGTTTTCTCTGCGATGCGTTCTGCTGCACCATGCCAGGCTGTCCATACCAGTAGCCATTGCATAATCCTTGTGGCGCGAATGTTGCCAGTGTCTGCAATGTAGTTACTGCTTCCGGCATTTGCTGACGACAGGCCGGGTTTTCGGATGTGTCGATCGCATTGCGAAACAGTGCCACAATGTCGCGGGTATGTTCCGGCTGTGGGCTGATACGTAGGATGTCGACCTGGCAAACATGTAATGCTTCAAGTTCCGGCAGCAGGTTGTGGGTATGTGCCGACTGGGTCTGAATGCCGTTCAGAACCAGAAAAGCCTTGTCATCACGGGTGTTCATGAGCAGACCTTGTGGATAGTCGAGGCAACGAAATTGGCAGTCGTCTTTGGGCAGGTTATGCGCGCGTGCAGTAAAGCAGCGAGCTGACCAGGCCAGCGGCAGCCGCCCCCAGGCGAAAATTTCGGTTTCCATGTTGGCAGGACGATGCAATTGAAGTGCGGCGAGCTGGGCGCCTGACATTTCCAGCGGCGTTACCCAACGTTTGGCACCAAGCGATGCCATGAGTCGCAGGCTGTGCGTGTTGAAAAGATTCAGATGGGGGCCGGCGACAAACAGGGTTTTTCCGCTGAGCAGATGCACGGCCCCCATGTCGTTTGCTTCTATCGTGAAATCGTTGGCGTGGCTGATGATTTGGCGCAGGGTTTTGAGGTCGGATTCGGATTCGAGCAATACCTGCGATGACAGGATGACTTCTTTGCCTGCCTGTTTGAGTTGATGGGCGATGTCGAGCCAGTCGGCGAGTCGCAGTTCGTGACGACGGGAACAGACGGTTTCGCCAAGATAGACGATATCGACAGACGTATCGGCCATGTCGCGGTAAAACTGCCGTACCGTTTCGTGTGTCCAGTAGTAGTGCAGGGGACCCAATGCCAGTTTCATGATGCACAACACCTATTTCCAGGGGCGGTGGTAGGCGCCCAGTGTATGTTGTTGCCCTTCGGCAACGCTATTGAGTGTGTCCATCCACACCGGTTTGATGCTGTAATGGTTTCGGTTGGCACGGCAGGCGTCGATAGCCTGTCGCCAGACGCGGGTAACTTGCGCCACATAGGCAGGACTGCGCTGCCGGCCTTCAATCTTGATGGCCGAGATACCGATGCGAAAAAATTCCGGTATCAATTCCAGTGTGTTGAGGCTGGCTGGTTCTTCAATGGCGTAGTAACTGGCTTCTCCTACTCTGAATCGCCCTTTGCATAAAGTTGGATAGCTGGCGTTTTCATGGGCGGCATAGCGGTCAATCAAAACTTCATTGAGGCGCGATTCGAGTCCGGCAGGGGTTTGTTTCCAGTGTACGGCCTTGGCTGGCGAACAGACGCCGCTGGTATTGGGCGAATCGCCCGTGACATAGGATGACAATGCACAGCGCCCTTCCACCATGACACACAGACTGCCAAAGCCGAATATTTCGATGTCTACTTTGGTGTGTTGCCGAACGTGTTCAACCTGGGCCAGCGACAGGACGCGGGGCAGCACCGCACGGCGTACGCCAAATTGCTGGTGATAGAAGTTGATGGCTTCATAATTGGTGGCCGATCCTTGTACTGACAGGTGCAGACGCAGGTGTGGATGTCGTTGTGCTGCATAGTGCAGCAAACCCGGATCGCTCAGGATAACGGCATCGGCACCAAGGTCTGCAGCCAGATCGACGGCTTCTTGCCAGCGCGACCAACCTGTGTCCGGTGGGTTGGTGTTGAGCGCGACAAAGACTTGTTTTCCTGCGGCATGGGCGTAGCGCAACCCTTCGTGGGCAGCGGCGCGGTCAAAATTGAGGCCGGCGAAGTTACGTGCATTGGTGTTGTCGCGAAAACCGATGTAAACGCAGTCGGCGCCGTGATCTACGGCCGTTTTCAGTGCAGTCAGGCTGCCTGCCGGGCAGACCAGTTCGGGAATGGTGTCAGGCGGCATGGGCAATTTCCAGTTTCGGTCGAGGGTGTGCCAGTGTGCCCTGGCAATGGTGGCGGCGTTTCAGTTCGGCTTCTATGCCGTTGAGGACAGTCCATTTGCCGGCGCACCAGTCAGGGGCGAGCAGGATATCGCGTGCGGCGGTTCCGGTCATACGGTGAAAAATGATGTCTGCCGGTGTGCGTTCAATCAGATCGGCAGCAATGCGACAATAATCCTGTTGCTTCAGTGGTACATAACTGCCTTGCCGCCACTGGTTGGCCAGTTGCGTGCCGCGAACGACATGTAGCGGATGCAGCTTCAGGCCATCGACGCCGAGGGCAAGCACTGTGTCCAGGCTGGTATGGTAGTGGTAGTCGCTTTCTCCCGGCAGGCCGACAATCAGGTGGGTGCAAACCGGAATGCCGCGCTGTCTGGCGGCATGAACCGTGTGGCGATAACTGTCCAGATTGTGCCCGCGATTGATGCGCGTCAGCGTGTCGTCAAAGGCAGATTGCAGTCCGAGTTCCAGCCATACCTCATAGCCTTGTTGCTGGTAGCTGACCAGCAGGTCGAGCACGGCATCCGGGACGCAGTCGGGACGTGTGCCGACGGAAATGCCAATGACGTCAGGTGCTGCCATGGCGCTGCGGTAGAGTTGGTCCAGATGTTGCACGTCGGCATAGGTGTTGGTGTAGGCTTGAAAGTAGGCCAGATATTGTTGGGCACGCGTACACTTTGCGATGGCCTGTCTGCCGGAGGCGAGCTGTTCCGCGATGGATTTTTTTTGTCTGGCATGTGGGCTGAACGAGACATTGTTGCAGAATGTGCAACCGCCACGCCCTTTGCTGCCGTCGCGGTTCGGACAGGTCAGCCCCGCATCCAGCGCGATTTTATGCACGCGCTGACCATGGCGGCGCAGCATGTGTTGTCCAAAAGTGTGTACGTAATCGGCGAGGGTCATGGGGTGGTTAAAAATCCGGCAGGGCAGGATCGTGGTGAGGAGCAATGCCTACTCCTTCGATTTCCACCAGCCATTCGGGACGGCATACGGGTCCTTGCACAATAAGGGTGGGTACGTCAGGCAGACGTTCTTGCAGGCGTTGGGCGATGTGTGGCGCATCGGCAGGGTCACGCAGATACACGAGCAGGTATTGCATGTCGTCGAGATTGGCTCCACCGGAACGTAACAGGGCGTCAACGTTGTCGAGAGCGACGTCGAGTTGTCGCAGCGCATCACCCACGTGTATGACTCGTCCGTTGTTGTCGATACTGGCGGTGCCGGACAGATACAAATGGTTGCGATCCGCCCAGGCGATGCGGGTGCCGCGTTCAAAGGTGACGTTGTAGTCGATGGTCGGGCAGAGCCGATCAAAGTCATTCAGCCACGAGAGTTGCGCGGGGTCGAGATCGGGGATGGAGTAGGCATCCATCAGGATGGTGTCGAACTGGTGTGAACAGGTCCCTTCGATACCGGTGCTGGCAATGTAGTGGGTGTCGCGGGTGAGACCGTGGTCGGTAAAGAGCTGTGTTCGGGCGGTCACCATTTCCTGATAAAAAACATCGACATTTTTCAGGTATAACCAAGTGCGTACGCAATGGTCGCGCAGGTTGCTGCCTTCCTGCGCAAGCGCATCGACCAGTTTTTCAAAGACTGCATTTGTTTGTTCGCCGGCAGGCTGTGCGTTGTCGGCTGCTGCGCACAGGCGAGTGCTCCACAGGTGGCGAACACCATTTTTTGTCAGGCGCAAGTGCCCGGTCGCCGTCAGTTGTTTGTCATAAGCTTGCAGAGAATCGATGTGATAGGCCAGTAAGGCGATTTTTGCGCCGGATAGCGGCGCCTGCTGAACGATGGACAAGGCAACCGGGTTGTCCTCGGAGAGCGAATTGAGCGGGCTATGCAGAACTTGCCGGCTCTGGTTGCGCGCATCGCTGAGGAAAACGCGCCGAAAAACGGCGGTATGCGGCGCAAGATGCAGCGTGTGCAGGGCGTCGTGGTAACGCGAGATCAGTTGTTCGAGTTGAGCATCAAATGGCAAACCAGTTGGTGCCTGTATCGTTAAATGATATTCCACACTGCCATTAAGACCGGTAAAGTAGCTGACGCTGACTCCGTCCGGAAGTTGCTCTGGTTTGTTTTCGACCATTGGCGCGCGCGGGGTGTGTGTCGAGTGGAAAGCGGAAATGATATTCATGTGCAGATAGGTTGATCAGGAAAAGCCAACTGGTTTTTGTCGCGCCAGTCAGGGTGGACATAATTGATTTCCAGCAGACGCCGCACACCGATAATCGGTCGCGGGTCGAAACCATGCCAAGTGTTGTCACCGGGTACAAAAATGACACCGGAATTGAATTCCGCCGAGCTGCGGCCAACCCATTTTTTATTCGCATCGTAAATGTCCGTTCCCCAATTGTGGGCATGAGGGCCGGTGCATAGATAAATGACCAGCGAAAACAGTTTTTCCGGTACGTCGTGATGTGGTTCCAGCCATGCGCCGTCGGTGTCCTGAATGTATTCCATGCGCAGAAAGCTGCCATCAAGCGGGATGTCGCAGGTGGCGGCAAATCGGCGCGCTACCTCGGGAGATTGCATGGCTTCTGCGAACACCTGGCAGGTGGGGAAGTCTTGCCTTAATGCTGGCGTAAAAAACGCGCGGTTGGGGTTGTTTTCACGATCGCGTACGCCATGGTTGTTACCGTGATCCACGATCTGCGGCGGAGCAATGGGGAGCATCAGGACTGCGCTGGCCAGACTGACGGGCAGCACGTCCTGCATCAACCAGTGCCGATAAGGCGAGTCATCGCACTGCGATTTACGCAAGGAGCGGTTGAAATGGGTGGTGATTTCAACGACGGATGGCAATGGAGGAAAATTCATGACAATCCTGTTTGCTTCAGTGCAGGCGTTTTGGCGCCCAATCGAGCGCGCGACGTAGCAAAGGGATGGATTTGGCAATGGCGCTGATATTATGCCGCCAGTATTCTTTGCGGACATAACTTTCGGAATCGACGTAACACAGTTGCAGACTCATGCGCTGGCCTTTTTGGGGCAGAAATCCATGCCAGGAATGGTCGCAAACGCGAAACATCATCATGCGGCCAAATTCTGGTGGAAATTCAAAGGCGTAATCTTCTCTGTCCGGGCTGCGCAAAATACGCAGGCGGCCACGTTCGTAGGGCCACTCGCGGCTGAAACCCAGTAAAACGGTAACGATTTTGTGTTTTGAATCCGGATGGGCATAGCCTTCGTTGTAATGCCCGGTGGTGTTGCCCATCATGACGATGACCGGAGGTTTGTCTGACAGATCCATATCAAATTTCTTCTCGACCAATTGACGAAAACGCAGGCTGAGCAGTTCTTGCACGACAGCGCCAAATTTTTCACCATAGCGTAAACTGGGCAGGCCATAACTGCCGCGGTCGGGAATTTTTGGGGCGTCGGCAAGAATATCGTCTTTCAGATTCGGTGCAATGGCATGTTCGGTAAAAGAAAAGTCATAAGGGTCGTGATAAACCTCTGACGCCAGAATGGCGCGTTCATCCAGAATGGAAAGTGGTGAATCGTTCAAACGCATCATGTTGGTTACCTCTGCGGCTAAAATGATATACCTAAAAATTTGAAGATGCTAATATACTTTGAAAGTCTACTCCTGACACGAACCATTGTTCAAGCGGTTTTTATGGGTAATGCCAACCGGTCAGGCAAATGTCAGATGAATCCTGTGCCCAGGGAGACTGTCGGACTTGATTTGCCATGCCCGGCAACCCAAAGGGCAGGACGGTTGCGCGGCACCTTGCACGTTGCGAACCGCTTGTTGTAAGCAACACAACGTCGCATTCCGCGCCTTGCACTGCAACCACGCAGTCATCCTGCGAGTACGACGAATCAAGTCCGACAGGCTCCAAGGGACGCATCCATCCTATCCCCTTTGCATCTATTTCCTCACCTGACTGCCTGGCGAAATAAATTAGGGAAGCGCTGATTTACTCTGACATTTGACATCTCTGACATTTGACATCAAGGGGTATGTAAAATCATGCAGCTAAGTTGTGTGAATGTAACAAAAACCGATTAAATCAGCGCTTCCTTAGCGTTTCCTTGCGGCGTTTCGTGGCATTTTCTGGTGTTTCATTAAGGTGAATGATATTGCATTTAACCACAACATGTCCATATAAAAAAATATCTTTATCTAGATATTGTGTTTTTCGATTGTGTGGCGTATGGTTGTACCAGGCTTACAATTTGCGAGGAAACCAACATGGTGCGTCAGATTGAACAATTGAGTAATACGCTTCCGTTGCCCGTTGCGGTGATAAAGCGTGATGGTCGTCGGGAGATGTTCAATGCAGATAATATCCATCTTGCCATTCAGCGTGCGGGTGTGGCGACGGGCGAGTTTGGCGATGATGAGGCGCGCCGGTTGACGGAAGCGGTCAGCAAGGTGTTGATTCATAAATACCGTGCGATGGCGCCGCAAGTGGAGCAGGTACAGGATGTCGTTGAGCAGGTATTGATTTCCGCCAATTTTTTTGTGACGGCGCGAGCGTATATTGTTTACCGTGAGCAACATGCCCGGTTGCGTCGGGATCAGAAAACGCTGGTTGAAGTATCGGGCGCTATCAACGAATATCTGGCGCAGCAGGATTGGCGGGTGAATGCGAATGCCAACCAGGGCTATAGTCTTGGCGGCCTGATTCTGAATGTATCCGGTAAAATGGTGGCGAATTACTGGCTGAATCACGTGTATCCGCCAGAAATGGGGGAGGCGCATCGTGAAGCCGATATTCATATTCATGATCTGGACATGCTGGCCGGATATTGCGCCGGATGGTCTTTGCGTACGCTGTTACATGAGGGATTGAACGGCGTGCCGGACAAGGTCGAAGCGCAACCGCCGCGTCATCTGTCGAGCGCTGTCGGGCAAATGGTGAATTTTCTGGGTACCTTGCAGAACGAGTGGGCAGGCGCACAGGCGTTTAGTTCGGTGGATACGTATCTGGCGCCATTTGTGCGCAAGGACGGGCTTGCTTATGCTGAAGTCAGGCAGTGTATTCAGGAATTGATTTACAATCTGAACGTGCCATCGCGGTGGGGAACACAGACTCCTTTTACGAATTTTACATTTGACTGGGTTTGCCCTGATGATCTGAAAACGCAGATTCCGCTTATCGGCGGTGAGGAAATGCCATTTTGTTATGGCGATCTGCAGGCAGAAATGGACTTGATTAATCAGGCATATATCGAAGTGATGACTGCCGGTGACGCCAAGGGGCGGGTGTTTACGTTTCCGATTCCGACTTATAACATCACACCGGATTTCCCGTGGGATAGCGCCAACGCCGAACGGCTGTTTGCCATGACAGCAAAATATGGTTTGCCCTATTTTCAGAATTTCATCAATTCGGAACTCAAGCCGAACATGGTGCGTTCGATGTGTTGCCGTCTGCAACTGGATTTGCGTGAACTGCTTAAACGTGGCAATGGTTTGTTTGGCAGCGCCGAACAGACCGGGTCGGTCGGTGTCGTGACGATTAACTGTGCCCGGTTGGGTCATGTGTATCAGGGAGATGAGGAGGCTTTGTACGCCCGTCTGGACGGCTTGCTGGAAATGGGTAAGAACAGTCTGGAAATCAAGCGCAAAGTGATTCAGCAATACATGGATAATGGTTTGTTTCCATATACGAAGCGCTATCTTGGCACATTGCGCAATCATTTTTCCACGTTGGGGGTCAACGGGATCAATGAGATGATCCGTAATTTTACGGCGGATGAACAGGATATTACCAGTCCGTGGGGGCACGCCTTTGCGCTGCGGTTTCTTGATCATGTGCGCACGCGTATGTTGGCGTTTCAGGAAGAAACAGGGCATATGTACAATCTGGAAGCCACGCCGGCAGAAGGGACAACCTATCGTTTTGCGCGGGAAGACCGCAAACGGTACCCCGCCATTTTGCAGGCGGGAACGGAGGACATGCCGTATTACACCAATTCATCGCAATTGCCGGTTGGATTCACTGACGACCCGTTCGAGGCGCTGGAACGGCAGGAGCCTTTACAGAAAAAATATACGGGTGGTACGGTGTTGCACTTGTATATGGCCGAACGCCTGTCGGATGTCAACACCTGCAAAACATTGGTGCGGCGCGCGTTGGAACGGTTTGGATTGCCATATCTGACTGTAACGCCGACTTTTTCGATTTGTCCGAAACACGGGTATCTGGCTGGCGAACACGAATTTTGCCCACGTTGCGACGAAGAAAAGTTGGCAGCCAGACGGCAGGTTGCGTGAGTTGATGTAAATTGGAGAAGAATCATGGACGTCGTATCGAATCAGCATGAAGTCTCGACGCGCAGTTTGGCTGATACGTTGCCAGACAGCGAACGTCAGCGTTGCGAAGTGTGGACGCGGGTGATGGGTTACCACCGCCCGGTAGCATCGTTCAATATCGGTAAAAAAGGTGAACATTACGAACGCCGGTTTTTTCAGGAATGCCCGACGGGGAAACGACATGACGGGCAGTCATGAATCTGTTGCAGATAGGCGGGCTGGCGCCGTGGTCGAGCATCGATTATCCCGGTGCCATGTCCGCCGTGGTGTTTTGTCAGGGTTGTCCATGGCGTTGTTTGTATTGCCATAATCCGCACCTTTTGCCGCGCAAGGCTGCATCGACGATAGAGTTGACCGACGTGTTGCACTTTTTGCAACGGCGTCGTGGTCTGCTCGATGCGGTGGTATTCAGTGGTGGTGAGCCGACTTTGCAGACGGGTTTACCGGACGCGCTGATGGCGGTGCGCGACATGGGATTCAGAACCGGTTTGCACACCGCCGGCATATATCCTGAGCGTTTGCGTGCCGTGTTGCCGCTGCTGGATTGGGTCGGGTTGGACATCAAGGCGCCATTCGAACGGTATGCCAGCATTACCGGCGTTGCCGACAGTGGTTGGGCGGTGCGCGACAGCCTGCAATACCTGTTGGACAGCAAGGTGGCGTATGAATTGCGTACCACGGTACATGCTGCTTCGTTGTCAGCGGAAGATTTGGTTTTGCTCGACGTCCAACTGTTGCGCATGGGAGCGCGACCTGTTGTGTTGCAGAAATGTCGGCCGCAGGGGCAGGCAGCAAATCTGCCATACGGAGCAGAGGAAACTTTTCGGCAACAAGATGGGGCAGAACAAGATGGGACAAGATTGGTCGGAAAGCTTGGAATGAAGGGAAAAATGTGAGTCAAGACATGGAACAACAGGAAAGATTTTTACAACAGACGGAAAATTTTGCGCTTAAAAGCGGTTTGGCGAGCATGCTCAAGGGCGGAGTCATCATGGATGTCGTCAACCCCGAACAGGCTCGCATTGCGGAAGAAGCGGGAGCGTGTGCCGTGATGGCACTGGAACGCGTACCAGCAGACATTCGTGTGGCCGGTGGCGTCGCGCGCATGTCTGACCCGGAAATGATTTTGGACATCATGGCAGCGGTCAGCATTCCGGTGATGGCGAAGTGCCGTATCGGACATTTTGTCGAGGCGCAGATTTTGCAAAGCATCGGTGTTGATTTTATTGATGAATCTGAAGTATTGACGCCGGCTGACGAAACTTTTCATATTGATAAACATCCTTTTGTCATTCCGTTCGTGTGCGGTTGCCGCGATCTGGGCGAGGCGTTGCGGCGCATCGGTGAGGGCGCGGCCATGATGCGTACCAAGGGCGAAGCAGGGACGGGTGATGTGAGTGAGGCTGTGCGTCATGCGCGTGCTGTGTTGGGCGCCATTCGCCAATTGCAAGCCATGCCGGTAGAAACCTTGATGACAGAGGCAAAAATACTGGGCGCACCCTATGAATTGCTACGGATGACCCGTGAGTTGGGACGCTTGCCGGTCGTCAACTTTGCCGCTGGTGGCATTGCCACGCCGGCAGATGCTGCATTGTTGATGCAGTTGGGGGTCGACGGTGTGTTTGTGGGATCCGGTATTTTCAAGAGTCAGGATGCGCCGCGGCGTGCGGCAGCGATTGTCCGTGCCGTGACGCATTATCAGGATGCCGGTATTCTGGCCGAGGTCAGTCGCCATCTCGGCGAACCCATGTTCGGACAAAGTGTGCGTCAGATGGCGGATCACGAGCGCCTGGCTGTACGGGGAACATGATGCAAGTAGGAGTTCTGGCCTTACAGGGTGGATTTGCCGAACATGTCAGGCTGTTGCAGCAACTTGGCGTACAGACTCGTCTGGTTCGGTTGCCATCGGATTTGGATCATCTAAGCGGTCTGATTATTCCGGGCGGCGAATCGACAGTCATGGGTAAACTGGCGCTTGCCTCCGGCTTGATGGAACCCTTGCGTGTCTTTGCTCATCAGCGCGCCGTCTGGGGCAGTTGTGCAGGTGCCATATTCATGGCGCGTAATGTTGACCATGTTCAGCCTGTGTTGGGTTTGATGGATATTGCTGTCGAACGCAATGCGTTTGGACGTCAGGCAGCTTCTTTCCGGCAAGCGATCGATATTTCACGCCTTGCGCCACGAGTGGATACGACATTGGCATTTCCCGGCATATTCATCCGTGCGCCAAAAATCCAGCCTCTGGCACAAGATGCGGAGGTGCTGGCGGAACTGTCGGATGGCAGTGTCGTGGCGGTACGGCAGGGAAAATGGCTGGCGACCGCATTCCATCCGGAATTGACGGATGATGCTCGTTGGCACGACTATTTTTTGGCAGATTGCCGGGATCAACCCGAATTCAACCCGGGTTGATCCCAATTTTTGCGTGAATCCGGTCAATTTCATCCGTGCCCAACTCTGTTTATCCTCTACTTCTCGCTGGGTTGAAATCCCGGCCTGTACGGCCTGGCAAGCCCTGGTACGACCTGGTACGACCTGGTACGACCTGTGCCGTGCGTGGCGCGATCTCCTTGATTTAA
>JAJYHV010000049.1 GCA_021790515.1 Pseudomonadota bacterium
CCGCTCGGTTTGCACCGTGCTTATCTGGAACATCCGCTGGGTGCCTGGCTGTATCGTGCCGGTTTTGCATTGGCGCTGCTAGGTTATTTTGTATTGCACCGCCGCTGTGTCGGCAGTGCCTTTATCATTCTGCTCACCGCTGCTGCCGTATACGACGTGCGCTGGATTGACGACCGTATCGCGGAGCTGAACAAGGCACTGAAACTCGCGGCCTACCGTGCTCGTCCCAAAACGGCTCCTGCCGGTTTTCGTGGTCGTTATACTGACGACAACCTGTCGGAAAACACAGAAAACCCGCTGGATGATTACCTCGAAGTCAAGGCAAAGGAGCGCGGTGGTCACGTTCGCCCAGGCGAAGACGTTGCCTATAACAGCAACAAACGTGCACCATCCATCGCGCAACAGGAAGCACTGCTCAAAATGCTGGCGCAACAAAAATCCACAAAACCTGACAATCCACAATGAATCTTGGGTTTTACACCATACTGGTCGCGCAGTTTTTATCCGCGCTGGCCGATAACAGCCTGCTATTTGCCGCAATTGCTCTTCTGAAAGAAGCACACGATCCCAATTGGTACACGCCGATATTGCAGGAATTCTTTATCGTCTCTTATATTTTGCTGGCGCCCTTCGTCGGCGCATTTTCCGATGCGCTGTCCAAAGGCCGGGTCATGTTCCTGTGCAACAACATCAAGCTCGGCGGCTGCATCGCCATGCTGACCGGTGTGCACCCCCTCATCTCGTATGCCATCGTCGGACTCGGTGCGGCGGGCTATTCACCCGCCAAATACGGCATCCTCACGGAATACCTGCCCGCAGAAAAACTGGTGGCTGCCAACGCATGGATGGAAGGCGCCACAGTCTTCGCCATCATTCTTGGCGCTCTCTTGGGTGGTGTCCTGCTCAACCCGCATTTCAGCGCAACACTGATGGCTCATCTGGCCTGGCACGGTGACGCCGACATCGCAAAAATTGCCATTCTGTTCGTTGCCCTGCTATATGTCGCAGCGGCAATATTCAATCTGTTCATTCCTGTCACGGCACCAGACCACACCACACCCAACCGCAACCCTGTCGCTCTGGTGCGTGATTTCTGGGCCAGTTTTGTCCAGCTATGGCGTGACCCATTGGGACAAGTATCCCTTGCTGTTACCACGCTGTTCTGGGGTGCTGGCGCCACATTACGGCTGGTCGTGCTGGCATGGGCGCTCATCACGCTGCATTTTTCCATGCAACAGGCTTCACAACTGACCGCACTGGTTGCGCTGGGTATTGCCGTTGGCGCGGTAATTGCCGGTGAATTCGTTCGATTGCAAGACTCGGTGCGCGTCATTTCCACCGGCATCGTCATGGGCATCGTTGTCATGAGCATGGCTGCCGTACATACAGCAATTGGCGCTGGCATACTGCTCACCATCATCGGCATTCTGGGCGGATTTTTCGTCGTACCGATGAATGCGCTGCTACAACACCGCGGCCATTTACTCATGGGTGCCGGGCACTCGATTGCGGTACAAAATTTCAACGAAAACCTGTCTATTCTTTTCATGCTGGGACTTTACGCCCTGCTCGATCACGCAGGACTGTCCGTCGATATCATTACCGTCATTTTTGGCGCGTTCATCAGCCTTTCGATGCTAATCATCCGCATTCACTTTCGTCATATCGATCCAGAGCAGCACCAATGAGCAGCAAGGCCGCAGACGAACTGGAGCGCATTTTTTCTGCCGATGGCAAACTGGCCGCCATACTCCCCGATTTTCGCCCCCGGGAGGGGCAACTGCAGATGGCGCAAAGAATCCGCAGCACGATTGCCAACAAGGCCGTCCTGATTGCCGAAGCGGGTACCGGCACCGGAAAAACGCTGGCTTACCTGATTCCAGCCCTGCTGGCCGCGCACAAAGTCATCATTTCAACCGGCACCCGTCATCTGCAAGATCAATTATTCTACCGCGATCTGCCCCTGGCCAAAGCCGCCCTGAAATGCACCCTGAATTCCGCCCTGCTCAAAGGCCGTGCCAACTATATTTGTACCTGGCACCTGGAACGCAATTTACAGAACCAGCGCTTTGACCGTCCGGAAACCGGTGTCCAACTGGAACGCATCCGGCAATTCTCCACCCAGACACAAGACGGCGACAAAGCCGGACTCACCGACATACCGGAAGACGCACCGGTCTGGCAATATGCCACATCGACCCGCGAAAACTGCCTGAACGCGGAATGTCCGCACGTTGGTGAATGTTTTTTATTCGCTGCCCGTAAACGTGCCATGGAAGCCGACATCGTGGTCGTCAATCATCACCTGTTCTTTGCTGATGTCTGGCTACGCGACGAAGGAGTTGCCGAATTATTACCCGCTACACATACTGTCATTTTTGACGAAGCCCATCAGTTGCCGGAAACGGCCGGCCTTTTTTTTGGTGACAACCTGAGTACCGGCCAATTGCTGACCTTCGCCCGCGACACCCGCATCGAAGCCAACATCCATTGCAAGGATTTTCCTGCGCTCAGCGATAGTTGCGATGTGCTGGAAAAAACCCTGCGCGACCTGCGTCTACCATTTGGCACCGACACTGGCCGCTGGTCAGCCGAACGTTTTTTACAAAAAGCCTCGACACAATTACAAATTTGCCTCGATGCGCTGAACACTGTCAACGCCTATCTGCAACAACAAGCCGCACGCAACCCCGCCATCGATCTTGCCTGGCAAACAGGGGGGCGGTTTGCCGAGCAATGGACGCGCTGGCAACAACATCACGACGCCAATCTGGTACGCTGGCTGGAAATATTCAGCCACAGCATCGCCTTCAATGCCACGCCTCTTTCCGTGGCGGACATTTTTTCCCGCCAGATGAATGAAGAACGCAGCTGGATTTTTACCTCGGCGACCCTCTCGGTCAAAGGCGATTTTTCTCATTACTGCCGACAAACCGGGTTGAATGAAACCGATTGCGCCAATTGGGACAGCCCATTTTGCTACGCCGAACAGGGCTTGCTGTTCGCGCCGCCCGACATGCCTGACCCCAACTCGCCAAGCTATACGACTGCCGTCGTACAAGCCGCTCTGCCGCTCATTCTCGCCAACAAAGGACGCGCATTCCTGCTGTTCACCTCATTGCGCGCCATGCGTGAAGCACAAACACTGTTGCAGAAATCGCTCAAACAGAAAGAAATTACGATCCTGATGCAAGGAGAACGTCCGCGTAGCGACCTCCTGCATCAGTTCCGCACCCATCCACATTGCATCCTGCTCGCCAGCCAAGGGTTCTGGGAAGGAGTTGATGTCAAAGGTGACACTTTGAGTCTGGTAGTCATCGATCGCCTGCCCTTCTCCCCGCCCGATGACCCTGTGCTGTCAGCCCGCATCGAACACATCAAAAAAACTGGCGGCAATGCATTCATGGATTATCAGCTACCCCATGCCGTCATCAGCCTCAAACAGGGCGCCGGCCGCCTGATTCGCGACGAACACGATTACGGTGTACTGATGATCTGCGACCCCCGTCTGACTGACAAGCCTTACGGCCGCCGTATCTGGCAAAGCCTCCCACCCATGCAACGCACGCGCAAACCCGAAGAAGCCATTGCCTTCCTCACCGCCCACCGTTCGGGCTAAGGAGCCACTGATTTATTCCCACATGGTCGCGACGGTGGTTTGGCGGGATGAAATGCAAGGCGCGACGCGCAGTCAAGGGTTATTCCCTTGGGTCAGTACCCAAAAAACAAACCCGGCAAGCGGCGCAACGCGACTCATGGCGGAGTAAATCAGTGGTTCCCTGGCATATCGCCACACTGCGCACGGTTCATCAATGCGTGATCCATCAACACGATCGCCAACATGGCTTCAGCAATCGGTGTCGCGCGAATACCCACACAAGGATCATGGCGACCATGCGTTTCGACCAGCACCGGTTCACCTTGCCGATTGATGGAACGACGCGGCAAACGGATACTGGCCGTTGGCTTGATGGCAATGTGCGCCACCACCTCCTGACCGCTGGAAATACCGCCCAGAATCCCGCCGGCATGGTTGGATAAAAAGCCCTGTGGGGTGATTTCATCACCATGCTCACTGCCGCGCTGGGTAATCGCAGCAAAACCGGCGCCAATCTCCACCCCTTTGACGGCATTGATGCTCATCAAGGCATGAGCAAGGTCAGCATCGAGGCGATCATATACCGGTTCGCCCCAACCTGCCGGCACGCCGGACGCCATGACGGTAACCTTGGCGCCAATCGAATCACCTGCGCGACGCAACTCGTCCATGAATTGCTCCAATGCCGGCACACTGGCCATATCCGGCGCAAAAAACGGATTGTTATCAACGTCATCCCAATCAGTCAGCGGAATGACAACCGGCCCCAATTGCGCGAGATACCCACGAATCCTGACGCCATAATGTTCATGCAGCCACTTGCGCGCCACCGCACCGGCTGCCACCCGCACCGCTGTTTCACGCGCTGACGAACGACCACCGCCACGATAATCGCGGATACCGTACTTGCGCCAATACGTATAATCCGCATGTCCAGGACGAAAAGTATCCGCCAGATTGCCATAATCCTTGCTGCGTTGATCTTCATTCTGAATCAGCAGCGCAATCGGCGTGCCCGTGGTTTTGCCTTCGAACACACCGGACAGAATCTGCACGGTATCCGACTCACGCCGCTGGGTCACGTGACGCGACGTACCGGGCTTGCGCCGATCCAGATCGTGCTGAATGTCCTGTTCACACAACGCCATCCCGGGTGGACAGCCATCCACCACGCAACCAATTGCCGGACCGTGCGACTCACCAAAAGACGTCACCCGGAACAGGGTTCCCATACTGCTGCCTGCCATACCAACCGCCAATGTCAATGCCAAAAACCGTATTTTAACCCGATCTTTGCATACATTCGCACGACAATCGTGCAGAATTTTGTTTTGTAGGGAATTTTCATGGAACCACTGATTTATTCCATCACGAACCATCACCGCGACAGTATGGACAAAATCAATGCTCCTCTGCTGCCATATCAATTCGCACGATAGCGATTGCAACATAGCGATTGCAACCTCTTTCCGCTACACTGCACCCATATCAGACATATCTCTCGGGTAGATCATTGAACATATTACCGTCAAGCAGGTCCCTCTCAGACAAACTGCCGAAGCCATGGCTGCGCTTCTATCAGTTCTGCCTGCTGGTACTACGTCGCTTCATGCTCGACGGGGCGGGACAAACTGCTGCCAGTCTGACTTACACCTCGTTGCTGGCCATCGTTCCGCTGCTCGCGTTGGGGATTACCATTCTCACGGCATTTCCGGCTTTCGCCAATGTTTCCATCAATCTGAAAAATTTTTTGCTGCAAAACATGATGCCGGAAACCGCCAGCAAGCTCATGCAAACCTACGTGCCGCAATTTTCACAAAATGCAGGAAAACTGACCGCCATCGGCACGTTGGCACTGGCAGTAACGTCGTTGATGCTCATGCAAACCATCGAACATGCTTTGAACAATATCTGGCATGTCCGGCACCAACGTGCGCTGGTACAACGTTTTCTGATTTATTGGATGTTGCTGACGCTGGGGCCATTGTTGATGGGAGCAAGCCTGTACCTGACGTCTTATCTTGCCCAATTCGCGCTCAACATCGATCAGGGCATGGGCGGTTTACATCTGCTGGGACTGAAACTGACCCCGATCCTGCTCACGGTCACCGCACTTTCCCTGCTCTATTCCACGGTGCCAAACCGCTATGTGCCGGCCAGTCACGCCTGGCTGGGCGGGTTGATAGGCGGCTTATGCTTCGAGGGAATGAAAACGCTGTTCTCACATTACATCAGCCATTTTTCTACCTATACCGTCATTTATGGCCCTTTTGCAGCATTGCCACTGTTTCTGCTCTGGATTTATCTGTCCTGGATGACGGTACTGTTCGGCGCCACGCTGACTGCTACGCTGCCTTATTATCGACAACCGCATCTGGCGCATCAACACAACCCCGGCGAACTGTTTTATGTGGCATTACAAATACTGCGCCAATTGGCAACGGCACAACAGCATGGCGAAATCGTCACCTTACGACAACTGGCCGAAAACACCCACATTCAGTGGGATATCATGGAAACCGTACTGCCACAACTCGCCGAACAGCACTGGCTGTTACGCAGCGGCAAGGGTTGGGCACTCGCGATGCCACCTGATCGCATCGTCCTGCGCACTATCTTCGAACATCTTGTTTTTCAACCTCATCCGGCCAGCCAGACACTGGAACAACTCGTTCAACAACCACAACACACACTGGCCGACTGGATACAGGCAAGTCACCCTCATTCACGACGATAAATCTGTCCGCCCCGCAATCAGCGCTTCCCTAATTGTCAGTGCAACGCCTGATAGATCGCTTGCGCCAATGGTTCGCTGATTCCTTCCACCCCGGCGATGTCTTCCAATGCCGCGTTGCGCAGCTCCCGCAAGCCACCAAATCGCGCCAACAATTTCTGCCGCCGTTTGGGTCCCACGCCGGGAATATCCTCCAACGCCGACACCTGACGCGTTTTGGCACGGCGCGCACGATGCCCGGTAATGGCAAACCGATGCGCTTCATCACGAATTTCCTGTATCAGATGCAGCGCAGCGTCTTCTGGCGCCAGACGAAGCACGCTGCCATCGGGCGAAACCAGTTGTTCCAGTCCGGCCTTACGCGTCACTCCTTTGGCAACGCCCACCACAGCCAGATCATGTATACCCAGCTCGGTCAGCACCGTCATGACAGCCCGTACTTGCCCCAACCCGCCATCGATGAGCAACAAATCCGGCAACACGCCCTCACCTTCCCGTACCCGGACATAACGCCGCCGCAACGCTTCGCGCATGGCGCCATAGTCGTCACCAGCCGCTGTTTCACGCAGATTGTAACGCCGGTATTGTGCTGGTTGCATGGCTTCCTGTGCATACACCACGCAGGAAGCCACTGCGGCTTCCCCCATGGTATGACTGATATCAAAACACTCGATGCGGTCCATTTCAGGCAACGCCAGACGTTCACGCAACAAGGTCATCCGCCGGTTTTGCAATGCCCCGGTTGACAAGCGACGCAACAAGGCAAGCCGTGCGTTATGCCGCGCCATATCCAGCCAGCGCCGTCGCTCGCCTTGCACCCGTGACAACACCTGCACCTCGTGTCCGGCACGCTCACTTAGCAAACCGGATAAACTTTTCAAATCCACCTGTTCCGAGACAATAATCTGCGCTGGCGCCACAAATTGCAGATAATGCTGACTTAAAAAAGCCAGCAGGACTTCTTCTGCATCAAATGGTTCGTCATCACGCGCTGCAATATTGCGCGGGAAAAAACCGCGATCACCTAAATGCTGTCCGCCGCGCACCATTGCTACATTCACACAAACCTGCCCTGCTTCACCAACCACAACAACCACATCGGCATTCAAATCTTCCTGTGTGTTCACAATCTGACGTTCGCGCACCGCTGCCAGACTACGCAACTGATCTCGCCATCTGGCTGCCATTTCATACTGCTGCGCTTCGGATGCCACACGCATTTGCTCAGCGATGACCTGTGTCAGGCTATCGGCCTTGCCGGATAAAAACTGGCGGGCATGCGCTACATCACGCGCATAATCCGTGGCCGAAACATGCTCCACACAAGGCGCGCTGCAACGGTTGATCTGAAACAACAGGCACGGACGCGAACGATGCGCCAGCACACTGTCTTCACAGGTGCGCAAACGAAACACTTTTTGCAGAATGTCGATGCTCTCGCGTACCGCCATGGCGTGCGGGAAAGGGCCAAAGCAATCATCTCCCGGCTTTGGCGTTCCACGAAAATACGCCAAACGAGGGTAGGCGTGACCGGTCAACAACAAATAAGGATAAGATTTGTCATCACGAAACAAAATGTTATAACGTGGCGACAGCGCTTTGATGAGATTGTTTTCCAGCAACAGTGCTTCTGCTTCCGAGCGGGTGACCGTGGTTTCGACGCCAGCGATCTGATTCACCATCGAACGAATGCGCGGAGACAAATCATTTTTTTGAAAATACGAGCTCACCCGTTTTTTCAGGTCACCCGCCTTGCCAACGTACAACACCTGCCCTGCCACATCGAGCATGCGATACACGCCTGGCAGTTTCGGCAAACTGGCCAGCAGGGCTGTACTGTCAAACATGAATCGACCCGGTCTGAATACTGGCTACCTGCGCTGCACGATCAGCGGTCAACCGTGCAAACACCGCAGCAAACATGGCCGGAGTCAACCGTCCCGTCTGGGTGTTATAACGACTGCAATGGTAACTGTCATATAAATACTGCCCACCCGGTAGCTCATGTCGCGCATCGTGCGCGAAGGGATACGCCGACAAAGGTAACTGCAACGCCATCAATACTGCATCGTGTGCCACCCGACCCAGCGCCAGCAACGAAGCATGCTTTGCCAAAACGGCCAACTCCTGCGTCAAATAAGGATTGCAACGGCGAATCTCGGCGCGTTCCGGTTTGTTGGCAGGCGGCACACATTTCACCGCATTGGTGATGCGACAGCCACGCAATTGCAAACCATCTGCCGTATCCTGCGATACTGGCGCGCTGGCCAAACCAAAATCGTACAAAGTCTGATACAGCAGCACTCCCGCATAATCGCCGGTAAACGGACGTCCGGTACGGTTCGCGCCGTGCAGGCCAGGGGCCAATCCAATCACCAGCAACCAAGGATTTTCATCGCCAAACGCCGCTACCGGCGCAGCATGATAATCCGGGTACTTTTCCCGAACCGTGGTCAGAAAATCCACCAGACGTGGGCAGGCACGACAATCCCGCCAATCGCTCGTCGTCATATTTCACCGCTCAAGCCACAGCTATTGCTCGCATCCTGCGCCCACCAGTCAGCCGTGTCATGCCCCAGACCCGCAATGGCGTGCCGTGCCGACACATATTCTGCCTGCTCCAGTAATTGCGTGCGGTTTGCTGTCGGCAAACGTCCGTGCAGATGGGCCCGACGCGCGATGCCCAATGGGGTTTTTTGCCAGACAACACTGTTCAACACCCGGTCAGCCGCCGCGCCATCGTTACACACCAGAATCAAATCGCAACCAGCATCAAGCGCTGCCTGCGCCCGCGCAACCACATCGCCAGCAACGCCGGCACCTGCCATCGACAAGTCATCGCTAATAATAGCGCCGTCAAATCCCAGTTGTCCCCGCAACACCTGCTGTAACCAGAAAGACGAAAAACCAGCCGGCCGCTCATCAACTTTGGCATACCGTACATGCGCTGGCATCACGCCCGGCAAACCATCGGCCATCAAACGCCGGTATGGCAACAGGTCTGCCGCCAATAAATCGTCCAGCGTGCGCGTATCAATCGGCAATTGCCGGTGTGAATCTGCCTCCACGAAACCATGGCCAGGGAAATGCTTCGCCACCGCTGCCATACCCGCACCGCGCATCCCCATCATCAAAGCGTGCGCCAAATCTCCCACTACCCAAGGGTTCGCATGCAAGGCACGGCTGCCAATCACCGTAGACCGTCCATAATCCAGATCCAACACCGGTGCAAAACTGAAATCAATGCCATGAGCACGCAATTCTGCAGCCAGTACGTAACCACACGAGCGCGCCATTTGCAAGGCGCGCGCCGGATGCTGATCGTGCAACTGTCCCAACACCTGCATGGCTGGCAACAGGGTAAACCCGTCCCGAAAACGCTGCACCCGGCCGCCTTCATGATCCGTTGCAATCAAAATATGTGGCCGCACTTCACGAATCGCTGCTACCAATGCATCCAGTTGTGTTGGCGAGGCATAATTACGCGCAAACAGAATCACGCCACCAACCAATGGATGTTGCAGACGCACGACATCTTCGGCAACCAGTTCCAGGCCGATCACATCGAGCATCACCGGACCAAGACTCATACACCCTCCAAAATGACTGTCGCCACCACCATCTCGCGCTCGTCGCTAATGGACACATGCCAACGCATCACACCACGATGGGCAAGCCAATTCTGCAATGCCGGAGCAAACGCCAACGCCGGCTTGCCCAGCTCATCATGGGTCACCATGATGTCCGTCAACTGTACCGGCGGACGCAAACCTGTTCCCGCCGCCTTGGCAAACGCCTCTTTGGCTGCAAACCGCTTGGCCAGAAACCGCCCCACGTCACCTGTATATGGCACTTCTTTCTGCTCTTGTACCGCCAGCAAACGCTCCAACGCACGTACGCCATGACGCTGCCACATTCTATCCAGCCGCGCCACATTGACAATATCCGTACCCAATCCATAAATCATGCAAACACCTTGACCGGCAAACCCAATGCCCGGATTTTTTCTGCATACGCTTCCAGCCAGGATACCGGCAAGGCAGACAAATGAGGGGCAGCCTCTTGCATGGAAGGGCGCGCCAAACCATACAACAACACCCCACGCACACCACTGTCCATCAATCCGGCAATTGCCGCCAGCCAACTTTCCTGTTCGACTGACGATGGTGGTTTGCCATCCCATGCCAGCACACAAGTCTGTATCCAGGTCGGGCACAACCCGGCTGCGAGGCGCAAATTACTCTGCAAGCGCGATGATGACATGCGCGTACCATTCATGCGACGCAAACCCGCGGGCGTCACGCTATCCATTTTGAACCACAATTCGCCATCGCGCTGCGCCGCCAAAACACGCAATCCGTCCTGTACCCAGGATTTATCGACCAGACTGCCGTTACTGATGACACGAATAGCCACCGTATCATTCAAACCGAATTCCGCACGAATCTGCGCTACCAATGCAATTGCATCGGCAAACTCGTGCGCGCTGGTCGGTTCACCGTCACCAGAAAACGCAATATCACGTACAACGCGCATCTGTTCCGGCACCCGCCGTTGCATGAAATCGCCGTGCATCAACTGCGCCAGCATATCGCGCAATTCCTGGGCAAGCAGCGGCAAATCAACCGGTGGTGCACTACCGCGCTGCAAATCCGGCACCTGACAATAGGCACAGCGCCAATTGCAAGCATGATTGGTATTCAGATTGATGCCCACAGACACACCACCGGAACGACGGGATACCACCGGGTAGACGTACTGCATGACAGCATCACGACTACGATGATAGATGGTCAGGATTTTTCCGTCAGGGCTTTCTGCCATTTTCTTCTCTCTGTGACCAGTAAGTGGTGACCGGTTTATTCCACCAAAGCGCCTCGACCAGCTGGAAATAAAAGCTCCCGAAGCAAAAGAATACATCCCGCGTTTCATGACCCGGTACGGCAAAAACACAAAAAGCACTGAATTATCAGTGCTTTTTTCGTATTTCTGGTGGGTGCTGAGGGGTTCGAACCCCCGACATTCGCCTTGTAAGGGCGACGCTCTACCAACTGAGCTAAGCACCCGAAAGCGCGTCAGTTTACCGCATCTTTCAGGATTTTACCAGCACGAAATTTAGGGACCTTGGCTGCCTGAATCTTGATGGCAGCACCCGTGGCAGGATTGCGCCCTTCACGCTCGGCACGCTCACCCACATAAAACGAACCAAAACCTACCAAGCTTACTTCCTGGCCATTTTTCAACGATGTCACAATAGCCTCCAGCGTACCATCAAGTGCGCGTGCAGCCTGTGCCTTTGTCAAATCCGCCGACTGTGCAATCATGTCCACCAATTCCGATTTGTTCACGTGTTTCCCCTTTGTGTTAATGTTCAAACAAGTGCCGCAGTTGGCTTTATAGCAAGGGGCAAATTCAGCTGTCAAGTAAAATCGGCTGTTTTGCTTTATTTATATACACTTTACCCATTCAAGCCCCGATCCGAACATCATCCAGCCGAAAAATATCCGATTTTGAAAGCTCCATTGGCCAACACCGGGAGCTTGCCGAATTTAATGTACCGAACTTAATGTATCAAATCTGATGCGCCATACCCGCAATGTTACAACAGGCATGGCGAATCGAACCCTACCCGTCCCCCTAATGCTTGACTGCAACAGGTTCGGCTTCGGGTACCGCAACCGCCAACACTTCAGCAACCGCTTCCTGTGGCGCCAATACAGGCTCTGGCAAGGGCTCGGGTTGACGCTCCAGCACGCGCTGCAAGACTTGATCAATCCATTTGACCGGTTGGATGTCAAGACGATTTTTAATGTTGTCCGGCATTTCGCTCAAATCACGTACATTCTCCTGCGGAATGAGCACTGTCTTGATGCCGCCACGCAGGGCGGCCAGCAACTTCTCTTTCAGTCCACCAATCGGCAACACTTCGCCACGCAAGGTAATTTCGCCCGTCATGGCAACATCCGCTCGCACAGGAATATTGGTCATCACCGACACCAACGCCGTACACAAGCCAATGCCGGCGCTCGGCCCGTCTTTTGGTGTAGCGCCCTCCGGCAAATGGATATGCACGTCATACTTCTGGAACATCTCTTGATGGATACCGAGTGCCTGCGAACGGCTACGCACCACAGACAGGGCTGCCTTCACCGATTCCTGCATCACATCGCCCAACTGTCCGGTAGTAATCATGCCACCTTTGCCCGGCATTAATGCTGCTTCAATCGTCAATAACTCGCCGCCGACTTCTGTCCACGCCAATCCTGTGACTTGGCCGACCTGATTACGCTCTTCAGCCATGCCATAGGTAAAGCGTCGCACACCCAGATATTTTTCCAGATTGCGCGCGTTGACCGTGATTTTTTTCAATTTGCCAGGCTGGGTCAACAATGCCGTTACCACCTTGCGGCAGATTTTGGCAATATCTCTGTCCAAATTACGCACGCCAGCCTCACGGGTATAATAACGCACGATATCGCGCAACGCGCTCTCGGCAATCACGCACTCGTCTGCCTTCAGACCATTGACCTTGATCTGTTTCGGCACCAGATAACGTTCCGCAATGCTGACTTTCTCATCCTCGGTGTAACCTGACAGGCGAATCATCTCCATTCTGTCCATCAATGGGGCAGGAATGTTGAACGAATTGGCAGTTGCCACAAACATGACATCCGACAAATCGAAATCCACCTCGATGTAGTGATCAGAAAACGTGTGGTTCTGTTCCGGATCAAGCACTTCCAGCAAGGCTGACGACGGATCGCCACGAAAATCCTGCCCCATCTTGTCCACTTCATCCAGCAGGAACAAAGGATTACGAACGCCAACCTTGCTCATGCTCTGCAAAATCTTGCCCGGCATCGAACCAATATACGTGCGCCGGTGACCACGAATTTCCGACTCGTCGCGTACACCACCCAAAGCCATGCGCACGAACTTCCGGTTGGTTGCCTTGGCGATAGATTGCCCCAACGAAGTTTTTCCCACGCCGGGAGGCCCGACCAGACACAGAATCGGCCCTTTCAGTTTCTCTACCCGTTGCTGCACCGCCAGATATTCGACAATGCGCTCCTTGACCTTATCCAGGCCGTAATGATCCTCATCCAGAATGGCCTGCGCCTTCTTCAGATCACGACTGATACGGGTACGTTTGCGCCACGGCAGGGCGAGCAAGGCTTCGATATAACTGCGCACCACGGTCGCCTCTGCCGACATCGGTGACATCATGCGCAGCTTTTTGAGCTCTCCTTCTGCCTTGGTCTGCGCATCCTTGCTCATGTGAGCAGCCGCAATGCGTTTTTCCAGCTCCTCCAGCTCAACGCCCTCTTCACCATCTCCCAATTCCTTCTGGATGGCTTTTACCTGTTCGTTCAGATAGTAATCACGCTGGCTTTTCTCCATCTGCCGCTTGACACGACCACGGATACGTTTTTCTACCTGCAGGATGTCGATTTCGCCTTCCAGCAAGTTCATCAAGCGATTCAAACGCTCCTGCACATCCTGCATGGCGAGGATTTCCTGTTTATGCTCCAGTTTGAGCGGCAAATGCGCGGCGACGGTATCCGTCAACCGGCCCACCTCCTCAATGCTGACCAGCGAGGTCAGCAACTCGGACGGAATCTTCTTGTTCAGCTTGATATACTGGTCAAACTGGCTAATCAACGCCCGACGTGCCGCCTCGGTTTCCTTGTCAAAGACATCGTTGTCTGCCGGCAGCACATCCACTGTGCCGGCCAGATAAGTATCCATATCGATGTATTCGTGCACCCGTGCACGGCGCTCGCCCTCGACCAGCACTTTAACCGTGCCATCCGGCAATTTCAGCAACTGCAACACAGTCGCCACCGTACCGATCCTGAACATATCCTCGGGCAAAGGTTCGTCTTCCGAAGCGGTTTTTTGTGCTGCCAACAAAATGCTCTTGCCCGCTTCCATCGCTACTTCCAGTGCACGGGTAGATTTGGTTCGCCCCACAAACAATGGAATAACCATGTGTGGAAACACCACCACATCGCGCAGCGGCAACAAGGGCAATGTCAATGATTCAGTATGGTGAACAGGGGTATTCATGGGACTTTTTCCTCAAAAATGCCGTTATCATGACGGTACATGCTGCATATACAGGCGAATCAGCATATTTCAAGAGGACGCACGCTACAATCAGAGGCGAACCACGCCACAGGCAAACAATTCACTACCTGCAGCACTGATTCCAGCGCCAATTCTGTCAGGGCATCCCGACAAAACAAACAAAACCCACTGATGGAACGCACGCCAGCACGTTCAGGATGCCACTTTCTCCTGATCGGCATAAATCAGCAACGGTTTGCTCTCGCCCAACACGCTGCCTTCATCCACGACCACTTTGCTGACATCTTTCATCGATGGCAATTCAAACATGATATCCAGCAAAGCATGTTCGATAATCGAACGCAACCCGCGCGCGCCCGTTTTACGCGCCAGTGCACGACTGGCAATCGCTTTGAGCGCTTCCGGGCGAAATTCCAGTTCGACCCCTTCCATCTCGAACAAACGACCATACTGTTTACTGAGCGCATTTTTGGGTTGCGTCAGAATGGTAACCAATGCCTCTTCATCGAGTTCTTCCAGTGTTGCAATCACCGGCAAGCGACCAATCAATTCCGGAATCAAACCAAATTTGATCAAATCTTCCGGCTCGACTTCCTGCAACAAAGTCGACACATCCTTGCTGTTGTCCTTGCTGCGCACTTCCGCACCAAAACCGATACCACCCTTGGTGGTACGATTCTGGATGACACGTTCCAGGCCAGCAAACGCGCCGCCACAAATGAACAGGATATTGGTCGTATCGACCTGCACAAATTCCTGATTGGGGTGCTTGCGTCCTCCTTGCGGCGGAATGGAAGCGGTTGTTCCTTCAATCAGCTTGAGCAATGCCTGTTGCACACCTTCGCCCGACACATCACGGGTAATGGAAGGGTTCTCCGACTTGCGCGAAATCTTGTCAATTTCGTCGATGTACACAATTCCATTCTTGGCTTTTTCAACATCATAATCACATTTCTGCAACAGCTTCTGAATGATGTTTTCAACGTCTTCCCCCACGTAACCGGCTTCGGTCAACGTAGTGGCATCCGCCATCACGAACGGCACATCGAGCAAACGCGCCAGCGTTTGCGCCAGCAAGGTTTTACCGGAACCTGTCGGACCAACCAACAGGATATTGCTCTTGGCCAACTCAACATCAGATTTGCCACCAGATTTTCCACCATCATGGCGCAAGCGTTTGTAATGGTTGTATACTGCCACAGCCAGAATACGCTTGGCTTTATCCTGATCGATGACATAATCATCCAGAATCTGGCAAATCTGTGCCGGTGTCGGCAACGATGATTTATCCAGACTGCCAACCTTGTCCTGCTGAATTTCATCGCGGATGATATCGGTACACAAATCCACACATTCATCACAAATGAATACCGATGGCCCGGCAATCAACTTACGTACTTCATGCTGGCTCTTACCGCAAAATGAACAATGGAGCAATTTTTCACCACCGATTTTTTCAGACATCGTCTCATGCTCCTGTAATTTGCCAAAAGTAATCTGTCAAAAACACCGTTACTTCGCAATTTCCTCACGACGGGTCAGAATCTTATCGACCAACCCATAGGCAACGGCCTCCTCGGCTCCCATGAAATTGTCACGATCCGTGTCTTTTTCAAGTGTTTCCAGACTCTGTCCCGTATGTTCGGCCATAATACCGTTCAAACGTTCACGCAAATACAAAATTTCTTTGGCGTGAATGGCAATGTCAGACGCTTGTCCCTGAAAACCACCCAGCGGTTGATGAATCATGACACGGGAATTCGGCAGCACAAAGCGCTTGCCCTTGGTCCCTGCTGTCAGCAAAAAAGCGCCCATGCTGGCCGCTTGCCCCATACACAAGGTACTGACATCCGGTTTGATAAACTGCATCGTGTCATAAATCGACAAACCGGCAGAAACCGAACCGCCTGGCGAATTGATATACAGATGAATGTCCTTGTCGGGATTTTCCGATTCCAGAAACAATAACTGCGCCACCACCAGATTGGCCGATTGCTCTTCGACCACACCGACCAGAAACACGATGCGCTCTTTGAGCAGACGCGAATAAATGTCGTATGCGCGTTCGCCGCGCCCACTTTGCTCCACCACCATGGGCACCAGCCCCAATCCTTGTGGTTCCTGGTTCATGTCCCAATTCATGCCTGTTCCTTTTCCATCAATGCGGCAAACGTCACGGGCTCATCCCTGACCTTGACCTGATCGAGCACCCATTCCACGACCTGATTTTCCAATGCCTGCGCACGAATTTCCTGCATACGCTCCGGCGACTGGCGGTACCAAGTCACCACGTTTTCCGGTTCTTCATAACTTTGCGCCAGTGCGTCGATAATCGAGGCCATCTGGTCAGCGGACGCCGTCAATTGTTGCACTTGTATGACATGTGACACAATCAACCCCAACATCACCCGCTGTTTCGCCTGATTTTCAAACAAACTTAGCGACAAACCACTGCCAGCAATATCCATACCACGCGCTCGCATATCCTGCTCGGCCTTGGACAACAACTGACGGGATTCCTCCTGCACCAACGCTTTTGGCGGCTCAAAAGGCGTGACTGCCATCAATGCCTGCCATATCTGCTGACGCACGCGCGCCTGCACCCGATTGGTCGCCTCACGCTGCAAATTAGCCAGAATCTCGGCACGCATGACTGTAACATCACCGTCAGCAATCCCCAGGCTCATGGCAAATTCTGCATCAATGGCCGGCAATACTGCTTCTGTCACCGTCTGCACCACAATATCGAACTGCGCCGTCTTGCCAGCCAGATGATTGGCCTGATAATCCGCCGGAAAACTGACCATCACCTGACGCGCCTCACCGGCATTCGCGCCCAACAAACCTTGCTCAAATTCCGGCAAAGTCCTGCCAGCGCCAATCTCCAATAAAAATCCTGTTGCCTCGCCACCCTCAAACGGCGCGCCATCGATGGTGCCGATAAAATCCACCGTCAACCGATCACCCATTTGTGCGGCACGCGTCACATTCTGCCAACTGGCGCGCTGCTTGCTCAACACCGTCAGGGTGTTATCCACTTCGGCCTCGCCCACTTCCACCACCGGACGCACGATTTCCTGCCCGCTCAAATCACCAAGAACGATATCCGGATACACTTCAAACACCGCATAACATTCGAATGTACCTTCACTCGTTATTTCGGGTTTGGGTTCAATACGCGGGTATCCTGCCACGCGCAAGCCGTGCACATTCACCACATCGGCAAATGCCTCGCCAATAGCGCGTTCCAGCACTTCCCGACGCACTTCGGCACCATGCTGGCGCACAACGATATCCATCGGCACCTTGCCTGGCCGAAAACCGGCTACCCGTGTACTGCGGGCAATCTGTTTCAACTGCTGTGCAACCTTGACCTCTACTTCAGCCAAACCGACCATCAAGCCGACACGACGCTCCAACGCGTCCAATTGTTCAATTTCCGTATGTTGCATGGCAAATCCTTATCTTACCTGTCTGTATGAAGCTGTAATGACCTGCCGCAGCAAAGCCGGTGGTGCGAAAGGAGAGACTCGAACTCTCACGCCTTGCGGCGCTGGAACCTAAATCCAGTGCGTCTACCAATTCCGCCACTCTCGCAAACGGGTTAGTGTAATATAATTCATACCACCTTGTCAGCCTGTCTGTTCATTTTCTTATGCAAGCACCCGCCATCCATCACTACGAAAACTTCCCGGTTGCTTCATTTTTATTGCCGCGCCAATTGCGTGAAGCCACGCGAGTCATTTACTGGTTCGCCCGTTCGGCCGATGATATTGCGGACGAAGGTATTGCCAGCGTGGACGAACGCCTGGCCGCCCTGCAAGCGTACCGGGATGAATTATTGCGCATCGAGCGCCACATCACGCCGCAAACCGAGCTTTTTCGTAGCGTAGCAGAAATCATCCAGCGACACCAATTGCCCCTGAGCGCTTTTTACGATCTGCTGGACGCTTTTACTCAGGATGTCACCCAAACCCGTTATGCCAGTTTTGCCGAACTGATGGCGTATTGCCGCAAATCGGCCAACCCGGTCGGCCGACTGATCCTGCTTCTGCATGGGCAACAGGATGCAAAACTGCACGCCATGAGCGACGCCATCTGTACTGCGCTGCAACTGCTCAATTTCCTGCAGGACATCGCCATCGACTACGACAAAGGACGCATTTATCTGCCGCAGGAAGACCTCGCACGCTACCGCATCAACGAGGCGCAAATTGCAAAACATGACGCTGGCGGCACCTGGACGCCCTTCATGCTCGCGCAAATCCAGCGCACCCGGAAACTGTTGCAGGCCGGCGCTCCATTGGGTGTAGCGCTGCATGGTCGATTCGGGCTGGAAATCCGCTTCATCATTTCCAGCGCCGCCATTGCCCTGGAAAAACTGCACCGCGTCCACGGCGATGTGTTCCATGAACCCGTGCACCTTACCCCGCGCGACTGGCCTGCCGTCGTGTACCACGCGTTGCGTGCCAAATAACGGATACCTTCTGCCATGACACCGCAACAATACTGCCAGCAAAAAGCCGCCGCCAGCGGTTCCAGCTTTTACTACAGTTTCCGTTTTCTGCCTCCTGACCGCCGCGACGCCATTACCGCACTCTATGCATTTTGTCGCGAAGTGGACGATGTGGTAGACGAATGCAGCGACAGCAACCAAGCCAGACATACACTGAATTGGTGGCGTGAAGAAACCGCGCGTTTGTACGCTGGCACGCCACAACATCCGGTCACGCGAGCGCTGCAACCCGCGTTACACCTGTTTCCTATTCCGGCCGAAACCCTGTTCGCCATCATCGATGGCATGGAAATGGACCTCACCCATGTCCGTTACGCCGATTTCGACGCCCTGACATTATATTGCCATCGCGCAGCCGGCGTGGTAGGCGAAGCATCTGCGCGCATTTTCGGCTACACCCAGCCAGACACCCTGCGCTATGCAGCCTTGCTCGGACGGGCATTCCAGCTCACCAACATCATTCGTGACGTCGGAGAAGATGCGCGACGCAACCGTATCTACCTGCCCATGAATGAACTCGAACAATTTAACGTTTCCGCACAGGATATCTTGCAGACGCGCCACACCGAAGCATTCCAGAATTTGATGGAATTTCAGTATCAACGCGCACAAACCATTTATGACGAAGCATTCCGGATACTTCCTGCCGCTGACCGCAAGGCGCAAAAAACCGGAATCGTCATGGCTGCCATTTACCGAGATTTGCTCAATGAAATTCGTGCCGACGGATTTCAGGTACTCAGGCAGCGCACCCGCCTTACCCCGCTACGCAAATTATGGTTGGCCTGGAAAACCTGGGTTTTCGAATGAATGCCACAAGAACTTCTGCTCCTGACATCGCCATCATCGGTGGTGGTTACGCTGGCATGGCTGCAGCAATGACGCTGGCCGAACATGGCATACGCTGCACCGTTTTTGAAGCAGGGAAAGTGTTGGGTGGGCGCGCGCGCCAAATCAACCTGCCGGAACTGACACAACCCGTGGATAACGGCCAGCACCTGCTGTTGGGTGCCTACCACACCACCTTGAAGCTCATCGATAGTTTGCATCCGGCAGGCACAGCCTATCTGCGCCTGCCGTTACAACTCCATACACACAATGGCCTGCAACTGAAGGCGACCCGCCTGCCCGCGCCACTCAATACCGCATGGGCTCTGCTGACAGCAAAAGGCATTTCCTGGTCAGAACGCTGGCATGCTGCTCGCTTTCTACAACAATCCAATACCGCTGTGCAAGGCAGCGTCAGTGAACTGCTGGCAAGCCAACCGGCCAGCCTGCGCACAAAACTATGGGAGCCACTTTGTCTGGCGGCGCTCAACACCCCGCCAACCGAAGCATCCGCGCAGGTTTTTCTCAATGTCCTGCATGACAGCCTGTTACGGCACGGTACAGACAGCGACCTCATCTTGCCCCGCATGGATCTGAGCAGCCTGTTTCCTGCCGCGGCAGGTCGCCATATCCTCGCTCAAGGTTCGGAAGTCATCACCAGCCAACGTATCAGTGCCATCGAGCCGGACGATAAGGGCTACCGGATTCTTGATCGCCACTTTCGCGCCGTCATTCTGGCGATGGCGCCACAACATTTGCCGGCTCTGTTACGCCCGCACCCGGCACTACATGCCTCCCTGCACGCGGCAGAATCACTTTCCTACCAGTCCATCGCCACCGTTTATCTACAATACCCCCCTCACATCCGCCTGCCGCAACCGCTGACCGGCCTGCTACATGCTCACGCGCAATGGATTTTCGACCGCAGCCACACCCACGACCAGCGCGGGTTGATGGCCGCTGTATGCAGCGTACCGCCATTGTCCGGCAACGCACTGCAACAAGCCGTCGTCCGCGAATTGCAACAGTATCTCGACCTGCCTGCCCGACCGGAATGGGTGCGTACCATCCACGAAAAACGCGCCACGTTTTCCTGTCATGCAGCACTCACCCGTCCTGCCCAACGCACCGCATGGACAAATTTTTATCTTGCCGGCGACATTACTCACCATCACTATCCTGCCACACTGGAAGCCGCCACCCAAAGCGGAGTACAATGCGCCACACAAATTATCCGTAACACATAAAGGCATCTCATGAAAACGTATCAAGCCCCCTTGGATTTACTGACTGACAAGGTTATTCTGATCACCGGCGCCAGCAGTGAAATCGGCCACGCCATCGCGTTGACTTATGCTGCGCACGGCGCAACCGTGATTTTACATGGCCGTAATGTCACAAAACTCGAAGCGATTTACGACGAAATCGAAGCAAAAGGCTATCCGCAACCGGCCATCATTCCATTGGATTTTGAAAAAGCAGACGATCAAGGATTTGCCGGATTGGCCGGTTCCATTGGTCTGCAACTGAAACGGCTGGACGGTATCGTCCACAATGCAGCCACCTTGCTGACACCAATGCCGATGGAGCTCAACAACCTGGATGACTGGTTGCGGTTATTACGTGTCAATCTTGTAGCGCCCACCGTAATCACCCGCGCCTGCCTTCCCTTGCTCAAAGCAGCACCTTCAGCCTCAGTCATTTTTACCGGAGAATCGCACGGTCATACGCCTACGGCTTTCTGGGGAGCTTATGCCGCCTCCAAAGCTGGTCTGGAAATGGTCATGCAAATCTGGACCCAAGAACTGGAAAACCTGCATCCAGACCTTCGCATCAACACCCTGATTCCGGGGCCAGTCAACAGCAGAAGCCGACGCAAAACCCATCCCGGCGAAGACCACTCTCAACTACCGCAACCGGCAGACATCATGCCGACCTACTTATACCTCATGGGTAAAGACAGTGTTCACGTCAAAGGACAGTGCATTCTGTTGTAAGCGCACTCATCAACTCTTCCCTGCGCCCATCGGCAATGAGGCGCAACAAGGTGTCATCGATGCCCTGTTGTGCCTCGGCCAGGCTCGTCCAGCCTATCCGGCTGCCTGACACACTGAACAGTTCATGCACCACTTCCGCCACGGCAGCGTGATAACGGTTATGCCAGACAAACAATTCATCCGTCTCTACAATACCCATGCGCAACATCGCATGATGAATCGGGCACATCTGCGCATTCATCAAGGCCGTGGGATTGAAAATATGCGCATTGTGCATCAGGATTTTACCGATGGCGGAATGATTGGCGAACTGTGCGGCATACAATCCCAACATGGTGGAGGGATATTCCGGCGAAAACGGCATCGTCCGTTGCAGAAATACCCGCAACACATCCAGTGACATGGGATGAGCCACCCCGTAACCCTGAATCAGGTGCACGTCCATCACCATCATGGCATCCAGAATGGCGTCGGTTTCTACACCTTCGACCACCAACTCCATACGCAAACCCTGTGCCAATTCCTGAATGGAGCGTACAAAATGGATGTCTTCCGGCTTGTCCTCCAGCGCACGAACAAATGTTTGATCCAATTTGATTTTATCAACCGGCAATTCCTTGATGCGTGCCAGCGACGAATATGCGATACCCACATCATCCAGTGCCAGACGCACGCCCTTCAATTTCAGACTGGACAGACAATCCATGGCCTTTTGCTGCTCATGGAAACCGCCACCTTCCAGAATTTCCAACGTAATCCGCGCAGGATCCAACGACTGCCGATCAAAAATATCCTGCAACCGTGCCACCGAATCCGGAAAAATGGAATGTGGATGCACATTCACCGACGCCCATAAATCATGACCGCTTGCGTCCAGCGTTCGCAAATCAACAAGGGTCTGGCGCAGCATCTCGTACGTCAGCCACAATACATCGTCCGGCGACAAATCAGACATGAAATCATCCGGTGACAGGGATTGCCCGTCTGCTGTTCGCAATCGTGCCAACGCCTCAATGCCGACAATTTTTCGCTGCCGGCCATCCAGCACCGGTTGGTAATACACCTGCAGCGCGCCGCTTTCCAGCAACCGTTGCGCTTCTGTCTTGCGACGAGGCAAACTTTGCCCGTAAATTGCCCAGTAACGGGCACGCTCGTTTTTAAGCTCCTTGCTGATATACAACGCCTGATCGGCATAACGCAGCAAGGTGTCTGCATTTTGGGTCTCATGAACCGGAAACAGCGCCACACCAGCGCTCAGACTCACCGATACCGTATCGCCATTTTGCAACGCAATCGGCGCGCTGACCGAACGCTCGATTTTGACGAATACCGATTCGGTGTCTTCTTGCCAGGTATAATCGCCCAGCAACAATACAAACTCATCCCCCCCCAGACGGGCAACAAAATCCGAGCGCCGCAAAACCTTCTGCAAACGGTCGGCCACCGTTTGCAACACAATATCCCCGGCTTCGTGTCCCCAGCGGTCATTAATGGGTTTGAAGTTGTCCATATCGAGCATCACCATGGCCAATATGCGATGTCGATGCATCGCCATACGCATGGCGTTTTCGACTTCGATATCCAGCGCACGCCGATTGGGCAAGCCTGTCAACGCATCATGCATGGCCTGATAACTGATTTGCTCATGTGCCTGATGCAAATCGGATGTATCGACAACACTCCACAACACACCTGGCTCGCCGTTCATCAATTTTGTTCTGGCGCCCAGGATTTCCGCCCACATCGCACTGCCATCCCGACAGCGAAACTGATACGCCGTTTTTACCTGCCCCGTCGCATTGAATGCCGCGAGAAAGCTGTCATGAAAATTCCGATATGCCGCTTCTGAATGATGTATTTCCAGCACACTCTTACCAAGCAATTCGTCCGCTTCATAGCCCAGCATGCGGCACAACGCCGGGTTGACATCGACAATGAAACGCTGGCGGTCAACAATCAGGATACCTGCCGCATTATGCTCAAACAGCGCGTGCTGATAATCCCGGGCCCGAATCAAGTCCAGCCGGCTATCCCGATCACGCAGGCGAACGGCGATCCAATCCAGGGCCGACAACAAATTCGCTCCCAGCATCAGCAAGGGTGGGTTCAGCATGGCATACAGATCCTGCGACACAGGTTCATCGAATCGCCATTCCAGCAACAGCCAATCATCTCCTTGCGACAAAACCTGTAACTGCAACACCATTCCGTCAGGAGAATAAAAGACCGTCACCTCTTCTGCAGCGGCGCTTGCCGCGCTCAATTCATGTATCGCTGGTGGTGATTCATCTTGTCGAGAATGGGAAACAAGTGAAAAACTCCCCGCCGTGTTGACCCGCCAAACGGACATCGTCAGAATGCTGGCATCAGGCTTCCACAACTGGTGCAACTGTTCCAACAATTGCGATTCGGTAGTGATTGAACGTAACGCGCGATTGAAATCCGTTAAAAACACATAAAAGCAGGACATCATGCTGATGCCCCTGCGCAAATGTTTTGTGTTTAATGTATTCATGAAGGCAGATGTACGACTACCTTTGCCTGCGCCACCAATCCACGCGCATAATCATCAAATGCCGCCGATGTTTGCATGTGACCCAGCTGACGTAAAAAAGCCTGAAACTTATCGGCATTCGGTGGTGAAGACGGTAGCACGCGGGTAATGCGTACGAGTTGAAAATTACCTGCTGCATCTTGTTGCCCTGCGTACATTGGCAACTTATCAGCGTCCGCAGAAAACACGGCAGTCAATAATGCAGGAGAAACAGGGCCAGGCTGCATACGCGAGACATTGATCGCCTTACTCCAGACGATGCCGGACGGTTCCCGGCCATTACGCAGTTGCGCCAACCAATCTGCGCCCTCTTGCGCCACGGCGTCATGCGCAGCCTGCACAGTCAGCTGCGTCGTGATTTGCTTGTCTACCTCAGCCAACGTTTGCGTTCTGGCGGGCTCGGCTTCCAGCATACGGGCAGCAACCAGCACATTGGGCGACACTTCGATCGCATCCGTGTTGTGGTGGCGTTGCATGACATCATTGGAAAAGAGCGCCTGTAACATTTTTGGTGTATTCAGCACCGCTGTCGCACTACCTTGGCGCGTCACCCAATCCGAGGTCTGCAAGCTCAGATGCAATGCGCTCGCCACACCGGAAAGACTGTCCGGTTGCTCAAACACCTGATTGCTGAAACGTTCGGCTGCATCGGCAAACTGCTTGGCAGCACGCTCTTTCTGCAACAGCGCAGTAATTTCATTCGTTGTCTCCGCCAGACCACGTACACCAGCCGGATGGATGTCTTCCAGCTGAATGATATGCCAGCCATAATCGGTCAGGACAGGAGCAGAAATCTGCCCTTTCTTGAGCGAAAAAACAGTATCGGAAAATGGTTTGACCATGTCATCACGGCCAAACCAGCCCAGTTCGCCGCCTTGTGCAGCAGACCCGGCATCCGCCGAATATTGCTTGGCCAACGCGGCAAACCTTTCTGGATGTTGCTGCAGTTGATGATAAATGTCGTCGGCCTGCTGTTTGGCGGCATCGCGTTGTTGTGGCGTGCTGCCGGATTTCATGGCAATCAGGATATGCCGCGCCTCGCGTTGCTCCGGCGTACTGAACTCAGCCTGATGCTGATTGTAGTACGCAGCGACGTCAGCAGAGGAAACAGGAATATGCTGCGCCAAATCGGCCAGTGACAGCACAAGATACTGAAACTTTGCCCGCGGCGGCAAAACGAACTGTTGCGAATGTGCCGCATAATAGGCCTGCACCTGAGCAGGGGTCACAGAAATCTTTGACTTGGCATCAGCAAGATTCAATTCGACCGTACTGATTTCGCGCTGCTGATCAAAATCCTGAATGAAATTCCGTACTGCCACATGAGAAACCTGCGGTGAATCCACGAAAGCCGCCTGTAGTGCCTGTAGCAGCAACTCTTCGCGCGCCAGCGCTTCGAATTGCGGCACGCTCATGTCTTGCTGACGCAATAACTGCTGATAACGGGTAAGGTTGAATTTACCGTTTTCCTGAAATGCCGGAATCATGCCGATAAAATCCGCCAATTGCCGGTCAGACACCACCATGCCAACTTTGCGCGCCGCCTGCAACAACACGCGACGCCGAATCAATCCATCGAGTACCTGATGTTTCAACAATGGGCTATCGAGCACGCTGCTATCGGCATTCGCACCCATTTGAGCGCTTATCTGCTCGCGCTGCAACTTCAGCGCATGCTCAAACTCATTTCTGCTGATTTTTTCGCCATTGACCACGGCAACTGCTTCTGCCGTTCCCTGACGACTCAGATAAGAGTTGACACCGAACAATGCAAAAGGCACCAACACCAGCAACAAAATAATTTTGGCGAACCATCCCTGATTACGTTCACGAATCCAGTCAAGCATGCAATTTCCGTCAAGATAATTAAAATCAAAAAAGTTTGCGATTGATAGCAACACGCTGTTCAGCGGTCGCCGGTCAACCACACCCTATCAAGACGGGATTGTACCTGAAAAAAACTGACTTGTTATCTCAATCCGCCTCATCCAACCATGTCATTTGAATCGCTTCGAGAATCTTTTCATTCGAACGCTCCGGGTCATCCGAAAACTCCGGCAACGCCGTTACCCAAGCATGCAAATCGGTAAAACGGACATAACGCGGGTCGGTATCAGGATGTGCATCGAGCAGCGCAATGGCAATCTCACGCGTATCGGTCCATTTCATATCAATTCCTCTAAAAATCCAGTGTTCAACTAAGGAAGCGTTAATTTGTTCCACCAAGCCACGACCATGCAGGAATTAACATGCAGGAATTACATGTGGGAATCAATCAGCGCTTCCCTAAAATCAATGACTGCCTTCCTTCACCATGTTGATGGAGTACTTTGGAATCTCGATGACCAAGTCCTGCTCGCCGACGAGAGCCTGACACGACAAACGTGACAAAGGTGTCAAACCCCACGCTTTGTCGAGCATATCATCCTCTAATTCATCTGATGGATCGAGCGAGGCAAATCCTTCGCGTATCACCACGTGACACGTCGTGCAGGCGCAGGACTTTTCGCAAGCGTGCTCGATTTCAATATCGTTATCCAGCAAAACATCGCAGATACTCTCCCCGGTCGGCGCATCCAGAACAGCACCTTCCGGGCATAATCCCGCATGTGGCAATACAATTATTTTTGGCATGGTTTTCCTTTCACGACATCAGGTCATTGACGCTTTGTCCGGCCAGCGCTTCGCGCACCCGCATATTCATGCGCCGGGCAGCAAACGTCTGCGTCACCTGATTCAGGCGCTCGGTCATTTGTTGAATCAAAGCATAATCCATACCAGGCACACATTCGGCCAACTCCCGCATCGACGCCACAATCTCGCTGAACTCATCCATATCCAACAAGCGTTCACCATCTTCGTCCAATGCACTTTGCGTGGCATCCAGCAACCGCCCGGCTTCCACCCGCGCTTCCTGCAAGGCTCGTGCTGTCATGTCTTCTTTGGCATGATTGAAACCGTCTTGCAACATACGCGACACATCATCATCATGCAAACCAAAACTGGGTCTGACGGTCACTGCGGCGCTAACGCCGGTCTGCAACTCTTGCGCGGACACCGACAATAACCCATCGGCATCCACCTGCAACGCCACGCGAATCCGCGCAGCGCCTGCCACCATGGAAGGGATGCCACGCAACTCAAATCGCGCCAATGACCGACAGTCAGAAACCAATTCCCGCTCACCTTGCAACACGTGAATGCTCATTGCTGTCTGACCATCTTTGTAGGTTGTGAATTCCTGCGCCCGAGCCACAGGAATCGTCGTGTTGCGTGGAATAATCTTTTCCACCAGGCCGCCCATGGTTTCTATCCCCAGCGACAGCGGCGTGACATCCAACAACAACCAATCATCGTCTTCGCGACGATTGCCTGCCAACACATTGGCCTGCATGGCGGCACCAAGCGCCACCACTTTATCCGGATCAAGATTATTCAACGGCGTCTGACCAAACAGTGTCGCCACCGCAGACTGAATGCAAGGCATCCGTGTTGCACCACCCACCATCACCACGCCTTGCACGTCTTTGGTCGACAACCCGGCGTCACGCAAAGCGCGCCGCACCGGCGACAAGGTTTTGCTGACCAATGTCGCTGTCATCTCGTTGAACTGGACCGCTGTCAATGTCAGGTCAATGGTGAATCCTGAACTCAGCACGGCCGTGATGCGGGTTTCGGGATGCTCGGTCAACGCCTCCTTGGCAAACCGCGCATGATTGAGCAACAAGCGGTTATCCTGTGCCGTCAGATCGGGGAAACGCGCTTGCTCCAGCATCCAGCAAAACAGGCGTTGATCAAAATCATCGCCGCCCAATGCCGAGTCACCGTTGGTTGCCAATACTTCGAACACCCCCTGTGATAACCGTAGAATGGAAATGTCAAATGTGCCGCCACCCAAATCGTAAACGGCATAAATACCTTCAGCGGCGTTATCCAATCCGTAGGCAATCGCCGCCGCCGTAGGTTCATTGAGCAGGCGCAACACTTCCAATCCGGCCAGACGGGCGGCATCTTTTGTTGCCTGCCGCTGCGCGTCGTCAAAATAGGCTGGCACCGTAATCACCGCGCCCGTCAACTCACCACCCAACGAATGTTCTGCCCGTTCCCGCAAAGCGCGCAGAATATCCGCCGACACCTCGACCGGACTTTTGACGCCATCGGCAGTACGTAACTGCACCATGCCCGGCGCATCAACGAAGCGATAAGGAAAGCTGCCTGCATCGGCAATATCGTGCAACACCCGTCCCATGAAACGTTTGACCGATACAACGGTATTGTAAGGATCGTGCGCCTGTACCTGCTGCGCCGCATATCCCACCACGGGTGGTTGTTCTGGCTGATAGCGCACCACGGAAGGCAACAACGCGCGACCGTTTTCGTCATGCAACACCACCGCCACGCCATTGCGTACCGTTGCCACCAACGAATTGGTCGTTCCCAGATCAATACCCACTGCCAAACGATGTTGATGTGGAGCCGTACTCAAACCGGGTTCAGAAATTTGCAGTAACGCCATACCCACTCACCATCAACGATCCAGAGCAACAAACGCCTCGTCAAGCTCGGCACGAATTTTATCGATAAATTTCAGTTCACGTACGCGCTGGGCAGCCGATACAAAATCCTGCCGGACATCCAGCGCATTGGCCAGATCAGCCTGTAAACGCCGGGCCATGGTCTGCATTTCGGCCTCAACACGTTGCAAAGCAACGTCATCAGCGTCTTTGCGGGCACCGGCAATGGCTTCGCGCCATTCAATCTGCTGCATCAAAAAAACCGCCGGCAACTGAGTGTTCTCCGGCGCCAACGCATCAATACCCTGCTGCTGCAACAAATACGCCGCACGCATCAAAGGTGACTTGAGCACTTGATATGCCTCGTTCACCCGCGTTGACCATTGCAAAGATGCGCGCTTATCGGCTTCGGACAAGTGCGCGAAACGATCAGGATGTACCTGCGCCTGCAACTGGCGAAACGCCACATCCAGCGCCGCGCCATCCAGCTCGAATCGGGCAGGCAACCCAAACAGGGCAAAGTGATTGGCTTTGAAATCAGGCAACATCGCAAGCGGTATCAAACGTTGAAGCTCTCGCCACAGCCGCAGGAATTTTTGACGTTGGGATTATTGAATTTGAATCCTTCATTCAAACCCTCACGGGTAAAATCCAGCTCCATGCCATCCAGATAAGGCAAGCTTTTGGCGTCAACCAGCACGGTGACCCCATGATCGACAAACGTCAAATCGCCTTCTTCGATTTCATCGGCAAATTCGAGTTTATATGCCATGCCAGAACATCCGCTGGTGCGCACGCCAAGACGCAGACCCACCCCGTGGCCACGCTTGGCAATGAATTCACTCACCCGACGAGCAGCCGCCTCGGTCACGGTTATCGCCATCATGCCGTCTCCTGCACCGCTTGTTCTGTCTCATGACGGGCACGGTAATCCTGCACCGCCGCCTTGATGGCATCTTCCGCCAGAATCGAGCAATGAATTTTCACCGGTGGCAACGCCAATTCTTCAGCAATAGCCGTATTTTTGATTTCCATCGCTTCGTCCAGCGTTTTGCCTTTCACCCACTCCGTCACCAGAGAGCTCGACGCAATCGCGGAACCACAGCCATACGTTTTGAATTTGGCGTCTTCGATAATCCCGGCATCATTGACCCGAATTTGCAGTTTCATGACGTCGCCACAAGCAGGCGCTCCTACCATTCCTGTTCCCACATCGTCATCTTCCGCCGAAAACGATCCAACATTGCGTGGATTTTCATAATGATCCAGCACTTTATCGCTATATGCCATGATAATATCTCCTAAGTAAGCCTACTTAATGCGCAGCCCATTTGACTGAATTCAAATCAATACCCGCCTTATACATTTCCCACAACGGCGACAGATCGCGCAATTTTTGGATTTTCTCATGCAACAGCGCAATCGTGTAATCAATTTCTTCTTCCGTGGTAAAACGCCCGATGGAAAAACGAATAGAGCTATGCGCCAATTCATCCGAACGTCCCAAGGCCCGCAACACATACGATGGCTCAAGGCTCGCCGACGTACACGCAGAACCGGAGGACACCGCCAGATCCTTCACCGCCATCAGCATCGATTCACCTTCCACAAAATTGAAGCTCAAGTTCAGATTATGCGGCACCCGATGCGTCAGATCACCATTCAGATGCACTTCTTCAATATCAGACAAACCCGTCAGCAAGCGATCACGCAAACGCCGGATACGCACATTTTCCAATGCCATTTCTTCGCGTGCAATCCGGTAGGCTTCGCCCATGCCGACAATCTGATGTGTCGCCAAAGTACCGGAGCGCAAACCACGTTCATGCCCGCCGCCATGCATCTGCGCTTCCAGCCGGACACGAGGTTTGCGACGCACATACAGTGCGCCAACACCCTTCGGGCCATACGTTTTATGCGCTGAAAACGACATCAGATCCACCTTCAGGTTGGCAAGGTTGATCTCGACCTTGCCCGTCGCCTGCGCCGCATCGACATGAAAAATAACGCCATGCTCACGGCAGATTTCGCCCAACGCCGGAATATCCTGAATCACGCCGATTTCATTATTGACGAACATGACCGAAGCGACAATCGTATCCGGCCGAATGGCAGCACGAAACGCTTCGATGTCCAGCAGACCATTTGGTTGTGGCGTCAAATACGTCACTTCAAACCCTTCGCGTTCCAGTTCACGCATGGTATCAAGTGTTGCCTTGTGCTCGGTCATCACCGTAATCAAATGCTTGCCTTTGCCCTGATAAAAATGCGCGGCGCCCTTGACGGCGAGGTTGATGGATTCCGTAGCACCTGACGTCCAGACGATTTCTTTCGGATCGGCGCCCACCAGCGCTGCTACCTGCTCCCGCGCCTGCTCCACGGCCTTTTCTGCCGACCAGCCAAAAGAATGTGAACGGCTGGCAGGATTCCCGAACTGCTCGGTCAGCCAGGGAATCATTTTTTCTGCCACGCGTGGGTCGACAGGTGTCGTTGCCGCATAATCCAGGTAAATCGGCAGTTTCATATCATCATCCATCCGTTCTAAAAATTACCATCTAAAAATTACCATCAATATATTGACTATCAAGCAACTGCAACCGAGCGTTCCAGCACATGTACCGTCATCACCCGTTCTTTTTCCTGCCGGGCTTCACGCTCCTGCTCCTGTTGCACCAGATATTCCAGTGTCACCGTTTCCAAATAGCCCTGAATACAGGTGTTCAAATTGGTCCACAATTCGTGCGTCATGCACGGATGATCGTCCAGGCAATTCTGCTTGCCGCCACATTGCGTCGCATCCAGCGGCTCATCAACAGCCCGCACAATTTGTGCCACAGTCAACTCGCGCAACGGTCTGGCCAACAAATATCCACCACCCGGTCCGCGCACGCTGTCCACCAGTGCGCGGCGACGCAACTTGCCAAACAGTTGCTCCAGATACGACAGCGAAATTTTTTGCCGCTCGCTGATAGCAGCCAGCGTCACTGGCCCTTCTGTGCGATGCAACGCCAAATCCATCAGTGCCGTTACCGCGAACCGTCCTTTTGTCGTCAGCCGCATAATTTGCCCCGCTCAGTTAGCAATCCATGTTGAAGTGTATAATACCCAAATTTTTTAGTCAACTATTTTATTCAGATATTCCGGATCAAACTTGTCCGATTGCGGCTCCTGCGATTGCTGCCCGTCCACCACAGGGTGTTCGCGTCGCAATTGCGCAACAATCCAGTTCAACCGTTCATCTACGCTGGCGGCATGATCAATCAACCCATGCACCGCTTTGACCATCGGATCATTCATGTCTGCGCTGATGGCATAAGCAGAAAAGCCGATCTTGCGCACGGACTTCCCCTCATCAGCCTGCGGACTGACAATACGTGCAGGTATGCCGACGGCAGTCGCTCCCTCCGGCACATCTTTCACCACGACGGCATTGGAACCCACCTTGGCATTGTCGCCAATCGTAATCGGCCCCAGAATCTTGGCGCCCGCCCCCACCACAACACCTTTACCCAAGGTCGGATGCCGCTTGCCTGCATTCCATGACGTCCCGCCCAGCGTCACCTGATGATACAAGGTGCAATCATCCCCGACGACTGCTGTCTCCCCAATCACCACCCCCATCCCGTGATCGATAAATACCCTGCGTCCCAACTGTGCGCCCGGATGAATTTCAATTCCGGTTGCCCAACGCGCAAACCACGCCGTAAATCGTGCCAGCCAGCGCAGGCCGCATCGCCACTGCCAGGACGCAAAACGGTGCAACAAAATCGCATGCACGCCAGGGTAGGTCGTCAATACTTCAAACACCGAGCGTGCAGCCGGATCACGATCAAAAACTGCCGCTATATCTTCCCGCAACTGTCGAAACACACCCTGGCTCACTTTCCATACCTGATTGTCCAGTATACGAGTATGCAATACCCGACAAAATTATTCAACGATAACCTCTCCAACAGACCGCCCGTTTCCTTCATTTTTCTCCCGAAACGTTCTGCCCGATGGCAGCAGTTTTTCGTATCTGTTTCAAAATGCCCATCAGCATATCGAATTCCTCGCGCTCCGGTTGTGCCCGCGCAAACAAACGGCGCAAACGCACCATCAGTCGCCTCGGCATCAATGGATTCAAAAAATCTATTTCGATCAACGCCAATTCCAGATCGTGATAAAAACGTTCCATTTCCTCGTGTCGCGCCAGCGGTTTTGGTTGCGCTTGCTCAATCACCGGAGACGTCAGCGTCTGGCGCAATTCATACGCCAGCACCTGGACTGCCGCCGCAAGATTCAACGAACTGCAACGCGGATTGGCCGGTATGTGAATCAACAACTGACATAAATCCAACTCCGCGTTCGACAACCCGGACATTTCCGTACCAAACACCAACGCCACCGGCTCATGCGCAGCATGCATCATTAAGCGCTCCGCCCCCTCGCGCGCGGTCAACCAAGCGTGGGACAACCCTCGCGCCCGCGCCGTGCACCCCGCTACCACCACCGCCCCTGTCAATGCCTGTTCCATCGTATCAGACACCTGCGCAGCGCCCAGCACGTCCGTCGCCCCGGACGACATCGCCACCGCCATGTCGTCCGGAAAATGCAAAGGATTAATCAAGCGCAAGTCTGACAACCCCATGGTTTTCATCGCGCGCGCCGCAGCTCCAATATTGCCGGGATGGCTAGTGTGACTTAATACTACCCGCACCCGTCCCAGCGCATCATCCTTATTTAACGCATCATCCCTGTTTTCTGTCATTTCAAACCATCCAGACTGGCAAAATTACGCTAAAATACCCGCTTTACCATGGATTGTCACACCCTACCCTATGCATCCGATGCTTTCCACGGCGGTCAAGGCTGCCCGCCGCGCCGGCGCCATCATCAATCGCGCCGCTCTCGATATTGATCAAATCACCATCGAAACCAAACAACACAACGATTTCGTCAGCGAGGTCGATCGCATGGCAGAAAAAACCATCATCGACACCTTGCTGGAAGCTTATCCGGATCATGCCATTCTGGCAGAAGAAAGCGGACGCCGTGGCGAATCAGATTACATATGGATCATCGACCCGCTCGATGGCACCACCAATTTTTTACATGGATTTCCACAATATTCTGTTTCTATTGCGCTATCTTACAAAGGCGTGCTCGACCAAGCCGTCATCTTTGACCCAACCCGCAATGACCTCTTCATCGCATCACGTGGCAAAGGTGCGTTCCTGAATGATCGTCGATTGCGCGTCTCAAAACGCATCAAACTGGCAGAAGCACTGATTGGCACCGGCTTTCCATTCCGGGATTTTCAGCATCTGGACGCTTATCTGGCCATGTTCCGCGACATGTTACAAAAAACAGCCGGTATTCGTCGCCCTGGTTCTGCCGCGCTCGATTTGGCCTGGGTCGCCGCAGGCAGACTCGACGGATTCTGGGAAATCGGCCTGTCCAAATGGGATATTGCCGCCGGTTGTCTGCTGGTGCAGGAAGCCGGCGGACTCGTCGGCGATTTCAGCGGCGAAGACAGCTATATCGACACGGGCAATATCGTCGCTGGTTCGCCGAAGATTTTCGCCCAATTGTTACAAATATTGTCTCCCCATCTGACCGACACATTGAAGGGACACTAAATCCAACGCATGACGATGGCGCAAGTGTGGTAATACAGCAAAATTCACATACACTCTCGCCAAGCCATCGCCTCTCGGTTACACTTGCAAAAAAACAAATCGTAACAACTCCTTTTAGAGACAGCACCATCATGGCATTAATCGTACAAAAATATGGTGGCACATCCGTTGCCAGCGTCGAACGCATCAAACAAGTAGCTGAACGTGTCGCCAAGTTCAAAATGCTCGGTCATCAAGTTGTCGTGGTGCTATCCGCCATGAGCGGAGAAACAAACCGACTCATCAACCTCGCCAAAGAAATCCAGACCGAACCCGATCCACGCGAGCTCGACGTACTCGTCTCCACCGGCGAACAAGTTACCATCGCCCTGCTCGCCATGGCGCTCAAAGACCTCGGACTACGCGCCCGCAGCTACACCGGCAGTCAAGTTCGCATCATCACCGACAGCGCATTTACCAAAGCCCGCATCCTCGACATCGACAACCAGCGCCTGCATGACAACCTCGACGCCGGTTGCGTCGTCGTCGTTGCCGGTTTTCAGGGCGTAGACGAAGAAGGCAACATCACCACCCTTGGCCGCGGCGGCTCCGACACCACCGGCGTTGCCTTGGCTGCGGCACTCCACGCCGACGAATGCCAGATTTACACCGATGTCGATGGCGTCTACACCACCGACCCGCGCATCGTGCCCAACGCCCGCCGACTCGACACCATCACTTTCGAGGAAATGCTCGAAATGGCAAGCCTGGGCTCGAAAGTCCTGCAAATCCGTTCCGTCGAATTTGCCGGAAAATACAAAGTCAAACTACGTGTCCTGTCCAGCTTCGAAGAAGACAGCGGCGGCACTCTCATTACCTTTGAGGATAACAGAACCATGGAACAACCCATCATCTCCGGTATCGCCTTCAACCGCGACGAAGCCAAGATTACCGTTCTTGGTGTACCGGACACCCCAGGCGTCGCTTATCAAATACTGGGACCTGTCGCCGACGCCAATATCGACGTCGATATGATCATTCAAAACACAGGTGCCGACCACACCACCGACTTCACCTTCACCGTCAACCGCAACGAATATGCCCGCGCCATGGATTTACTGGAAACGCTCAAACCAAAACTTGGCGCCCGCGAAATCATTGGCGACAAAACCATCGCCAAACTGTCCATCGTTGGCGTCGGCATGCGATCCCACGTCGGTATTGCCAGCACCATGTTCAAAACACTGGCAAAAGAAAACATCAACATACGCATGATCTCCACCTCGGAAATAAAAATTTCTGTCGTCATCGATGAAAAATACCTTGAACTTGCCGTTCGCGTACTGCATGACGCTTTTGAACTCGACAAACAACCCGTCATTTGACGAAAATGAGCGGCTGCGTTATCATGCCGCGCTGCTTCAGATAAATGGCGCAGCAAACCGGAGAGATGGCCGAGTGGTCGAAGGTACTCCCCTGCTAAGGGAGCGTCGGATCAAAAATCTGACCGAGGGTTCGAATCCCTCTCTCTCCGCCAACGCATTACAAGGCACTTGAAATATAAGATATTTCTGCAAAATCATCGGGTTGTAGCTGATGATTGTAGCTAATGACTGTAGCTAAAAATGTAGCTGGCACTGTAGCTAGACCGCCCATGAATATCTATCGCCACCCCACGGTAATCTCCCCATTTTTGGCTGGGGCTAAAAGTAGAGTCATGCGACCATGGCCAGCCGCTGTTTCGGTGTGATAGGTAATCCCCTCAGCCTAAGTTCGGACATTTTGGCTGAAGCGACAACTACTCTGACACCGGGGAGTTATGCGGAATTGGTGTTTCATGCTGTCAAAAAGCGCGCAGTTTTTTCGCTTTATAACAAAATCACCGCCCTGTGAAAACGTCTTGATTGCTTGTGACATAAGCAATTTTTGAAATTTATTACTGAAAAATGCGCGCTGATTACCGGCAAAAATCAGATGCTGATCGGCACGCCAGACAGTCTGTCATATGCTGTCGCCAGTGCCTGGTCATCGCCAACATTGCCGGGAAAAATGACCACCGGCAAATCCGGATAGCGCGGATGATCAGGTGGACAGCAGACGACGGAACAGCCCGGTAAAATTTGCCCGACCACGCGCGAAGTGCGGAGTGCCAAGCCCGAGCTCAACACGTCATTCGATGTAATACCGCCCTTGCTGATCAAAAAGCCCAGGGTCTTTGGCAAGTTGCGCACTACATCCATCAGGAAAGCAGAAACCATCTCGCCAAACGCGAGTCGTGTTGTCTGGTCGGCAAAGGTCTTTTCCATGCGACTGGTAAATACTACCGGCGTCTTGCCGGCTGCATGGCTCTGTTCGCACTTTTGGATGATTTCCGCAAGCAGTGCTTCACGTTGTGAAGACAGTTGTTCCACATTTACCTCAATGGCTTCAATGCCGGGCATCTTCAGTAGCTGTTCAAGTTGCAAGGTGGTTTTCCTGACATGCGAACCAACAATCACAGCGCCCGGTTTCCCTCCTCGCACATATCTCGCCATCGCTGCCGCAGCGACCGGTTGCACGGGTAGTTGCGCCAAGGCGGTGAGCAGGCTGGCTGCACTGCGAAACAAAAATCGCTTACCCTGTCTCGTCGCCTGCCTGAGTTGCGCTGCAAAATGATTCAGGTCGGCCTGCGTTTCCGCATCCACTACCACACAGACGTTACCCTGTAGCATTAGCAATCGCGGCAAACTGTCGCCACGAACATCTCGCAACTGAAAACGCAATACTTGCCCGGCAGCAATCCGGCCTTTTGTTTTTTCTTCAACATAATCAGGCAAATAACTATGTCGGTAAGCAAACACCGAATCACGTGCAAATTCGGTTTCGTGCACCGGTGTTTCTTTGCCATTCACCAGCAGATAATGCACGCTATCGCGGGTAATGCGCCCGCCCTCGAAAAAAACCGGCACCAGAAAATGTGCGTCGAATGGTCCCAACTCCTCGGCAATGACATCTGTCTCCACCGGATAGTGGCCACGCAGGGTTGAGTCGGAACGGCTGACCAGAATCGGCATAAAATCACATTCCTCTTTTTTCAACTCCGCCAACGCCAGCTTGAGGTTGTGACACACTTCACGGGTAATTTCCGCCGCTTGCCTGGCCGCCATGCCGCGCGTGTTGGTCAGTACGAAGAATAACGGCGATGCGTCCAGCATTGCATCGCGCAAGGTATCCTTATCCCAGCGCGTCAGCAGCAAACAACTGTGCACTGTTTGCGAGCCGGTCGGATCATCATCCAGCACGATGATTTTGGTTTCAGACATAAATTTCTCCAGCCTGTTTTCAGGCTTGTGCAGGCCTCAAAACCAGGGCAACCACCCTGGCAACGCTAACAAAATCAAGTTAACAGCGCCTTCACGCGCATGGCCATTGCCTCGGCGGTAAGTCCGTTGAAGTCCATGATTTCGGCTGGACTGGCGGTGGTTTCTCCACGCTTCCATGCAAAAGTGTCGCGCTTGGGCGCACGGGTACGCAACAATGCGGGCTCCAACACTGCGCTCGGTCCGCCACTGACTGCCAGCATCACGTCACCATCAAACAGGGCGTTAAAATGCGCATCGTCCATAAACTTGTTGTCCGGCTCCGACACCGTGCTCCAGGAAACATCGGTCGGACGATACAGACGGCGCGGATTGACGATCGCCACAATACGCACCTTATAGCCCTCGGCTTCCAGCTTGTCCCTGGTCTCGAATACCGGCAGGAAAATCATGTCACCGGTCACGCCGAACACAACGGTACCCTTGCTCCCGCTTTTGCTTTCATAAATGATCGCCGCGCCCTGCTCCATCGCGTGCCGAGCTTCAGCCATGCTCATGTAAACCGGCAAAGGACTCTTCGAGGCGATGATCACCATGCACTTGTTGAAACTGTTGGTTGCGTATTCGTAAGCCACCTGAATGGCGTTGGCATCGCAGGGGAACAGCGGATAGGTATTGCCGTTTCGCATCTGTGCGGCAAAGTAGTTCTCTATCTCAGGACGCTGGTGGGTCCAGCCGTTGCGTCCCTGCTCCAGCGCACCTGCAGTAAACATCGTCACGATGGAAGGCGTCTTGCGACGCAGTTCGGCCATCGCCTGTGCCACTGTCTGCACGATAGGCCAGCCGTTGATTGCAAAACTTTCATAAGACAGCCATAGCGAACGTGAACCAAACAATGACAACGCCACCGCAAGACCGGCACAGGCATCTTCGTTCAACGGCTCATACACTTGACCCTCAGGCTCCTGATTGTAAAGCGGATCAACGGTCGGATGGCGTATTTTCAGCGCATCATTGATATTTTTCATCGCCGACGCTTCGTTGCCGTCGGCGTTGGTCACCACAAAACGTTTGTCCTTTGTGCCGACATAAGCTACCAGCGCGCCCATCGCGGTTGCAGGAACCGCTTTTTCGCTTTTCGGGAAATCATGCAACGGCATGTTGCCCAGTGGCGCCATATCCAGCACATGTTCGGTCACGGCTGTTTTAACGGCCGGGCCACCGCCGGCACGCACAAAGTTCTCGCGCACGATCGACCAGGCTTCGGGGTTCAGCGCGCGGCGTTTGAGGCCGTCTATCATATGGGCTTTGTCGAGTGTGTCAGCCGGATACAGATTGTGTGATTTTGCGCCCACCGTGTGTACGCCTGTGCCCTTCAACTGTTTGATGATAAACACGGTCAACGTGCCGCCCAAGGCAGACTTGGCGGCTCTGTCCATACCGGCAAGCACCGCAGCGGCAAACGCAAGGCGTTGTTTGAGCGAAAAGCGCGAACTGTCCACATACTCACCCGCTTGGTTGGTATCGTCAAAATCCTTGGCGTTGACCAGCACCACTTCTTTGAAACCATGGCCTTTCCAGTAAGCGATCATTTCTTCATTGGTGAAACGCGACACCATGGAGTGATGTTCCTGGCTGTAGCCGTTCCAGATCAGCGTAGGCAGAAAGTTGGTGATCTTGGGATAGGCCGTGTTGAAATGCATCATCGAATTCAGAACATACGGCTCCCCCATGCCGCCGTCACCGATGGTTACCGGGAATAATTTACCCGGATGCAGCATTGCGCCCGCCATGGCAAAGTGCTGCCCCTGACCCAGCGGCCCGGCAGGTGCCAGCAAGCCGGGGATTGCACCGGACAGGTGACCAAGCAAACCGTGTTTTTCGCGGAAACGCGCCATCAAGTCATTGACTGTCTTGATACCCATTGCTTCCAGCGAAGTATCGAGAAACATCGCGCTGTAGAAACCAGGCGCATGGTGACCCACCTCGGTCACAATATTGGTGTGACCCAACATCACCAGTGCAGCATAAGCCTCGGCGCTACTGGCGAAACCGCCCGGGTGTCCCGATCCTTTTGAGCCACAGGTTTGCAGCGTCAGATAACGCAGCGCATCGGCCATCAACAGCGTCTGGTACACCGCATCCGGTGCGTTCGGATCACTGATGGCGGACTTGCCTTCCTGAATGGCAGCCGATTTTGCATGTGTTGAAAAACCTTCCCAGGCTGTACCGAAATGTTGAATACCTTCACAGAACTGCGGAGCTGTCGCTGTGCTTGTCATTGTGTTCATGATATTGCTCCTTATAAATAAATGCGCATGGTATGGCCACCATGGCAGATGGCCGCCAAAAAAGATTTGATTACAGAATACAGGATGGGATATAATTTCACAATGCGTAATCGATTTCACAATGCGAAATATTAGCAATTCGGTCACCGGCCTTCAGGCCGGGGTTTTAAACCAGCAAGGAAACAGGATAAAAAGCAAAACAATGGAAACGTCAAAAATTGACATGCAAGAACCATCCGGGTCAATACAGGTGATCGAACGGCTGGCGCGTTTGCTTGACGCCATTGCCTTACACGACAATGACGCCAGTCTGAAAATTCTCTCTGCAGAAACCGGTCTGCATCCTTCCACCGCCTTTCGCATATTGGCCTCCTTGTCAGAACAGGGTTTTGTCGAGCGCACCGGCAAAGGCAACTATCAACTGGGTGTCAAGTTGATGCAACTGGGCAACCGTGTCAGCAGCAACGTGGACATCCGTAAAATTGCACTGCCCATTATGGAAAAGCTGCGCGACACCTTGGGTGAAACGGTTAATTTGACCATGCGCGAGGGGGATGAAGTGGTATACATCGAGCGCTCTGTTGCCAAACGCATGATGAAGGTAGAGCAAGTGATCGGCAGCCGCGCACCGCTGCATGTCACCGCCGTAGGCAAGCTGATGCTCGGCGAAGAAGGTGAAGCTGCCTGTCTTGGCTATGCCAAACGCAGCAAACTTCCTGCCTACACAGTCAACACGTTCAGCAAAGCAACAGATCTGCTGCAAGAGTGCATGGCGTCCATCAAGCGCGGCTATGCGCTTGATAATGAAGAGGCAGAGCTCGAGGTGGGATGCATCGGCACACTGGTGCGCGACGCCAGTGGCCAGGTGGTGGCAGGGTTGTCGGTGTCAGCTCCCATCGAACGACGGCGCGAGGAATGGATTGCACTCGTCATGGCGGCAGGCAAGCAACTATCACAACAGCTCGGTTATCGCCCTGAATAAACAACCAGTTGAAAAATGAATACAAAATCAAATCATTCGCTGGTTGCAACAAACACCCTGTTGTCGGGACCCAATATCACCCGCTGCCTGTATTGTTCAGAGCAACGAACTGCTTACCGGTCCCATCTGACCAGCGCCTTGAATTCCATGATTGCAACAGGGTTGTATTTCCACAGCAACTCTGCTGCAATGCAACAATGACGCCGTGACTGGATCAACCAATATGCACCCTTCTACACGTGAAATTACGCAGCGTACGCCTGCACAGGAATCACTGATAAAGGAATTGCGGGCGCTGTTACCTGTAACCGCCGTGTTGACGGATCCTGAAGATCTTCGCCCGTTTGAATGCGACGGGCTCTCTGTCTATCGGCGCCTGCCACTGGTTGTCGTGTTGCCGGATACCATCGAACAGGTGCAAGCCATCATGCAGTTATGCCACAAACTGAACATAGCCGTCGTGGCACGGGGTACAGGCACCGGTCTCTCCGGTGGTGCGCTGCCGTTGGGTGATGGCGTGTTGCTGAGCCTGGCCAGATTCAAGCGCATCCTCAATATTGATCCGCTTAACGCCATGGCGACCGTACAACCCGGAGTACGCAATCTGGCTATCTCGGAAGCTGCTGCCGCGCATGGCATGTACTACGCACCCGACCCCTCCTCGCAAATCGCTTGCACCATCGGCGGCAATGTCGCGGAAAATTCCGGTGGCGTGCATTGTCTTAAATACGGCCTGACCGTACACAACGTTCTGATGCTGAAGATTATCACCATTGAGGGTGAGTTTCTCACCATCGGCGCCGAAACCCTCGATGCACCCGGCTATGACGTGCTGGCGCTGATGTCCGGCTCTGAGGGAATGCTGGGCATCATCGTTGAGGTTACCGTCAAGCTGCTGGCCAGACCGGAACGTGCACAAGTGGTACTGGCAGCTTTTGATGACGTGGTCAAAGCTGGCGAAGCTGTCGGCAGCATTATTGCCGCCGGCATTATTCCTGCCGGCCTTGAAATGATGGACAGACTGGCCATCCAGGCAGCAGAAGACTTTGCCCATGCCGGCTACCCGCGCCATGCAGAGGCCATTCTGCTGTGCGAATTGGACGGCAGCAATGCCGAAGTTTCCGAACACATCATGACGGCATGCAAACTATTGACTGAATGCGGCGCCACCGAAGTGCGCACTGCGACGGATGAGGCCGAGCGTCAATTGTTGTGGAAAGGACGCAAGTCGGCATTCCCCGCGGTGGGCCGCATTTCGCCAGACTACTACTGTATGGATGGCACCATCCCGCGTCGCCAGTTGCCGCATGTCCTGAAGCAGATGAGCCAATGGTCAGCCGAATATGGGCTGCCGGTTGCCAATGTATTTCATGCCGGCGACGGCAACCTGCACCCGCTGATTCTGTTTGATGCCAACAAACCTGGCGAGTTGGCGCGCACCGAGGAATTTGGTCGACGCATTCTGAAACTGTGTGTGGAAGCAGGCGGCACCATCACCGGCGAACACGGCGTCGGCATGGAAAAAATCGACCAGATGTGCATCCAGTTTCAAAGCGCAGAACTGAGCCAATTCCACGCGGTGAAAGCCGCCTTTGATCCGCTCGGCCTGCTCAATCCCGGCAAAGCCGTGCCCACGCTGCACCGCTGTGCCGAATTCGGAGCGATGCATGTGCACCACGGCGAACTGAGACACCCCGAACTGGAGAGATTCTGATGACAGAATCACATGACAGTTTGACCCCGCACAACAATGTAGCCAAAGATAACCGTGCTGCACTACAACAGCAGGTAATGGACGCAATCGATACGCGAACACCATTGAACATTTGCGGCAACAACACCAAATCTTTTCTGGGCCGCGCCTCGCAAGGGGAAACGCTGTCGCTTGCCGAGCATCGTGGCATCATCGAATACGACCCGCGCGAATTGGTGCTTACCGCACGTACCGGCACCCCACTGACCGAGATAGAAGCCACACTGGCCGAAGCCGCTCAGATGCTGGCGTTCGAGCCACCCCATTTCGGCGATGGCGCCACACTCGGCGGCACCATCGCCTGCGGACTCTCCGGCCCGCGCCGTCCCTATGCCGGTGCGGCGCGCGATGCCGTGCTGGGCTGTCAGATCATCAACGGCCGTGGCGAACACCTTCGCTTTGGCGGACAGGTAATGAAAAATGTCGCCGGTTACGATGTGTCACGCCTGATGGTGGGCGCCTTCGGCACGTTGGGTGTGCTGCTTGAAGTCAGCCTGAAAGTGCTCCCTCGCCCTGCTGCCAGCCTCACACTGATACAAGAATGTCCACAAAATGAAGCCATCCAGCGCATGAGCCATCTGCTGTCACAACCCGTTCCGGTGGATGCTGCCTGTTACCACGCCGGACACTGCTACCTCCGCATCGCTGGCAGCGAACAGGCGGTGCGGCACGCGCAAAAACAACTGGGCGGCGAACCCCTCAAGGATTCCATCTCGTTCTGGCATTCGCTGCGCGAACATCAGCTGCATTTTTTTCTCAGTGACAAACCCTTGTATCGCGTGGTGGTCAAACCAGCCACACCAGCGCTGAATATTGCGGGAGAGTGGCTGCTGGACTGGGGCGGCGCGCAGCGCTGGCTGGCAAGCGATGAGCCGCAGGCTCTCATTCGCGAACAGGTGAGCGCAACAGGGGGGCACGTCACGCTGTTGCGTGCCGGCGCTCAGGCTGACGTGGTATTTACCCCACTATCCCCTGCGATGTTGCATCTTCATCAACGCCTGAAAAACAGTTTTGATCCCCATCGAATTTTCAATCCCGATCGCATGTACGCAGGTCTTTAAAGGCGCTAAAATAATGCAAACTGCTATCCCGCTCAGCCTTCTGCAACAACCGGAAATCGCCGAAGCCGATGCAATCTTGCGTAGCTGTGTGCACTGCGGTTTCTGCACCGCCACCTGCCCCACCTATCAGCTGCTGGGCTCCGAACTCGACAGCCCGCGTGGTCGCATCTACCTCATCAAGGAAATGCTGGAAGGCAATACTTCCGGAGAAAAAACCCGACTGCATCTGGATCGATGCCTCACCTGCCGTTCCTGTGAAACCACCTGCCCTTCTGGCGTGCAATATGGCCGCCTGATCGAAATCGGCCGCAATGAAATTGAAAAGCACGCGCCACGCTCGTTATGGAGCAGACTGATTCGGCAAGCCATGTTGGCCATCATCCCTCACACCTCGCGCATGCGCCTCGCCCTGCTGCTAGGCAATCTCAGTCGCCCGCTACTACCCGCCTCATTGCGCCGCAAGCTGCCTCGTTCACGCACCGCCTTGCCACGTCCGCCGGAACGGCATCAGCGACGCATGCTGGTACTGGAGGGCTGCGTACAGCCGCTCGTCGCACCCTCCACCAACGCTGCCGCCGCACGCGTACTGGACAAACTCGGCATCAGCCTGCTCAGTGCCGCAACAGCCGGCTGTTGCGGCGCGATGCACCAGCATATGTCTGCCACTGAAAATGCTCGCGACATGATGCGTCGCAACATTGATGCCTGGTGGCCATACGTCGATGGCGGCATCGAGGCCATCGTAACGACCGCCAGCGGCTGCGGTGTCATGGTGAAAGAATACGGCCATGCACTGCAAAACGACCCGGCTTATGCGGCAAAGGCCGCACGCATTTCATCGCTGACACGCGACCTGAGCGAAATATTGCGCAACGAAGACTTCAGCCGGTTTGCAACAACCGGTAAAGGCAAACGCGTCGCCTGCCAGTCTTCCTGCACCTTACAGCATGGCCAAAAACTGGGCGGCGTGGTAGAAAGAATCCTGCAACAATGTGGCTACGTTCTGACCCCGGTCGCAGATAGCCATTTGTGTTGCGGGGCAGCAGGTACGTATACCCTGCTGCAACCCGTGCTATCGCAACAGCTATTGCAAAACAAATTGAAAGCGCTTGAACAAGGCACGCCTGACGTGATTGTCACCAGCAACATTGGCTGCCAACTACATCTGGAAAGCGCGAGCACAATTCCGGTAAGACACTGGATCGAGTTATTGGAAACATGGCTTGAGCCGGAGTTCGGGGATCAATAACACAAGTGGCTCCGCCTGGTTGAACTGTTCAGTCCTGAACGCGCATTGTATCGTCTAACTGATTAATTTTAATGCAGAATAATTACCACACCGTCATAATGTGGCATAAACTTATTTATACATTATAATATCCTATTATATTTATATTACAACAACCGCCCCAATCCGGCATTCCGGGCAAATTCATACAAGGGAGAACAGTCATGCGTCTCAACTTACCCGTCACCGACACAGAATATGCACTCAAAGAGGGCACGACCATTGTCTCCAAAACCGACCTGAATGGCCGCATCAGTTACGTCAACGACGGTTTCATCGAAGCCAGCGGCTATAGCGAAGAAGAACTGATCGGCAAACCGCACAATATGCTGCGCCATCCCGATATGCCGGCAGAAGCCTTTGCCGACATGTGGCAAACCATCGGCGCACGACAGGCGTGGACCGGTATGGTCAAAAACCGGCGCAAGAACGGTGATTACTACTGGGTGCTGGCCAATGTCACACCGCTCAGCAAAAAACCGCCGACCATCGGATTTCTGTCCGTACGCACCAAACCCACGCGCGCGCAAATCCAGGAAGCCGACCGGATCTATCGTCTGTTTAAGGAAGGTCGCGCCCGCGGCCTGCATTTCTATCAGGGCATGCTGATGCGTGAAGATTTGTTCGGCAGATTGGCCACCATACGTCGCATCCCGGTCGAACAACGCATCATGCTGACAGCCATCGCTGCGGCACTGATGACTGCCGCCTTAGGCGGGCTTGGCTGGTGGCAAACCACACCTGCAGCCCAAGCCCTTGGCGTACAGCACTGGATGCCGATGGCGCTGGCCATCGTCGGCGGCATCGGCGCGTTACTGCTGGTACTATTCGGTTGGTTCATCTCCAGCACCATTCTCAAACCTCTCGACCGCGCTACCGAAGTCGCGCACGCCATCGCCTGGGGCAATCTGGGACTGGAATTCGAGATGACGGAATTCGACGAAACCGCCCCGCTCATGCGCGCGCTAAACCAGATGAAAGCCAACCTGATGGCCGTGCTGACCGATGCCGACAATCAGGTCAAACGCATTGACACAATAGCACAAACCATTACACAGGCGGGCAACCAACTGGCTGCCGCCACTGCATCGGATGGCGCTTCGAGTACCGAACAGCTTGCCGCCGCAACCAGCCAATTGCAGCGACAGACCAGCAAGCTTGGCCAGATCATGAGTGTATTCAAGCTGGATCAGAACTAAGGAAGCGCTGATTCATTCCTCCATGACCCGCTTTGCTTCTCATGGAGGAAGTTAATCAGCGGTTCTCAAACCCATCACCAATTTTGGCCGTAACCCAGCAAACCCATCAAGCTACGCATCAGCAACATGGTCATATACGGTAAAATTCGCTGATACCATGGGCGGTTGCGCCAACCGTCTTCTTCAACCCATTTCCCGCCATTGTGTATGGTGCGTTGCAGCGCAGCAGACAGTTCTGCCGCAAACCGCGGGCTGTCAATCAACAGATTGGCCTCACGCGCCAGCAACAAACTGAATGGGTCGATATTACTCGACCCGACTGTTGCCCAATGGCCGTCTATGACAGCCACTTTGGCGTGCAGAAACCCGCGATGAAACTCACAGATTTTTACGCCGGACGCCAACAAGCTGCCATACCAGGCTTGTGTCGCATACTGCAACAAACGATGATCCGGCTGCCATTGCAACAACAATATAACCTCCACACCGCGTTGCGCTGCCTCCATCAATGCACGGCGAAAACGCAGACCGGGCAAGAAATAGGCATTGGCGATCAGTACCGTTTGTGTTGCCGCAGCAATCGCAGACAAATAGGCTTCTTCTATGTCCCAGCGATAGCGCAGGTTATCACGTATGACATAAGCCGTTTTTTCTTCTCCGGTCCGCACGGCATCTGCCACTGTCGTTGCATGTTCTTCATGAGCGGCATATCCATGCACCCAGGCAACAAACATCCATAAGCGCCGCACGTCGTCCGCAATCTGTCTGACCACCTCACCCTGTACGCGCACCGCGTAATCATGGCGTGGCGGTCTGAATGCATTCATATCATCGATGATATTGATACCGCCAATAAACGCCAACCGGTTATCCACCACGACAACCTTGCGGTGCATGCGCCGCAACCGGTAACGACGCAATGAAAAACGCGAGCGCTCCGGGTGAAATACCAGCCATTCTACCCCCGCCGCCTCCATCCCGCCCACCCAGTCAGGGCTTAAATGGCGCGTACCAAAACCGTCAACCATGACACGGACAGTCACGCCACGACGTGCGGCTGCCGCCAATGTCGTCGCTACTGCACGTCCGATTGTGTCCTCTGCAAAAATGTAGGTTTGCAGATAAACGATCTGCTCTGCTGCGTCAATGGCCGCCTGCAACGCCGGGAAATATGCGATTCCATTTTCCAGCAAATCAACCTGATTATGCTGCGTCCAGATTTCTGTCATGACGTCATCAATGTCGCCGTTAACACAGCATGATCCGAGCGGCGCCGGCTACCATTCGCTCTCAACACCTGCGCATCCATTACCTGCCATCCACGCACATAAATCCTGTCCAGCGACAACAGCGGGAAATGCGCCGGAAAGCTTTTTGCGGTTTGTCCGTATACGCTCACGAACACTTCCTGCAATCCCGCAGCAGCAGCAAAATAGCGACCAGCATTGCCACGCCAATCATTAAAATCCCCGGCAACAATCAAACGGGCATCTGTCGGCACAGATTCCTGCACACGTTGCCGCAACATGACCAATTGACGACGACGGCTCTGTTCAAACAACGATAGATGCACGCACATCAAATGCACGGGTTCGATCAGGTGTGGAACAACGATTTGCGCATGCAGCAAGCCGCGAGATTCAAACGCATGCGCGGAAATGTCCAGGTTTTCACTGGCCACGACAGGATAGCGCGACAAAATGGCATTACCATGATGTCCGGCGCCATAGATTGCATTTTTCCCATACACATGGTTTTCCCACTCGTGTTCTGCCAGAAATTCATGCTGCGACACGGGCGGCCAATTACGCCAGCGTTGCGCGTGTCCTGTATGCCTGCCCTGCACTTCCTGCAAAAACACAATATCCGCCTGCAAAGCCTGTAATTGGTCGCGCAATTCATGAATAACCATGTGCCGGTTGAAATACGAAAATCCTTTGTGGATATTATAACTCGCTATCCGCAATGATATTTTCATGGTAAATGGTCGGTGTTTGCCTGGTAATGTACTTGAAATCAGCGCGCTGCCCGCCGCAACATCACGATGCCAACCAGCAAAAACACAAAAGTCGGCAGAGTGACGCTAAACCATGGCGCCCAATTATTGAGCAACCCCATATAGGCGAACAAGCGGTTAAACAAGTGGTACCCCAAACCAGCCATGATACCGGCAAACACCCGTGTACTGACCGATCCCGCGCGAGGCCGGTGCCAGGCAAAGGGCATTGCCAGCAATAACATCACCGGAGCGGCCAAAGGGTATACCAATTTGCTCCACAAGGCGATTTCATAACGTTGATCAGGTTGATGATTGGCGCGCAAGTGCAGAACATACGCCCACAAATCAGGCGCAGACATTTTTTCAGGCGCAATCAGCAAAACATTCATGATGGCTGGCGTCAAAACAGATTGCCATTGCCGGCTGGGCAAATGGACGACCTGAATGCCTGTAGTATTAAAATCCGTCTCGGCAATCTGGCGCAACAGCCAGACGTTATCATGCAAAAAATCACCCCGCGCTGCATTGACAATGCGCAACAAACGAAAGGCATCGTCAAACGTATAAATGTTGACGTCGCGCAGATTTCCATCCGCTGTAATTTCACGCACATTGATAAACTGATCGTGATCACGCACCCACACGCCAGAACGAAACGCCTGGGCGACAAGTTGATGCGTCGCCTTCAGTTTCATCTGTTCCGCATAGCGATCGGTCGCCGGTGCCACGACCTCGCCCAGAATCAGCGTCAATACCGTAAAAATCAACCCAATCCCCATCAAGTATACGGCAATACGCTGCATGGACAATCCGGAAGCAAGCATGATGGTCAATTCAGAGTTGGTCACCATACGGGACAACGCCAGCAAACTGCCAATCAGCGCCGCAACCGGCAACAAATCATACAGATGTCCCGGCACATTCAGTGTCACATACAACAGCACACGGGCAAAGCCATATCCTCCTTTACCCATGACATCGAGTTCGTTGATAAAATCAAACAGGGCAAACAGAGCGGCCAGCGCAGCGAACACAAAAAAAGAAGCCGTTAATACTTCCCGCATCAGGTAAGTCACCAGAATCCGCATCAACGCCACCCCAATTGCCGCAACGTGGTGCGTTGCCAGAACATGAATACCGCCAAACCGAGCATCAGCACATGCAAACCCGCCAAACCCAGCAAAAAGGACAGATGCCCCTGCCAAACCCAAGACTGCATGATACCCAACAGATTATTGTAAATCACAAACACCAGCAGGCCGAGAATCAGCGTAAATGATCGTCCGGCGCGAGGGTTGACAAAACTCAAGGGTACTGCCAGTAAAGCCAGCACCAGCGCACTCAACGGAAATCCGGCGCGCCAGACGAACTCGGCCTGATTGATATTATTCGGGTGACGCAACAGTTCCACCGTTGACGTTGCATTTGCACCATAATCGCGGTGCAGAATCACCGTCTGAGGTAAAATGTGCATCCAGTATTCGCCAAACTCAGAGATCTTATAATCGGCCTGTCCGGCATTTCCCTCGTAACGGCGCCCGTTTTCCAGCACCAGATAACGCTCGCCATTCGCCAATTGCCGATGCACGCCGGTTTGGGCCACGGTAATCCCCAATGCGTGATTATCCACCGATTGCACGAATATATTCTTGATTTGCGACCCGTTCTCCGCCAGTGATTCGACAAAATACACACTGTCCGACTGCTTGGCTTCCGTAAACATACCCGGCGAAATTATCGACAATTCATCGCGCCGATTCAGCATTTGCCGAAAATCGTCCTTTTTACTCAGTGCCCATGGGATGACCGCAAAATCCAATACCGCAATCGTCAAGACAATGGGTAAGGCAAACACAAGAACCGGCCGTATCCAACGCCACAAACTGACGCCGGCGCCAGCCCAGATAGCCATTTCACTATCACGATATGCGCGCGCAAATACCGAAATAACCGCAATGAACAACGTCAATGACAGAATCAATGGTAAAAAATTGAAAACACCAAACCCCAGGAAGGCCAGCACGGCATCAATAGCCAATTCGCCATGTGCGGCATCACCCAGCAAGCGAATCAACAAGGTAGTCGTCGTAATGGTTAATAAAATCAGAAAGACGCCAACATAATTGAAAACCAGTTCACGCCACAACGCGCGCTCGTATAGCATGACCAGACTTAAATTTTTGACATTTGACGAAAGACTGCAAATAATGCAGGGGTTATCTTCTTTTTCATTCGGACACTCGAGCCATCATGGAACTCACCATCAAATACACCCCACTGGAAAAACAACGTGCTGCCTGCATTATCGTCGGCATTTACGAATCGCGCCAATTATCCGCCAGCGCACAGATTTTGAACAGCATCAGCGAAGGATATTTGGACAAAATCCTGTCCACCGGCGACATGGATGGCCAAAAAGGCAGCACATTGCTCCTGCATCATGTACCTCGCATCACCAGCGAACGGGTATTGCTGGTCGGGTTGGGCAAAGCCGAGTCGCTCGATGGCAGAACATGGCTGACTGCCATGCAATCCGCCATTACTGCGCTTTTTGCCAGCGCGGCCAATACGGCTGCATTCTATTGTCTCGACGAGACCGTCGCAGAGCACAGTAACGAATGGAAAATAGAACAATTGGCGCTTTTGCTGCGCGCACAAGCGTTCCAGCCCGGAAAACTGAAAAAGAAACCGGAAACACCGGCAAAAATTCCGAAAAAAATCAGTTTTGTCGTTGCCGAGAACGAATCATCAACCGCCAAAGCCACCCTTGATCTCGCTGTTGCCATTGCCAGCGGGATGGAGCTTGCGAAAGATCTGGGCAATTTGCCCGGCAATATCTGCACGCCCGAGTATCTGGCTGGACAAGCAAAAAAACTTGCCAAAGAGTTTCAGCTCGACTGCGAGATTCTCGAACGCAAAGACATGGAAAAACTTGGCATGAATGCCTTGTTGGCTGTCGCACAGGGCAGCAGCCAACCGCCAAAATTCATTCTGGTGCATTATCATGGCGGTAAATCCGCGCAAGCACCGATCGTACTGGTCGGTAAAGGCATTACGTTTGATGCGGGTGGCATTTCACTCAAACCCGCAGCCGAAATGGACGAAATGAAATATGACATGGGCGGAGCGGCCAGCGTACTCGGTGCGTTACAAGCCTGTGCCACACTGAAATTACCCATCAACCTGACCATTGCCATCCCCAGCTGCGAAAACCTGCCCGATGGCATGGCCGTCAAACCAGGCGACATCGTCACCACGATGTCTGGCCAGACAGTCGAAATTCTCAACACCGACGCAGAAGGCCGCCTGATTCTGTGCGATGCACTGACTTATGTCGAACGCTTCAAACCCGCAGTAGTCATTGATGTCGCCACTTTGACTGGCGCGTGTGTCATTGCACTGGGACACCATGCCACCGGTCTGTTCAGCAATCAGGAAGCATTATCTATCGAGCTGGAACAAGCCGGACTGGCAGCACACGATCGGGCATGGCCATTACCGCTTTGGGACGACTACCAGAACCAGTTGGACAGCAATTTTGCCGACATCGGCAACATTGGTGGCCGACCGGCCGGTTCGATTACCGCTGCCTGCTTCCTGTCACGGTTTACCAAGGCATATACTTGGGCACACCTGGACATTGCAGGCACCGCCTGGAAATCCGGCAAAGAAAAAGGCAGCACCGGACGCCCCGTTCCCTTGCTCACCCACTTCCTCGCCAAACGCGCCAACAAAGTGTGATCAAGGCATGACAGAAGTTCATTTCTACTCTGGTGTCGCCAACCGGTTGGTCATGGCGCAGCGCGTGGCTCACAAAGCCTGGCAGCAAGCCAAGTGGGTCATCGTGTATGCGGAGGACACCGCACTGCTCGACGAACTGGATCATGACTGGTGGCAGTCCCCTGTCACCAGTTTCATGCCGCATGCGCGTGCCGGCATGGGACACGCGCACGCCACGCCCATCGTCCTCACCAATGCAGCAGAGGGTTTGCCACACCATGATGTCCTCATCAACCTGTCTGCGGAAACACCCGGTTTCTTTAGCCGTTTCGACCGCTTGGTGGAAATCGTCAGTGTCAATCAGACAGACCGTCAAACAGCGCGCCAGCGCTGGCGCTTTTATCAAGAACGCGGTTATGCGTTGCACAACCACAACATGGCAGAAACATGATGCAAGACCCCGTGCTGGAAAAAATGCAGCAACTGATGCAAAAATATCAGGGACAACCCGACAGCACACCAGCTGCCAGAAGCCTTGTCACAGGCAATGCCGTGCCCGTACTGAGGAATATCGTGAAACTGGGGGACGCCATTCCCCCTCAACGCGACACCACAGATGCTCCATTTCTGTCCACGACGCTGATCAACACCCTGCATAGCCAGATTGAACAGGAATTGCAAGCGCAACTCAAGCCGTTACTGGCTGAACATTTACAACGGGTCCTGACCCAAGCCATTGCAAACAGCCTGCCCGAACTGCAGCAACAATTCCAGACCCTGATTCACGACAGTGTGCAACATGCACTGGACAGGCAAGGGTTACCAACTCGCGATAAATCATGACGTGTGGAACACGTTTTAATGGTATAGTTGAGTAATGCAATGCAACATATTGATATAAATATATTTCATTATACGAAACTCTAATACCCAATCGACCACCCAATCACAGAATAATATGGAACTCGCTAAAAGTTTTGAACCACAAACAATCGAATCACGCTGGTATCAGCAATGGGAATCGTCTGGTTATTTTCGCCCCGCACAGGATAACCGGCAGCCAGCCTATTGCATCATGCTGCCGCCTCCCAATGTCACCGGCACCCTGCACATGGGGCACGCCTTCCAGCACACCCTGATGGACGCCCTCATTCGCCATCATCGCATGATGGGCAATAACACCCTGTGGCAACCCGGTACCGATCATGCGGGTATCGCCACCCAGATCGTGGTCGAGCGTCAATTGGAGAGTCAGGGACTTTCTCGCCACGACCTTGGTCGCGCTGCCTTCATTGAAAAAGTATGGCAATGGAAAGGACAATCCGGTTCCACCATCACCACCCAGATGCGGCGTCTCGGCACATCATGCGATTGGGAACGTGAACGATTTACCATGGACGAAGGGCTATCCAAAGCTGTTACCGAAGTGTTCGTGCGCCTGCACCGCGAAGGCTTGATCTACCGTGGTCAACGCCTGGTCAACTGGGATCCAGTCTTGGGCACAGCGGTTTCCGATCTCGAAGTCATCGCCAGCGAAGAAGACGGATTTTTGTGGCATATCCTGTACGCCATCGACGGAGAAAAGGGGTTTGTCGAAGTCGCCACCACCCGTCCAGAAACCCTGTTTGGTGATGTGGCAGTAGCGGTTCACCCCGACGACGAACGCTACCGACACCTGATTGGCCGCACAGTGCGCATCCCGGTGGCCGAACGCAGTATTCCGGTCATCGCCGACACCTATGTTGACCCAAGCTTCGGCACCGGCATTGTCAAAATCACGCCGGCACACGACTTCAACGATTACGCCGTGGGCGAACGGCATCACCTTGCACCCATCGCCATCATGACACCCGATGCGCGCCTGAACGAACGGTGTCCCGCCGACTATCAAGGACTGGACCGTTATGTGGCACGGGAAAAGCTCATTGCCGCATTACAGGCGCAGGGACAATTGGCCGCGACCAAACCACACAAATTGATGGTGCCGCGCGGTGACCGCAGCCAGGCGGTCATCGAACCCTTGCTCACGGAACAATGGTTCGTCGCTACCAAGGGACTTGCCGAACGGGCGCTGAATGCAGTAACGAGCGGTGAACTGCGTTTCGTGCCGGAAAACTGGACCACCACCTACCGTCAGTGGCTGGAAAATATTCAGGATTGGTGTATTTCCCGCCAGTTGTGGTGGGGACACCAGATTCCCGCCTGGTATGACGAGGATGGCCATGTTTATGTTGCTCACACCGAAGCAGAAGCACGCCAACAGGCTGGCGGCAAACCGCTGCGCCGTGACGAAGATGTACTCGACACCTGGTTCTCCTCTGCCCTGTGGCCATTTTCAACGCTGGGCTGGCCGGACAAGACGCCAGAACTGGACCATTTCCTGCCCGGTGCCGTACTGGTAACAGGCTTCGACATCATCTTTTTCTGGGTTGCCCGCATGGTGATGATGTCACTGCACTTCACCGGCAAGGTTCCCTTCCGGGAAGTTTATGTCACCGGATTGGTTCGCGACGCCCATGGCGATAAAATGTCCAAATCCAAAGGCAATGTCATCGACCCGCTGGATTTGATTGACGGCATCAGTCTGGACGCCCTGATTACCAAGCGCACTACCGGCATGATGAATCCCAAACAGGCCGAACGCATTGCCGCTCAGACACGCAAAGATTATCCACACGGTTTCACGCCCGTCGGCACTGACGCGCTGCGTTTTACTTTTGCCAGCCTCGCCACCCATGGTCGCGATATCAAGTTCGATTTGCAACGCGCCGACGGCTACCGCAACTTTTGTAACAAACTGTGGAACGCCACCCGTTTCGTCCTCATGAACTGTGCCGGACAAGATACCGGCATCGATGAAACCCTGCCGATAGAACGTAGCTTTGCCGATCGCTGGATCATTGGCCATCTGCAACAAACCGAGCAAGAAATCACGCAAGCATTCATCGAATACCGCTTCGACATGGTTGCCCGCCACCTGTATCAATTTATCTGGGATGATTATTGCGACTGGTATCTCGAACTGGCCAAAGTACAATTACAACACGGCAATGCTGCCCAGCACCGCGCCACCCGGCGCACACTGGTTCGCGTACTGGAAACGGCCTTGCGGCTTGCGCATCCGCTCATCCCGTTCATCACGGAAGAATTATGGCAACATATCGCGCCACTATGCGGAAAACAGGAGAAAAGCATCATGCTGCAACCTTGGCCTCAAGCCAACCTTGCCGCAATTGATACTCAAGCTGATCAGGACATGGCATTGCTCATGCAATTCGTGGGGACGATACGTACCTTGCGCAGCAGCATGGGAATTTCTCCCGCGCAAAAAATAGCGCTCATCATCGCCGGAAACCCGGCACCCCTTGCCGTGTTACATACCAGCATCATCGCGCTGGCAAAACTCGACAGCCTGACCTTGCAAGAACAGCTTCCTGCCAGCAATGCCCCTGTTTCCGTTGTGGGAGAATGGCAGCTTATGCCAGACATTCGCATCGACCGGGCAACAGAAATCGCGCGACTGGACAAGGAAATCGCCCGCCTGCAAAGCGAAATCGACAAGTGTACCAATAAACTCGACAATGCAGCATTCACGGCACGCGCACCAGCAGCGGTGGTCGAACAAGAACAGCAACGTTTGCAACAATTTCGCGACACCCTGGAAAAACTGCTGCCGCAACGGGAACAGATGGAACAAAGCGAATAAATCAAAGCGAACAAGCGGGAGTCGGCAAGCAACTGCCCCATGAAACAATACGCAATATTTTGTACCGTCATCGATAACTACGGTGATGCCGCCGTCAGTTGGCGATTGGCACGCCAACTCGCCAACGAACACGGCCTGTCTGTCCGCCTGTGGATTGACGACCTGACGTCCCTTGCCGCCCTCGAACCGGACGTTGCCCCCAACTCACCCGCGCAAAATGTGGCAGGCGTCGACATCTACCACTGGCGCGAACCCATCGACCCTCACTACTTGAGTGCAGTCGATACCATCATTGCCGCTTTTGGCTGCCGCCTGCCTACAACGTATCTGACCGCCATGGCTACCATGCGACCAGCACCGCGCTGGATCAATCTGGAATACCTGAGCGCAGAACCCTGGATAGAATCTTGTCATTTATTGCCATCCCCACACCCACAACTGCCCATCACGCAAACATTTGTCTTTCCCGGTTTTACCGAAAACACGGGTGGATTGTTGCGCGAACACGACCTCATCCAGCGCCGCGATGCATTTCAAAACAACCCTGCCGCACAACACGAATTCTGGCAGCAACTGGACTGTTACCCGCCACAAAACGCCATCAAGATTTCCTTGTTTGGTTATGCCCATGCGCCCTTATACGACACCTTGCGCGCCTGGACACACACTACCCAACCTGTTTGCTGCCTCATTCCACATGGCCCGTTGGCAGAGCAAGCACAAACCCTGCCCGCATGGATAAAACGAACACTGCATCTGCAAATTTTGCCATTCATGAGTCAAACCGATTACGACCGCCTGCTATGGGCTTGTGACGCCAATTTTGTACGCGGTGAAGATTCACTGGTACGCGCACTATGGGCCGGCCGGCCGCTGATTTGGCACATCTACCCCCAGAGCGAAAATACGCACGCCGCCAAACTGGATGCCTTCCTCAACCGTCAATTGGCACATGCCGACACAAACACGAACAACATCGTCCGCAGTTTTGCCCAGACATGGAATGGATTGCAGACCGATCCGAATGCAGCACTCGCCTGGCTGCGGCATTTACCCTCACTGCAGGCATTGCAACGATCCTGGAGCGATGCGCTTTCTGCCCAGACGGATCTGGTTACCCGACTAGAAGCCTGTCGGACTTGATTCGTCATACCCGCATGGGACGGGGCTTGGTGGGCGAACTGCCGCGTTGCGCCGCTTGTCAAGGCTATTCCTTGGGTACTGACCCAAGGGAGAATAACCCTTGACTGCCCGTCGCGCCTTGCATTTCACTCTGCCAAGCCACCGTCGCGACCGTGTAGGAATTAATCAGTGCTTCCCTAGAGAAGTCTTGCAGAAAACCGACAGTGCGTCGATTGTCTATCCGGAGCAATTAGGTCACCGGCCTTCAGGCCGGTGGATGTTTCATCAGGGAGGGGTGTGCATCGAAAACAGAAAAGCGCACCAGTTGGTGCGCTTTTCCGGTTCAACCTTTTCAGACCAATCAGGCGGGTGAATAATCCACTCGTTCGCGTAACTCTTTGCCTGCCTTGAAATGGGGCACGTGCTTTTCCGGTACGTCCACCTTTTCGCCAGTTTTCGGGTTACGTCCCACGCGAGGCGGACGGTAGTTCAGACTAAAACTGCCAAACCCGCGAATTTCCACCCGTTTTCCGGTTGCCAGACTTTGTGATACCGCATCCAGAACGGTTCTGACCACAAGTTCCGTGTCAGCCAGCGCCAGTTGTGGATAGCGCTCTGTCAGTCTGATTATCAGCTCAGATTTAGTCATCATCCCGCCTTTCAAATCAATCAGGAATTACGGTTATCCAATTTGGCTTTCAGCAAGGCACCAAGGTTGGTGGTCCCTGAATTGGCAGCCTGATCGTCGGCCATTTTTTGCATGACTTCAGTGTGGTCTGCGGCATCTTTGGCCTTGACGGACAAATGAATGCTGCGACTCTTGCGATCCACATTGATAATCATCGCCTCCACGATGTCGCCTTCTTTCAGATGGGTGCGAATGTCTTCCACGCGATCACGAGAAAATTCGGATGCGCGCAAATAACCCTCTACATCATTGTCCAACTGAATCGTGGCGCCTTTGGCATCGAGTGATTTGACCACGCCTTTGACGATGCTACCTTTGTCGAAGCTCGACACAAAGCTGTTGACCGGATCGCTCTCAATCTGTTTGATGCCCAGCGAAATGCGTTCACGCTCCACATCGATGGCCAGAACGACCGCCTGTACTTCGTCGCCCTTGCGGAAATTGCGCACGGCTTCTTCACCAGGCAACGACCAGGACAGGTCGGACAGGTGCACCAGACCATCAATTCCGCCCGGCAAGCCAATAAAGACGCCAAAATCGGTAATGGATTTGATTTGACCGGAAACCTTGTCACCCTTTTTATGGCCGGATTCGAAATCTTCCCATGGGTTGGTCTTGCATTGTTTCATGCCCAGCGAAATACGACGACGTTCTTCATCGATTTCCAGTACCATGACTTCAACTTCGTCACCCAGTTGCACAACCTTGGAAGGATGGACATTTTTGTTGGTCCAGTCCATTTCGGACACGTGCACCAAACCTTCAATACCGGTTTCAATTTCCACGAATGCGCCATAATCGGTCAAGTTTGCCACTTTACCAAACATGCGGGTCCCGGCAGGATAACGACGTGCCAGGCCATGCCATGGATCATCGCCCAACTGCTTGATGCCGAGCGAAACACGATTCTTTTCCTGATCAAATTTCAGAATCTTGGCTTCCACTTCGTCGCCTACCTGCACCACTTCCGATGGATGTTTGACGCGACGCCAGGCCATGTCAGTGATGTGCAGCAGTCCGTCGATACCGCCCAAATCAACAAACGCGCCATAATCAGTAATGTTTTTGACCACGCCTCTGACGATGGCGCCTTCTTTCAGGTTGGACATCAATGCATCGCGATCCGCACCCATCGTTGCTTCAAGCACGGCGCGGCGTGAAACGACTACATTATTGCGTTTACGGTCGAGCTTGATGACCTTGAATTCCATCTCTTTGTTTTCATATGGAGTCGTGTCCTTGACCGGACGAATATCCACCAAAGAGCCAGGCAAGAAAGCCCGAATCCCGTTTACCATGACTGTCAAACCGCCTTTGACCTTGCCATTGACCATGCCAGAGATGATCTCGCCGTCTTCCATGGCTTTTTCCAGGTTAATCCAGGCAGCCAGTCGCTTGGCCTTGTCGCGCGACAAACGGGTAGAGCCGTAGCCATCTTCCAGCATTTCAATCGCTACGCTGACGAAATCGCCTACCTTGACTTCCAGTTCGCCACGATCGGAGCGAAATTCTTCGATCGGAATCAGGCTTTCGGACTTCAGTCCGGCATTGACGATGACAAAATTGTCGTCGATACCGACCACTTCGGCAGTAATGACTTCGCCGGCACGCAACTCCTGACGGCTCAAACTTTCTTCAAACAGTGCTGCAAAACTCTCCATACCGTTTTCGGCAACGGGTTCAGAAACAATAGACATGAATGATTAACCTGAAAAAACCGCGATATATAGCGGGGTAAAATTTGGGACTCGCCCACCAAGCCAAGCGATTGATGATTTGCCACCACAGGCAGATCAAGCAATCCTTGACACCCTTGCCAACTGAAAACCAGTTGATCAATATAACCAACTCTTGCAACAACTGACTCTTGCAACAACTGACTCTTGCAACAACCAACTCTTGCAACAACCAACTCTTGCAACTCTTAACAACAGCATTTATATCACACTTGCTGCAAATGCTTCCAGCGCGCCAACACCCAATCCACCGCCATTTGTATCGTCATGGCACTGGTGTCGAGTAATTCGGCAGTCGGTTCACGCACCAACGGGGCAACGGCGCGCGCTGCATCACGCGCATCGCGCTCTGCCATTTGTCGCGTCAATTCAACGAGCAGATTGTCGATTTTAACATCCATCCCTTTTTCCATCAACTGCTTATAGCGTCTTTCCGCGCGAATTTCCGGGCTGGCGGTCAAAAAAACTTTCAAACTGGCGTCCGGAAATACCACTGACGCCATGTCCCGGCCATCGGCCACCAACCCCGGCGCACGACGAAAAGCCCGTTGACGCGCCAGTAATGCGGCACGAACCGCAGGATACTGGGCAACACAGGAAGCGCCGGCCCCCATATTTTCACTACGCAACACATCGTCTACCTGCCGCTCATCCAACCAGACAGCATTCGCTTCAAAACGCACCGACAATCGTTCCGCCAGCGCCGCCAACGCCATTTCATCGTGCCAGGACACTCCCTGCCGCTCAGCAGCCAATGCCGTCAGACGATACAATGCGCCACTGTCCAGATAATGAAAACCCAATTGCCGCGCCACCAGACTGGCCACCGTACCCTTTCCTGACGCTGAAGGGCCGTCAATGGCAATAACCGGTACAAAGCCCGGGGCTCTCTCAGCGCTCATGGCCGCGCAATCGTAGAAAATACATTAAAGTATTCCGGAAATGTCTTGTTGACACAGGAAGGATCATTAATACGAATCGGCACGCCAGCCAATGCAACCAGCGAGAAACACATCGCCATACGATGATCATCGTAAGTATCAATCGTGGCCGGCAGAATTTTTTCCGGTGGCACGATACGCAAATAATCACTCCCCGCCTCTACTTCCGCCCCCACTTTGCGCAACTCGGTGGCCATGGCAGTAATGCGATCGGTTTCCTTCACCCGCCAACTGCCAATGTTACGCAATACAGTTTCACCGCGTGCAAACAACGCCAATACCGCCAAAGTCATGGCCGCATCCGGAATATGGTTGAAATCACCGTCAATACCAGCCAACTCTTCTCCACTACAAACCACGATGGCTTTGTCCTCGTATTCGACGATCGCCCCCATCTGCACCAACGCCTGCGCAAAACGGACATCTCCCTGAATACTGAGTCGCCCCACCCCTTCCACCCGCACCGGACCGCCGCCGATAACCCCTGCTGCCAAAAAATAAGATGCTGACGACGCATCACCTTCGACTTCAATGTTACCCGGACTCACATACTGCCTGTTCGCACGCAGATGAAAAACACTCAATCCTTCCGTCTCGACAATCACACCAAAGCGGCGCATGAGTTTGAGCGTAATATCGATATAAGGCTTGGAAATCAACTCGCCAGCCACGCGTACGGTCACCTCACGCTGTAACAATGGCGCGGCCAACAGCAAACCCGTCAAAAACTGGCTGGATACCGAGCCCCGCACACTGACAGATGCCAATGCGGAAGGCGTGGCCGGCGCAATATCGAGCGGCGGGCATCCCTCTGTTCCCAGGTAACTTATCTGCGCTCCCAGACCGCGTAGCGCATCGACCAGATCACCAATGGGTCGCTCATGCATGCGTGCCGTACCGGTAAGACGATATGAACCACCCGATAGGGCCAACACGGCGGTCAGGGAGCGAAATGCGGTTCCTGCATTACCGAGAAACAATTCTGCCTGTTGTACCGGAAATCGCCCGGCAACACCCTTGATTAAATAATCGCGACTGCCATCCACCTGCTGGCAGATCACGCCCAGTTGCGTCAAAGCAGCCAGCATGACCCGCGTATCGTCACAGTCGAGCACATGACGCACCAAGGTTTCACCCTCAGCCAATGCCGCGAGCAACAAAATCCGGTTGGAAAGACTTTTTGAACCGGGCAAATGCACCGTTCCCTCGGCAATCCGCAAAGCCGGAATGTCCATAAAATGCGTCGCTGTCATATCTACCAACTAGTTAACCATAAAATTATAGCAAGGCAGGCGAGACACGCCTGATGTTAACCCATTTTTTCATGCGGTTGCACCGCCTCCGCGAGCCCGGGTTTTGTGTGGATTCGCGCACCGCGCGCACCACACCATGACGACAACGGCGGGAAAGTATACCGCAAAAACAGGCGAACAAAAATGACGGTCAATCAACGCACAAACAAAATGTACGCCAGAAAAAAATCCAGCACCAGAGCAAAAATTGCCACGGAACGCCAGATAATCAACGGTTGTCTGGCCAACAGCGGTGTGGCAGGCAACGCTGATAACGGGCGCCGCTCACCATATTCCAGCGCCAGCAAAAACTCTTCCGCCGTTTCAAAACGTTCTCCCGGTTTACGGGCAACGGCTTTTTGCAGCACATGTTCGAGCCAGGCGGGCGTCTCTGGCCGATAACGCACCACCGGCGTCATCTCGCCAAACACCGGATGTTGAAACGGCTCGATTTCGCCGTATGGATAATGTCGGGTCAACAAATAATATAACGTAACACCCACAGCGTACAATTCGCTGGATACACTCGCCCGCGCAGCTTCCAGCAACAACTCCGGCGCCATGAAAGCCGGTGTGCCAACGCCAACCCCCGTATTTTGCCAGGCAAGGCTCGTTGCCACACCAAAATCGAGGATGCGTAATCGACCATCGTCTCCCCAGTGCAGATTGGCCGGCTTGATGTCACGATGCAAAATATTCAGCCGATGCAGGCTTGCCAACCCTTTCAGCGTCCGAATTCCCATCTGGATAATATCCGCCACAGAAAAATGACGGCCGGCGTCAATATATTGCTGCAATGTTGCGCCTGCATGCCACGACATCACATAATAAAGCGCCGAACGTTGCTCGGCAACCAAGGGCAACACCTGTGGAAAATAATGCGCCAACGCCCGTTTCGCCAGCCATTCTTCTTGCATCAACGCAATGGACAATTCTGCCTGCCCCATCATGTCCGGCGGCAAGGTTTTCAGGACATGATTTTGACCGTCACGCAGATTTTTAACTTTATACAACAATGACAAACGTGAAGCATGGATCACCTCCAATACCTCAAAACCATCAATTTGCATACCGGATTTCAATCGAGGCGGCACAGGTAAACGACGCCCTGCGGATAAATGATCCTGCCAGCCATTTTCCGCCACGGCGTCAACACGGATAACCAGTGCGCTGGCATTGTCTTGCCCACCGCGTCGATGCGCCTGCGTCACCAATGCCGCTGCCGCCAACTCCGGATTATCATTCTCGTCGAGCGTACGGTGCATGACCACATCACCAAGTGCTTCCCATACACCATCCGACACCAGCAAAAAAGCATCGCCAGCCTGCAAATCGCCGTCGGAAAAATCCACCATCAAGTGTTGATCAAGGCCAACCGCACGTTTCAAAACATGCCGCATATCCGGCCGATCCCAGACATGATCAGTCGTCAATTGCTCCAGCACGCCGCCACGCAAACGATAAATACGGGAATCCCCTACCTGCGCGAGATAAAAATGCTGCCCCCGCAACACCAATGCAGACAGGGTACACGACATTCCCGCCAGATCGCGGCGTGTCACCGCCTGTGCTATCAACCAGCGATTGATGGCAGAAAGCACCCTTTCCAGCGCATATGGCACAGCCCAAGTATCCGGTGTGGCATAATAATCCGCCAGCAGACCACGCACGGTGTATTCCGCCGCCTCACGACCGCCCGCCCCGCCAGATACACCGTCGGCCAGTGCAGCCAGCATCCCTTTGACTGTCGCAACTGTTTTTCCGGGCTCGACAAACGCACAAAAATCCTCGTTGCGCTCCCGCGGCCCCGTTGCCGTCGCGTGAGCCACCCGATACACGGCTTGCCGGTTCAAACACGCGCCCCGGCAACCGACGCAGCACCCCAGGTCGTGCGCCAGCGGCGTTTGACCATACTTAACCCGAATAACGATAATAACGCCAGACCGGCAAACAGGATAAATCCGATCTGATAGCTTCCCGTCAACTGGCGTGAATAGCCCAGACTGGAGGCGAGATAAAAACCACCTACTCCCCCTGCCATCCCGACCAGGCCGGTCATGACCCCGATCTCTCGCCGAAATCGTTGTGGAACCAACTGGAACACTGCACCATTACCCATTCCCAACGCCAGCATCACCGGCACGATCACCAATAACGCCAACCATGGCGTGGACATGCCACTACTAATCGCCAACAGAAAAATTGCCGCCAAAGTATACATGACAAGTAGTGTACGAATCCCTCCTATACGGTCAGCAAGCATACCACCCAAAGGACGCACCAGCGAACCGGCAAACACGCAGGCCGCCGTAAAATAACCTGCCACCACCGGCGATAATCCATACTGGGTATTAAAGTAAATGGTCAGACTGGAAGCCAGACCAACGAAACCACCAAACGTCACACCATAAAAAAACATGAACCACCAGGCATCCTTGTCGCGCAACACCTGCAAATACTCGCGCAAGGTTTTTGCAGGCGGGCACTCCGGACTGTCTTTGGCCAAAGCAGAATAAACCAGCAACACCGCAACCAGCGGAATGAGTGCAAGCCCAAACACATTTGTCCAACCATAGGCTGCCGCAAGTCCCGGCGCAAATATCGCAGCCAGCGCCGTACCGGAATTGCCCGCACCGGCAATGCCAAGCGCCGTCCCCTGATACTGCGGTGGATACCAGCGCGAGGCCAACGGCAATGCTACGGCAAACGAGGCGCCGGCAAAACCCAACAATGCGCCAAGTACGAGTACTTGCTGAAAACCATGCACGCCAGCCAGCCACGCCCAGGCCAGACTGAGCAAGACGACGGTTTGCCCCAACAATCCGGCCATTTTTGGCTTGAGATGATCTACCAGCAAACCCATCACAATGCGTAACACAGCCCCGGCCAAAATGGGAGTGGCGACCATCATGCCTTTTTGTGCCGCATCCAGATGCAGGCTGTGCGCAATCTGTACACCCAAAGGCCCCAACATCACCCACACCATGAACGACACATCAAAATATAGAAATGCCGCCAAAAGTGTCGGGGGATGCCCCGCCTTCCAAAATGCTTTATCCATCGCACGCCTCCGTTTTGCATAAAAAAATATTGCCGCCATTCATTTAGCAATATTCATGCCTATTTTTTGAGCGCCAACCTTGTCACATCGCACAAAAATCCAGTAAGATAAAAAAACCCGGTCACTTTCTGACACCGCCCCGCCATGCAAACCATCCTGATCATCGACAATGAAAACGAACGCGCCAGTTGGCTCAAAGCCAGCCTGGAGCTGAGCGGTTTTACGGTGTTGCCGCCGCTACGCTGGCAGGATGTCAACGAGAATCGTTTGCGTGAAGCCAAGGTAGACGTCATCCTCGTCGATACAAATGCTCCCGAACGCGATACGCTGGAACACATCAGCCTGATGTCGGGCGCACTGGAAAAACCAGTTGTCGTGCTGGGTGGAAAAAATGATCCCGCACACATTCAAAGTGCCATTCGTGCCGGTGTCAGTGCCTATATTACCCACCACGTGGCACGCGAAGATCTGTCCGGCATCATTCAGGTCGCCAGCGCCCGCTTCGCCGAATTCAAACGTTTACGGGATGAACTTCGTCACGCACGACAAGAATTGGTTGAGCGCAAATCAATCGAACAGGCCAAAGGCATTTTGATGACCGAACAGCGCATCAACGAAGCAGAAGCACATGCCCGCATGCGCAAACTGGCCATGAATAAAGGCAAACGCATGGCCGAAATCGCTGAAGCCATCATCTTGACGCACGAACTGGAAAATCCGGGCAACAAAAAATAAAACTGAAGCAAACAACCGGTATCCGCACCGTTTCCGTGCAAAAACAAACAACACATCTGCCACATTGGTGCACGCAATCCATCATAACGCGCCAAAAACTCCCTGCTTCACCAAAAATCACCGTAACGGCGTAACTGGCACTTTTCTTGCTTATAAAGGCTGGCATAAGCATCAACGACGATGCCTATGCCAAGACAAAGGCGTCTTGCTGCACTGATCTGCGGCAAGACGCCTTTTGCATTTTCAATCCGAATGAAAGCATGTCGACACATGAACAATGCCACGAACAATGCCACGAACAACGCCATCACAGCGGGTGCCTGGATCAGCGGATCAGATGCACCGGAAAAAACCCACCTTACCATCGGGTTTATGCCTTTGACCGATTGCGCCAGTCTGATTCTTGCCTGCGAACTCGGGTTGGACAAAAAATACGGACTAAATATCACCCTGTCCCGTGAAGCCAGTTGGTCGGCATTGCGCGACAAACTGGTGCTGGGTGAACTCGATGCCGCGCACAGTTTGTACAGCATGATCTATGGCACGCATCTTGGTTTGGGTAACCTGCAAAAAAATCCCATGGCCATATTGATGGGTCTTAACCACAACGGGCAAGCCATCACCTTGTCCAATCAGTTGCGCGATCAAGGTGTGACAAACGGAACCACCCTCAAAAGACAGACTGACAAAAACCAGCGTCAATTAACATTCGCTCACACCTACCCGACCGGCACGCACGCCATGTGGTTATATTACTGGCTGGCCGCTCACGATATCAATCCACTGACCGATGTGCAAACTGTTGCCGTACCACCACAGCACATGGGGAGCATCATGCGTTGCGGCGATCTGGATGGTTTCTGCGGTGGCGAACCGTGGAATGCGCGCGCCATTCACGAAGACACAGGTTTCACCGCCATGACATCGCAAGCCATCTGGAATGACCACCCGGAAAAAGTGCTCGCCACACGATACAGTTTTATCGAACGTTACCCCAAAACGGCCCGCGCACTCATCAGCGCATTACTGGAAGCCTCACGCCACGCCGACACATATCGCCATAAAGAAGATTTTGCCGCGCTCATTATCGAAAAAGCCAATATCGATGCCCCCGCTCAACTGGTGGCCCAACGCATGACTGGACGATATGAAAATGGCCTGGGGAAAATCTGGCAGGATAAATATCCCCTGAAGTTTTTTGACGACGGCCAGGTAAATTATCCGCATTATGCCCATGGCGTCTGGTTTCTGACCCAGTTTTACCGTTGGGGTCTATTGGAGCAAGAGCCGGATTATCTTGCAGTATCAAAAGAAATCAATCAAGTACCGCTATATTGTGAAGTGGCACGTTACCTTGGTGTCAGCATACCGGAACCCGTGTCCAGCATCACGCTGTTTGATGGCATCAAATTTGATTCAGCCTCGGCATCCGCTTATAGCAACCATTTTTCCATTCGTGCGCGAGAAACCGCCGCCATCTAAACGGGAGAACCCTATCATGACCATGCGTCTTGTTGTTATTGGTAACGGAATGGCAGGCATCCGTACCGTCGAAGAATTACTCAACATGTCACCTGACACCTATGACATCACGGTTTTCGGCAATGAACCCCAGCCAAATTACAACCGTATTCTGTTGTCACCGGTTTTGTCTGCCGAAATGTCGTTTGACGAGACCATACTCAATTCTTTTGACTGGTATCGGCAACACAATATCACGTTGCATGCAGGGCATGCTGTCACCCATATCGACCGCGTCAAACGTTTCGTCAGCACCGATGATGGAATGCAAACACCTTACGACCGTCTGCTGATTGCAACAGGCTCAAATCCTTTCATGCCACCCATTCCCGGCATCGACCTGCCCGGCGTCATTGGTTACCGCAGCATTGCTGACGTGCAAACCATGCTTGCCGCCGCACAGACAGGAGGCCACGCGGTCGTCATCGGCGGTGGCCTGCTCGGACTTGAAGCTGCTTATGGATTATCCCTGCGTGGCATGCAAGTCACCGTGGTTCATCTGTCAGACTGTTTGATGGAACGCCAGCTCGATAAAACTGGCGGCGACATGCTCAGAAAAGCCCTCATCAAACGCGGACTGACTTTCCTGATGGCCCACCAGACCGAAGCCATTCTTGGCACAGGCCATGTCACCGGTCTGCGGTTCAAAAATGGCACAGAAATAGCTGCCAGCCTGGTGGTCATGGCGGCGGGCATACGCCCCAACATTGCGCTGGCAAAATCCGCAGGCATCCATTGCGAGCGTGGCATTGTCGTCAACGACACTTTGCAAACCTTCGACCCCCGTATTTACGCTGTCGGCGAATGCGTGCAACACCGAAACCAGACATATGGTCTGGTCGCGCCATTATTCGAACAGGCAAAAGTTGCCGCCAACCACCTCGCGCAATATGGCCGCATGCGCTACGAAGGTTCACAGACCTCAACAAAACTGAAAGTTACCGGCATCGATCTGTTCTCGGCCGGCGACTTTCATGCAACAGACGATGACGAAGAGTTGTTGCTGCAAGACGCCACCCGAGGCATCTACAAAAAACTGGTACTCCGTGACAACAAACTGCGTGGCGCCATTTTATATGGCGATACCATGGATGGCTCGTGGTATTTCCAACTATTGCGCGATGGCACTGACATCAGCGACATGCGGGAACATTTGTTGTTTGGTCAGGCACACTTAGGCGATGCCGGACGATCTGGTGCGGCCAGCATCCTGAATCTGCCGGATTCGGCTGAAATCTGTGGTTGCAATGGCATCAAAAAAGGCCATATCATCAAAACCATTCTGGAAAAAAAACTGTTTACACTGGAAGAAGTACGAGCCCATACCAAAGCATCCAGCTCTTGCGGCTCATGTACCGGTCTGGTTGAAGCCATTCTTGCCAGCACGGTCGGCGGCGATTATTCCACGCAATCCAGCAAAAAACCTCTGTGCCCCTGCACCGAACTCAGTCACGATGAAGTGCGCAACGCCATCACACAACTGTCATTGCACAGCATTCCACAGCTGATGCAAACGCTGGAATGGAAGACCACGGACGGTTGCGCCAAGTGCCGCCCCGCGCTGAATTACTATCTGCTGGCGGCGTGGCCGGACAGCTATCAGGATGACAGCCGCTCCCGTTTCATCAACGAACGCGTGCACGCCAACATTCAGAAAGACGGCACGTATTCGGTGGTGCCGCGTATCTGGGGTGGCGTCACCTCGGCAAAAGAATTACGCAGCATCGCGGATGTCGCCGACAAATACGCCGTTCCCACAATCAAGATCACCGGCGGGCAACGTATTGACCTGTTGGGCGTCGCCAAAGCCGATCTGCCCGCCATGTGGCACGATCTGGCCGATGCCGGTTTTGTTTCCGGACATGCTTATGGCAAAGCATTACGCACAGTCAAAACCTGCGTGGGATCAGAATGGTGCCGCTTTGGCACGCAGGATTCCACTGCGCTTGGCATACGGCTGGAAAAAATGACCTGGGGTTCGTGGACACCGCATAAATTCAAACTTGCAGTCTCCGGTTGCCCGCGCAACTGTGCCGAATCCACCATTAAAGATTTCGGTATCGTCTGCGTCGATTCGGGCTACGAAATTCACGTTGGCGGCAATGGCGGCATCAAAGTACGTGTCACCGATTTCCTGTGCAAGGTCGGCACAGAAGAAGAAGTCATCGAATATTGTGGCGCATTCATGCAAATGTACCGCGAAGAAGCGCATTATCTGGAGCGCTCGGCGCCGTGGATCGAACGCGTTGGTCTGTCTCACATCAAGCAGCACATTGTAGACGATGCGAACAACCGCAGTGCGTTGTTTGCGCGATTCCTGCAATCGCAAGCCAACGCACAGACCGACCCGTGGCAAGAACACGCCAACGGCAAAGAAGCATTCGAATACAAACCATTGGCCACCATCGAAGGATAATCACCATGACTGCCTCACGCATCGCTCTCGGCCACCTGAATGATATTCCTCGTCAAGGCGCGCGCATCGTGCAAACGCCAACGGGAGAAATTGCCGTATTCCGCACATTGGACGATCAGATATTTGCATTGGACAACCGATGCCCGCACAAAGGCGGCCCGTTGGCACAAGGTATCGTGCATGGCACGCAAGTCACCTGCCCCCTGCACGGATGGGTGATCAATCTGGACAGCGGTAACGCCGCAACCCCCGATGAAGGATGCGTCAACCGATATACCGTCGACAATGAGGGCGGCTTGCTATATCTGAATATCTACTGAATCATGTCGCTAACCGGTTGCTGCTGACCGGTTGCTGCTGACCGGTTGCTGCTGACCGGTTGCTGCTGACCGGTTGCTGCTGACCGGTTGCTGCTGACCGGCTGATTTTCATCACCTCTGCCAACCCGGCGATGGAGACAATCATGGGCTGTCTGCCTGTTTTTCTCCATCTACGCCAGTGTACGCCACCAAATCCATGCGCCATGCTTGCCATTCCGGAAATCCCTGTCCGACAGAGATATCCCGGCCAGCAAAGTAATATCAGTACACATCCCGGCAATAACGCTTTTCCTGTACCAACGCACGAACATAACTCGCCGCTGCGTCGGGCGACATGCCCCCTTGCTGTTGCACAACTTGTTTGAGCGCTGCATCCACATCCTTGGCCATGTGCTCGGCGTCACCGCACACATAAAAGAAAGCGCCCTGTTGCAGCCAACGCCACAACAATTCGGCCTGTTCGAGCAGGCGATGCTGGACATAAATCTTTTTGGATTGATCGCGCGAAAAAGCAGTGTCCAATCGGCTCAAAATGCCATTTTCCAATAACGCTTCCCATTCTTCGCGGTAATAAAAATCACAGTTCTCGTGCTGTTCACCAAAGATCAGCCAGTTTTTTCCGCTGGCTCGCCTTGCCTTCCGTTCCTGTAAAAACGCTCGAAACGGAGCAATCCCCGTACCAGGCCCGACCATGATGACGGGCGCCGTATCGTCTGACGGCAAACGAAATTGGCGGTTCTTTTTAACCAAGACGGAAATTTCTCCGCTACCGGCACCATCCAGCGCCTGATCTGCCAAAAATCCGGAAGCCACACCTTGACGCCTCTGTCCGTCATATTCATAACGCACCACGGATACCGTCAGATGCACCTGATGCAAAGATTGCCGCGCACTCGACGCGATGGAATACAATCGTGTCTGTAAAGGTTTGGCGACCGACAGCCATTCTGCGGCCGTTACCTTGACAGGAAATTCACGTACGACGTCTGCCACCTGTTTTCCCCACGCCCAGCGAGTAAAATCATGCTCACCATCTGCGCGTAAACAGGCGCTCAATTGTGGATGCCGGTTTTTTGTTGCCAGCCACGCAACAAAGTCCCGAGTCACACGCGTCACATCGTAATGGCGCTGCAAAGCAATCTCCAACGCCAATTCCCCGGCCGGTGTCATGACCATTTGCCCTGCCTGCCAACCAAATACATCCAACACTTCTTGCACCTGTGCCAAGCCATTCTGTGGCAGCACACCCAATGCGTCCCCGGGTTCATACGTCACTCCGGGCGGCAAATCCAGCACAAACTGACGTACCTCTTTGTTGCTGCCTGCACCGCTGAGCAAACGATTTTCCACCAGGCGTGCATTGATTCTTTGCTCCCGAGGCAATGTCGGTGTTATCGTCAAAGTATCCTGAACTTCGCCGGCATCACCGACAACAACCAGCGCAGGACTGACTGTCCGGCTGGTGATTGATTCCAGTGACTGCATCGCAGCAGCCAGCCAAACACTGGCCTGTTGCTGGTATTCCGGTTCACATTCCCCGCGCGCCAGAAAACATTGCGCGCCCAATTCGGCAAGTTTCGCATCCAGTTTGCGTCCAAAACCACAAAACTGATCGTAACTGGAATCACCAAATGCCAACACAGAATAACGTACACGGGTCAATGACAATCCTGCCAGCGATTGTAATGCCCGCCAAAAATCCTGTGCGTTGTCCGGCGCATCGCCATCACCAAACGTGCTGGTGAGCAGCAACAGATGCGGCATGTGCGCCAGTTCATTCATCTGCACATCGTTCATGGTACGCAGGCTGACTTCATATCCCGCAGCAGCCAAACGCTCAGCGCACCAACCGGCGAAATCTTCAGTATTGCCGGTTTGCGACGCCCACAACACGCTGATTTTGAGGGAAGATGAATCTTCTCGTGTTGCGGCGGGCATCCCATGGCCTGCCAATCCTGCCGGTGGCTGCGGTTGTCCGTATTGCGAACGGGAAAACAGGCCGGCCAACATCCCGTTGATGAGAAAACGTTTCGATTCATCGAACGGAACGTCTGCCGGCAACACCGGCACGCCACCAATCCTGTTTGCTTCGTCGGTCCGCAAAGCGGACAAAAATCCTTGCATGTACGATTTTTCGTACATATTCAATTCCATGGAAGTGGTCAAGTCCAGGCCAGCAAGCCTGGCCAGTGCATCAATGTGATTCATGTCGAATTCCTTGCAAGCAGTAGTCGACGTGTCCACTTTGACACCCACAAGAACACCGTTGTTCTTGTCTATCGTCACCGATAAATTCGCGTCTGGTTCAACGCGCGCGAGAGCAACAGCACAAAACTTGAACGCAGGCTGCTGCGAAATTGGATCGATGGCATCGCTGGTTACCGCATTGATTGCCAATGCCTCGCCAAACACATCATTCCAGTGAAAAGGAACAAAACACTGCCCGGGACTAACCCGTTCGGTCAGCAACGCTGGCAACACAACCTGTCCGCGCCGGGAGCGCACGCAGACGCTGTCTTTATCAACAACGCCCAATATTTCTGCATCATGGGGATGGATTTCCACAAACGGCCCGGGATTGAGCTTGTTTAACGTGGCCACTTTGCCGGTCTTGGTCATCGTATGCCACTGGTGCTGCAAACGTCCGGTATTCAGCACCCAGGGAAACACTTCGTCCGGCAACTCATCCGGTGGCAAATAAGGCCGCGTATAAAACACGGCTTTACCCGATTCGGTGGCGAATCTGAAACGCGGTTGCACGCCATCCTCGTCAGTGAGCAAGGACTGATAAATACCATCATTCAGATAACGAATGGGTTCCCGGCTATCGCCATCACTGTCGCGACACGGCCATTGCACTGGATGCTCACGCAACCGGGCGTAACTGACGCCGCGAATATCGTAACCCGTGCGCGGATTGACGAATTGCCGGATTTCATCAAACACCTCTGCTGCGCTGGCGTAAGAGAAATCCGCCGCAAAACCCATTTCACACGCCACACTGGCAATGATTTGCCAATCCGGCATCGCCTCACCCGGCGGCATCACCGCTCGCTGCATCAAACTCAGGTTACGTTCCGAATTGACCATGACGCCTTCTGCTTCGGCCCACAGCGCACCCGGCAAAAGAATATCTGCATAACGATTCGTTTCCGTATCCAGAAAAGCGTCTTGCACGACGACCAATTCAGCCGCTTCAAGTCCAGCAATCACCTGTTGACGATTGGCAACCGACGCCACCGGATTGGTGCAGATAATCCAGCACGCCTTGATATCTCCCGTTTGCATGGCCTGAAACATCGCAATCGTGCCACTGCCTGCTTCATCGCGAAGCGTTGCTGGCGCAATCTGCCACAACCGTTCGACTTCCTGACGATCCTGCGCGCTAAAAACGGAGCGCTGCCCCGGCAAACCTCCGCCCATATATCCCATCTCGCGCCCGCCCATGGCATTGGGTTGCCCGGTCAACGAAAACGGGCCATTCCCCGCCCGGCCAATCGTACCGGTCGCCAGATGCAAGTTACACATGGCATTGGTGTTCCAGGTGCCATGGATGCTCTGGTTCAGCCCCATGGTCCAGCAACTCATTACATTTTTCGACTCGGCAATCCACTGTGCCGTCTTGCGAATATCTGCTTCTGGCAGGCCAGTGATTTCTGCCACTTTTTCCGGCGTATAATCGGCCAGAAAATCAGGCATCGCCTCCCACCCCTGCGTATGCCTGTCAATAAATTCCTGATCAATATCGCCATTTTGCCACAGCACATACAGCAACCCGTTGAGCAAGGCCAAATCCGTTCCGGGTCGAACCGGCAGATACAAATGCGCCTTGTCAGCCGTTGCATTGCGTCTTGGATCGACCACGATCAATCTGGCGCCTGCTCTGACCCTGTCCAGCAAACGCAAAAACAGAATGGGATGGCAATCCGCCATATTGGCGCCTACGACCAAAAACAAATCCGCATGATCAAAGTCGTCATAAGACCCTGGCGGCGCATCGGCACCCAGTGAAAGTTTATAACCGCTACCAGCGCTTGCCATGCACAAACGGGAATTCGATTCAATATGGCGTGTCCGCACAAACCCTTTAGCCAACTTGTTGGCGAGATACTGCGCCTCCATCGACATTTGTCCTGACACATAAAACGCCAAGGCATCCGGCCCATGCTGTTCGATGATTTCCCGTAACTGCCGGGCAGTATGCGTAATAGCCGTTGCAATCCCGGTTCTCACCGGTTCATGATGACGATTGGTGCGCAACCAGGCATGCTCCAGACGGCCGGCCGCCGTCAATGGCTCTGCGCAAGTCAACCCTTTGGTGCACAAACGACCAAAATTGGCAGGGTGCTGTTTGTCACCGCGCACCTTGACCACACGATTTTGCTCGACTTCCATCACCAGACCGCAGCCAACACCACAATATGGACAGACAGTTTTTATTTGCGCCATTGTTCTTTTATCACAGCCGTAAATTGCCAGGATGTTCTAACAAAGCAAAAATCAGGCCAAAAACAAACAACAGCAAATTCTGGCGGCGTCATATTAAGAAACCGCCGACTTACCTCTGCCAGACGTCATCACTACCAGGTTGAAACAAATCAAAGATTTCTTAAAAAACACCCGCTACCCGGTCGCGCGTGAATCAATATGGCGCAAACAGAAACAATCCGCACCAAGAGCGTGCATTGAATCTTTTCGAAACGCATCATATCTGCCATGTTGCACAGCGGGCAAAACAACAACGTGCTGACGAAAAATTGCCGCACCCGCGCCAAAAAACCGTATCAACCAATATCACATCAGGACTTGACAGTTCGACTACACTCGCGGCTAAATTGGCATACCACGCATTGATAGCAAAAAATGCAGTACCCACGGCATTTTTCAATAGCCTGCCAGAGAATCCGTGCTTCCTTGCCGGCCAGTTATAAGGGACAATAATTTTTCATCGTGATACCGACAAACACTAACGACATCTCTCTCGAACAGCTCTGCCCGGGTTTGTATATTCATCTTGATCTCAGATGGATGGATCACCCCTTCGCTTTCAGCAGTTTCAAAATAAAAAACCAGCAACAGATAGAAATGTTGCGCAAACTGGGGTTGAAACGCGTTCGTTATACGCCTGAAAAAAGCGATTGCGAGCCACTTGAACTCCTGTTGCCACCCCCAACAGCAACTCCTGCCACAGTAAACACTGTCGATGCCACTGACGTTGAACTCATGCAGGCAAAACAACAACGGATGACGCAGTTGAAACAGATTCGCAATAACATCTCTCGGGTGGAGTACGCTTTCATGCGCGCGGCAGATTCCGTTCGCAACATCACACGAAACATACACTCACGACCACATGAGGCGTTGGCCGAAACCAGCAAACTGGTGGATCAGATGGTAATGAGCATTCTGAAAGAACGTGACATCCTGATTCATGCCATGGGCGGCAAACTGGGCGACAATGTGTATTTTCATTCCTTGAATGTCACCGTGCTCTCACTGATGTTGGCCAAAACCTTGAACATGGACAGCGAACAAATGCGCGATCTGGGCATGGCAGCCATGTTGCATGATATTGGCAAAACAGAAATTCCTTACAAAATATTGGCAAAAAACGAAGCCTTGACCAAAGCCGAGTTGACCATATTCCAGCAGCATTGTGACTTCGGGGTTGTTTTCGCCAAAAAAATGGGTTTGTCTGATACCGGATTGACCATTATTGCGCAACATCACGAACACATGGATGGCAGCGGGTATCCCCGCAAACTGACGGACAAAAAAATCGCCCCCTTGTCCCGATTAGTGGCCATCGTCAATGCTTATGACAACCTGTGCAATCCGTCAATCAATCCGGCGAATGCTTATCCTCCGGCTGAAGCGCTTTCCTATCTGTTTACCCACAAACGGGCACAATTTGATACGGATATGCTCAGCGCATTTATTCGTAGTTTGGGTGTCTTCCCACCGGGAAGCATCGTACAATTATCCAACGAAATGTTTGGGTTGGTGTTATCGGTGAATCCTGACAACCCGCTAAAGCCGAACATTCTTGTTTACGATCCGGACATTCCACGAGAAGAAGCCGTCATCATCAGCCTGACTGACGAACCGGATCTGAAAATCGACCGGAGCCTGAGGCCGAAGAAATTACCCGTTGGCGTGCGCGAATACCTCAATCCGCGCACTCAAGTCACCTATTATTTGGACTCACAGGAAAAAACCGATTGAGCATCTCATGCCAGGCACAGTACAGCGCTTGTCAAGG